>JAITRZ010000046.1 GCA_031288185.1 Coriobacteriales bacterium
GCCCCAGGGCAATCCGCAGGGCCTCGCCCACTCCGTGTGCTCGGCCCGCTCAGCTGCAAACGTGCCACTGGCACGTTTGCTTAACGCTTCGCGCCCTCTCGGGTTCGAGTCCCCGGATGTTCCAAGCACAAGACAAACTCAAACCAGTAAAACCTATCGTCAAACAACTGGAGCGGGTGACGGGACTCGAACCCGCGAATACAAGCTTGGGAAGCTTGTGCCTTACCACTTGGCAACACCCGCTCAAAGATGCGCATGCACGTTTTGCGCAGTCTGCAACACGTGCACAGTATAGCGCAAGGGCGCGTCCAGGAGGCTAGCGGGATGGTTGTCTGTTGGGATGGTTATCCCAAAATTTGCGGCGTTACCATGACGGATCTAAACAGCAAGAGCGTTGGTGGGAAAAGTGAAGCTCGGCATTGCCAAGGGCCTCATCTGGGGCAGCAAGAGCATGGGCAGGGAAGGTGGTGGCTACCTGATCCCACAACGTTTACCACAGCTGTTGCAGGGCGGCGCGAATCTTGCCTTCCTGTCCCTGCTTGCTGGCCACAATTACCAGGTCGCCGGGATAGAGCACAGTGGAGCCTTTGACAATGGAAAGATTATCCCCACTGCTCACCGCCACAAGCAGACTGTTGGCCGGCAGCAGTTGGGCGATGTCGGCAACTAACTTGCCGGAGGATGTCTTTGTCGTCATGTTTGCCGGCAACGAGATTTCTGTGACCACCAGGTCGCCCTGGGTTAGTGACAGGACGGCGTGCAGCGCGCCTTCGATGGCTTCAATCTCTATCAGGCGCGAGATGACCATGGTTGATGACACGGCCTCAATGCCCATGCGCCTGAAGATACGCTCATTTTTGGGATTGGAGACCCGGGCGATGACGCGTGGCACCTTCAAAACCAGTGAGGCAATTTCACACGACACCAGATTGACATCATCGGCACCGGTGGTAGTCACAAAGATGTCAGCATGGGCGGCGCCTGCATCTTTCTGAAATTCAGAGTTGCAACCATCGCCGCAGATTAAAAGTACCTGCTCAGGCACCCGTTGCGCAAGGCGCGCAATTTTCATTTTGTCAATTTCAATGATGGCAATCTGATGGCCGTTGGCATACATTGTGTTGGCCAGATATTCGCCAACCTTACCTCCGCCATTGATAACGATGCGCATCTTTACTCCCTTGTCAGGCTTGTCCTTGTCAGTCCTGCTTGACGCAGCGTTGCTGGTGAACTGCGCTAGTGAACAACAGCGGTGCCAGCCGTCTTTGCGCCACGCTTTCTCTCGCTTTCTTGTTCACCATACTGATACCGCGCGCTTAGTCGCGCGCTTAGTCCGCCATATACACTGAGAACTCTTCCAGCAGATCGTTACGCACGCAGGCAATGACAATATCGCCCTCGTACAGAATGCTGTCTTTGGTTGGGATTGAGCTAAGCGAATCATCACGGCGCTCAAAGGCTACGATGCGAATCTCATGCTCACGTTCCAGATCGCCCACCACAACAGTATCGTTCTCACTGCTTGACAGATCCAGCACAAAGCGTATGATTTCAAAATCGCCAATTGATTCAACATATTGTCCGTGCGCGGCTATTACCTTGTTGTACATTTCCTCGGCCACCAGTGTGGTACCGCAGACAAAGTCCAAGCCCAGTTGCAGATAGGCATTAGCGCGATCAGGATTATATAATCGCGTAAGCACATAGGGAACATCAAACAGTTTCTGGCCAACTTCAGCAATCATAAGGTTAGAGTTATCCTGATCAGTAACCGCGCATAAAACATCACAGGTTTCCACACCGGCCTCAATCAGTACGTCCTCGTCAAAGCCCACGCCTACAACCGTGCGTCCTTCAAAACCACGATCCAGGTTCAAGAAAATCTCTGGATTAACGTCCACCACAACCACGTTGTGTTCTCCCTGCGAGAACAGTGTGGCCAACTGAGAACCAACCCGGCCACAACCCACGATGATAATATTCACTGGCTGTCCTTTATCTGGCTCTAAGCCAGTCCAAGCGTAGGCCCTGCGCTTGCCTGGCAGCGTCTACAGGGCCATTTTGCGCCTGACTGGCAGCTTTGCGCTGGCTTGGCACCCTACGCTTGCCTGGTGGCTCGCGACACCAACGCACTTTGCGCGCTCAAGTTTAGCGCTTCCCCACCACCAAAACCAGCGCCAAAAAGGTTACGGTACGCGCCGTAACGTTGGGCAACGCAGCAAAGGGGCACTCCAACACATCCTACCAGCGTACAGAAGGAGGCTACCCCCAAACTGCGGTGATCCCACCGCTACCAAAACTCCAACACATCCTATCAGCGTACAGAAGGAGACGGTCAAAACCAGCGTAAAAAAACAGCGCCGCCCGTGGGCGGCGCTGCTGGCGCGTTTTCAAGAGCCTTTTTAAGACTTCTTGATAAAGAGATTGAGCTTGCCGCCACAGCTGGGACACGTCCCTTTAAGCATTGGGCGCCCGTTTTTAGACGTGACTTCTTGAACGTCCTGCATCTCTTTTTTTGACTTACATTTAACACAATACGCTTCTGCCACAAAGACCTCCTTGGGGGTTGGGAAACTAACCGTGACGCTCTAATGCTAGCACAGCCCTTCCCGCTATGTGAACAACCGTGCCCTGCGCAGCCTGTGGCCGGCTATAATCTTTGCGGCAATCAGGCGACCGCGCTCCTGAGCAGGGCAAACGGCTGGGGGCTGGTCGCCCCATCAGTGCAAGCTATCTCAATGAGGCACCGCGCGTCAGCTGGATTTAATTATCTGTATCACCACATCACTGGCCAACTGAATGCTGTCCTCGTCCAAAACGTCCAGGTGATCATCCAGCCACCGCCATCCCGTTGGCAAAAGCCGATCCAAGCCCATAATGGTGATGGCCCGAGCCCCCCATTTCAGGGCGGCCGTCGCATCAGTGTCATAGCCCATAAAGACCACCGGTTCTAGAGCGGCGTCCAGCGCGTCACTGGCAGCAGCGGTCAGGTGTTGCAGACGGCGATCAGTGGTTCTTGGCCTGAAGGCTCCTTCGGCCAGAGTGTAGCAAAGGTCGCCGGCGCCAACACCATCCAGGTTGATTATCAGAGCGCTACGCAACTCACGACGATACTCATTCAACAGAGCCTTTATCCCGGCGTTTTTATTCTCGTGCGAACCAAGCGCCACAAGCCAAACTTCCTTGTCGATCAATTCATCGCTAAAGAGCTGGAGCGCCTGTTGGTTATCCTCATCGCTTGCACCGCCGTAGGCACCGCCCTGCCAGCCCTCGTCTTCATCTTCAGAAAAATGGTCCCAAGAACCAATCTGCGAACCCTCAGAACGGGCGTTAAAGTCCTTGTTTACGCCCAGCCAGGAGGCGGGCGAATTGCCCAACTTTTCCTTGCGGTTTGTGCCAGCCAAACGGTCGCCCAGATTACCAAAAAAGGATCGCGCTCGCGACTTAGGCATCTGCACCATCTGCGAGCCCGCGTCCCTGTCTAAACTGTCGCCGCCCTGCGCACTGTGGCCGCTGTCCTCAACATCCTCAACATAGATGTCGTGTTCAGCTTCGTGATATTCAAACAGCTCTTCACCCACCGGCTTCATCACACCTGTGGCGCCCAGTGGCGCAAAAGAGCCGGTGTTGCTAACGCGCGAATCACTGTCAGGCAAAGGCTGGGGTTGATTGGGGGCATAGAGGGTGGCCTGTTGAGTGGGAATTGAGCCTGAATCACCCAAGGATATTGTGGGCAGATTGCGCAGACGCTGATTGACCGGCTGCTGTTCAGCGGCTGATGCATCGTTAGCTCCACAAGCAGTTTCTGTGCCCGACGCTGCCCGGCCTCCTAGAGGCGTAGCGGCTGGCGTGTCGTCAACTTCACGGGCGGGGGCAGCCGAGCGGGGGGCGCTCACAAGCGCTTTGGCAGTGCTGGCAGGAGCTTTGTGTTCGTCGGCCCCATCGTTGGCAGAAACCGCCAAGCTGTTGGCAAAGGCTCCCGGCCTGTCCAGGCTGCTTGTAAGGGCGCCCGGTTTGTCCAGCCCGCTAAAATCTGCCTGCAATGAGCCGGAGGGAGTGACCCGGCGCGCGGTTTGGGCAGAAGGGGAGACAGAGGAGGTGGGAGGCGTAGCGAACACGGCCTCAGCAGAATTGCTGGTATCTATAGCATAATCACCTGTAGCATAATCAGTCACCGGTTCGCGGCTGGTATCAGGGATCACTGCATTACTGGCAGGGGTGACGGTGCCAGGTGTAGCTACATGACTGGCAGGAGTGACGCTGGCGACGGTGTCAGGGGCCAAGGCGGGTTGTGAGCCGGCTGTACCTGTGGCCGCCGTGCGAGTGGCTGCGTCTGTGGCCGCCGCGCGAGTGGCAGTGCTGGAAGCGGCGGCCACAGTCTTGGCAGAAGCGGCAGCCTGAAGCGCGCTGGCTACCGTAACGGCTGGTACCGCAACATTGCCAGCAGCGCGTTGGGCCAAGTTGCCAGCAGCATCAGGCGCAAGACCGGTGGACTTACCCACAGCGGTTGTGCCTGCTGTCCTGGTTGCTGTACCAGCGTCAACCAAAGAGGCATGAGCAGGATCTGCACCCTGGCCATGTGTGGCCACGGGGGATGCCGCTTCCTCGGCCTCTGCCGGCAGATCAGCAAATTGCGAGCGCAGGCGCAGACGGGAAGCTGCATCCTGGGCAGATTCAGCGCCAGCGGCGGCGGCCGTTTTCTGCGCGGCCCTTTCCTTGGCTTTGACAAACCAATCGGGCACGGCACTAGCTGAGCGACCATGCTCGGTAAAGGCGACGGCCTGCTCCTCCACCTCCTGTTTTTGTAACTCAGACAGGGGTGGACGAAGCCTCACGTTGGGATTTTCACTAAATCTAGCACCGCCGGGACGTATGACAGGCGCTGTCTGGCTTCCCATACGTTCAGCAAGCACAGCTGGCAGGGCGCTGGTAACCACCGTGCCGTCAACAACACCTCTGGTTGTCGCCTGCTGTGCCCCCCGCTGGATGCCGGTAGTAACCTGCGCGTCAGGTTGCGCCGGTGAAGCAGGGTCTGTTGTCGCCACAGCGGCTCTCTCACGCTTTCGGAGACCGGAGAGGCGAGACTGCCGACCGCTCTGAGTGTCTTCTGCAGAAGAGGGCGCCCCCTCACCAGCAAGATCGCCAGAATCATCAACGGTGCGCCTGCCCAGCAAATTACGAACTTTAGAAAGCAACAAACTGGCGGTGGCGCCCAATCCCCCTGGGCGCGGAACATCGCCCACGAGCGCGCCATCTACCGCTTCGCCTTGGGCATCATGTTCCTGGGCACCCGCTGTCCTGCGGGCGCTATCAGCGCCTGCTGCCCCACGACTGCCGTGAGTTGATGCGGCTCGTAGACGGCTGGCATCACTCACAGGGCCGGTAGCGGTCGCGTGCCGCGTGCCGGTAGCGCTTCCTCGCAATCCGGCAGCGGCCTCAGAACTCTGAGCTTTGGAACTCTTATCAGCTTTCGCCCTTGCGCGAAACACGCCGGATCGCTGGCCCAGCAGGGACTGAGCTACCCCTAGCAGGGCCGCCATCCCAGAGGCATTACAGTTTGCGCCCTGGCTGTAGGGCAAAAACTGGTTTACTATTTCAGCCAGAGCCGCCAAAAGCACGAGTATTCCCAAAATGGAGCCGATGATACCAACTATTAAAATAACAATTTCAGGCAGGGGTAGTAAGAACAGCAAGGTGATTACCAGCAACGCCAACAGCGAAAAGCGAACAACGCGACGCAGCAGTTCATACGAGCCAACCAGAGGCGGAGCGCATTGAATCAGCGCGCGACTGGAGTCATAGTAGGCAACCACCACTATCTTGCGTCGTGGATCAGCGCCTTCCGGCACATAACGAGCCACCACGTTTTGGCTCAGGCCACGGTTGATGAGCCTGGTAAAGGGGTTTTTGTCCAGAAGGTCTAAGACCAACAGCCCCACACTAAGCAGGGCCAGGATAAAAGCCAGTACCTTCATATCGGGCACAGCAAACAAAACCCATGCCGCGCCAACCCCCAGCAGATAGTAAAGGATGCGTATCCAACCGCTGTTGCGGGCAGAACCAAACTCCTGCAAGGAAGCGCTAAGGCCCAGAGCATTGAGGTTTTGGATTATCCGCTCTGCTGCCTGATGCTCACCTTTAGAGGATGCGGGCCGCGGGCCTACACCATCTACGAGCTCTTTTGCGTACTCGACCAGTTGTGACATGTGATCCTCCCTGCAAACCGTCTGTTGACATTTAGGCTGTAAGTGCGGCTGGTTTGTTGGATGCTTCCCTCTATTGTACCCCTGTTTGCGTTTCTACGCCCAGATATTCGCGAATAAAGACATCTGCGTCGGCCACATTGGCCCGCGCAGAGTCAAAGAGTTGCTTGTCCGCGCTGATAACCCGGTCATAGGTTGAGATTATCAGAGACAGTGGATCAGCGGGTATTCGCGCGGCTGCCGCCACCACTTCGGCATCCTTTTGAGCGAAAGCGCTGTTGTGGGTATAGGCAGCGTCAAGATTGGCATCCAGTAGAGCCTGATCAGAGCTAATTGCTAATTCAACTGATTCTTTTTTGAGTATCAGGTAACTGCTGACAGCTGAAAAATCTGCTGCCTCAAAGGCTGCTTGCGCCTGTCCTAACAGTTCACTGGCCTGATTGAGCACCTCAAGCACCGTTGTGTTGAGGTCAATGGCGGCGCGCACGTCATAGTAATTGCCGCTTTGGGCCGTTTTTGTTGCCGAGCGCATGTCCTCATCTGCCCGCACCAGCAAATCCCAGGCTAAACCAAATAGCTGGGCGCAGTTCATTGCTTTGATGTCATTGTCAAGAAGCACCGCGCCGCTGCTGAGCATGTCCAATCGATTGGCAGCAGCGTCCAGCACGTGTCGCGCAAACGCCTGATCCTCAGAACTTGTCAAAAGCGGCTGTGCTGCCTGGGCCGCCTCCAGCGCGCTGGTGAGCGTTTTGGTGGTTGTGGGAACCTTTTCCAAAATCACCCTCCGCCGCGCCAGATCCTCTGCGGTGATCTCAGTTTTAATGGCCTCATCCAGCGCAATCACTTCCAGATCGCCTTCTTGAACCAGCGCAATGGCCTCATCCAGCAGGCGGTAGCCACTGGTGCGGTTAGTCTCGCGCTGCATGGCCTGGTTGTACAAAACAATATAGGTGATAGTTCCAGAAACCAAAATCAGAAATAGGGAAAGGGCGATAAGAATTGGCCAGCGCCGTCGTTGCATTCTGGCCAGCACCTTGTCCGCAGTTACCTCTGGTTGAACCACCGGTCTCAGGGGCGGCAATGCCAAATCTGGGCGCTTGTGCACCGCGCGACTTGCCGCCTCAATGGCATGAGCCAGTTCTGTGTCAGAAACGTCTGAAGTGATGGCATCGGAGGCTGTTGCCACTCGCCGTGGTTGGATAGCAACCTGGTTGAGTGGAGCTGTAATTGCTGGGCCGAGTGGAGCTTGTCTGAGTGGAGCTGTGGCTGGCGAAACGGCGGCTTGGGTGAGCGAGGTTGTGGCCGGTGGCCGCCGCGGGGCTGTATCCTGTGGCGACTGCGCGCCACCCGCTGGCTTGTTGTATGCTGCGGCACGCGCGGAGCGCTCGGTCGCGAGTTGCGGCTGCCGCTCAACGGCAAACACCAAAAGCTGTTCAATCGTGACCGGGGGCTTCTGCGCACCAGCAGACGACGCGGGCGCGTCTGCAGGGGGGGAGCTAGGTTTGACGGGCCGGGAAGGGCTGGGCGCCTGAGCAGATGACGCTAACGTGTCTGCAGGGGGGGAGCTCGTGCCGCCCGTTGCGGCCTCAGAAACCCTTTTTAACGATGCGGGCGCGTCTGCAGGGGGGGAGGTGGACGGCTTCTCTTTCTCCTCAGACGGCTGCTCACTAAAAGGCGTTACAACCTTGGTAGTTTTAGTGTGTTTGGGCACATATCGTGCGCTCATGGTGCCTTTCCTGTTGCTGAGCCGGTTGCAGGAAGCTGGGCAAAACGCACATCGCCGCTTCCGCAAACGCGCTGTGCCGTTGTCTTGACAAGCACAAAGCCGGCTGGATTATGCTAACTCCTGCGCCACCAACGCGGCAAGCGCCTGGGCCTGTTGACGCGCGGTTGTGGCGGTGGGCGCCTCAACCATCACGCGCACGAGTGGCTCAGTACCTGAAGCGCGAATCAATACCCGACCGCCGCCAGCCTGAAGCAGGGTGTGCTCGGCAGCTGCCTGGGCCGCAGCGATTGTCGCGTTGTTGGTTAGTTTGGCTTTGTCCCCCACCTTGACATTGACCAGTTCCTGGGGACAGGATGTCATGGCCGCCGCAGCCAAATGTGCCAGAGGCTGGCCGCTTTGACGCATGGCCGCCATCAGCATCAGGGCGGTTATCAGACCGTCTCCCGTGGTGTTATGGCGCAGGAAGATCACGTGCCCACTTTGTTCACCACCCAAAACATACTGGCCCTGACACAGTTCTTTAAGCACATTAGCATCGCCCACCGGCGTTTGGATAACGTGGATACCGGCCTTGCTCATGGCCTGCGTAAAGCCAAAATTGCACATGACCGTACTCACAACCGTGTTGTGCGCAAGTTCGCCGCGAGCCTTGAGATCCAAAGCGCAGATGGCCACGATAAAGTCGCCGTCAATAGGCTGGCCTCCAGCGTCAACAGCGATGACTCTATCGGCATCGCCGTCATGCGCAATGCCCAGATCGGCGCCTATCCGCTCAACCAGGCGTTGCAGCTGGCCAAGATGGGTAGAACCGGACTGCACGTTTATCACCCTACCGTCGCCGTCACTGTTAATGGCGACCACCTCGGCACCCAGGCGACGCAATGCCGCAGGCGTGGTGGCAAAGGCAGCGCCGTTGCCGCAGTCTACCGCTACCTTAATACCACGCAGGTCGATGTCGCGTTGTACCAAAATGGTGGTTGCGTGATGGATATAACGTTCATGCCCGTCAGTAATTACCTGGACTGCGTTGGCGGTTTGGGACGAGGAGTCAGGAGCTGAGCAGGCGCTCCGGCGAGGAACCGTAGAAGCACCTTTTAAATTTGCCGTTTTTTTAAGCGATAGTTGCAGCCGCGACTCAAATTGACTTTCCATCTCGGCGCTTAGTTTATACCCCTGGGAATCAAAAAATTTGATTCCGTTGTATTCTGGTGGATTGTGTGAGGCGCTTATCACAATGCCGCCGTCTGCACCCAGTTGCCGGGTGAGCAAAGCCACCGCCGGCGTAGGGATAACGCCCGCCAATAGGGCCTCGCCGCGCGCCGCAGTAATGCCCATTACCAGGGCTTCTTGCAGCATGTCTCCGCTAAGACGCGTGTCCCGGCCAATAATCAACCGCCGTCCCAAAAGCTCCACGGCGGTGGTGCCCAGGATACGGGCCATATCTGCGGTGAGGTCTTTGCCCGCCACACCGCGGACACCATCAGTGCCAAAATATCGTTTCATATCTGCGTATTTTACACCACCCGCCACGGTGGAGAGCACAACGGGGGCAATGTACCTAAGCCGTCACGCTGAGGAGCGTGGCGGGGGGCAATGCGCCTAAGCTGTCACACCGGGGAGCTTGGCGGAACCGTCACGTCGAGGAGCGCATCCTGTTAGGTACCTTTTATGCTGGCTCTGAGTCCCTGCTGGTTGCGTGATGGGAGTTGACCTACAAATTTTTCGCACACCCAGCAAGGGGGCAACCTGCCACAGCACAGGGATTATACGGCCGACATCTCCGCATTGCTTTGCTGGCGTTTGGGGTGACAAACAGAAAACCGCCTTCTGGCTACTAACCAGTCTGTGGGTGGACTGTGGGTGGACTGTCAGGCGAAACGGTGAATCAATCTATCACTAGGTGATATACCTCATAGTCTGCCTCAGCGCTGTAGAGATCAGAAGCCGGCAACGCATCAAGGAAGTCGGTGGCAATAGTGACCCCATCAATCCGTTGCATCCGATAGGTCACCACAATGAAGGGCGAACCGGGTGAATCGCCATCAGGGAAGAAGAGATAGGCAAATCCGTCAGCGTTAAGCGCAGTAGAAGAGTTGGAGCCAACGAGCCAGAAGATCCAGATTCCAGGGAATGTCGCCGGGTACACCTTGCCCATCAGGGCGGCGGCGGCGCGCTCATAGATCGCATCCAACGGTCCCTGAGAGTGGTGTGCGATTTGCAGCCCTAAGAAACATTTAGTCGCAAAGCCTGATTCCCCATTTTGGACATAATCAGATATAGCGGGATGTGCAGGTGATGAGGTGAGTTCACCTTTTGCATACGCCTCATCCAGCACGGTGCGAACGGCCACTATAGCGTCTCTG
>JAITRZ010000047.1 GCA_031288185.1 Coriobacteriales bacterium
CAGAGACGCTATAGTGGCCGTTCGCACCGTGCTGGATGAGGCGTATGCAAAAGGTGAACTCACCTCATCACCTGCACATCCCGCTATATCTGATTATGTCCAAAATGGGGAATCAGGCTCTGCGACTAAATGTTTCTTAGGGCTGCAAATCGCACACCACTCTCAGGGACCGTTGGATGCGATCTATGAGCGCGCCGCCGCCGCCCTGATGGGCAAGGTGTATCCGGCGGCATTCCCTAACCCTGGAACCTGGTTATTCTACCTTGTTGGCTCCAACTCTTCTACTGCGCTTAACGCTGACGGATTTGCCTATTTCTTCTTCCCTGATGACGATTCACCCGGTTCGCCCCTCATTGTGGTGACCTATCGGATGCAACGGATTGATGGGATCACTACTCCCGACGACTTCCTTGATGCGTTGCCGGCTTCTGATTACTACAGCGCTGAGGCAGACTATGAGGTATATCACCTTGTGATACAGTAGGCTCTCGGCTTAAAGCGCATCAAGGTTTCTGCCTTTTGCCTTCTCTCATGTGGGGCAGATGTGTTGGGTCGCCCCGGCGCTTGCCGTCCCCTTAAGATGACAGTTTTATTACAGCGCTGGTTGATGGCGCAAATCTGGCTTGCAAGGCTGAGATGTTCCTGTATCATTTTTGGATGTTAGCACTCTAGCTCAACGAGTGCTAATTCTTTCTGGTACGACTGACGGGCAACTGGGGTGCGATGGACACCATGTCTGCGCGCGACCGATGGTCGCGCGTTTGGCGCGGTTCTAAACACCCCAGGATGCCAGTTTCAGTGAACCGGCACCAGAAGAATCAATGTCAGTTGTTATACGTAAAACCTGAGTAAAGGAGGCAGAATTGATGAGCGCAAAGAAAGCCAAGCTGGACCTGCAGCCGTTAGGCGACAGAGTTATCCTAAAGCAGGACGAGGCTGAAACTGCAACCGCTTCTGGCATTTTAATTGCCAGCAGCGCGCAGGAGAAGCCACAGCGCGGTACGGTCATCGCCGTGGGCGAGGGCAAGTTGGACAACAACGGTAACCTGGTTAAGCCTGGTGTAAAGCCCGGCGACAGCGTTATCTACAGCAAGTATGGTGGAACAGAGGTCACGGTGGATGGCGAGGAGTATCTTATCCTGCGCGCTGATGACATCTATGCCATCTATGGCAGCTGAGCCGTGGGGCTGTCAACAATTTATAGCCCACCGCAGTAACATATCAACAATACAGTCTGGAAGGAGCCAAAATGGCAAAGGACATCAAGTTCAATGAGGACGCCCGCGGCAGCCTGGCGGCTGGGGTTACCAAACTCTCAGACGCCGTCAGAGTTACCCTGGGGCCCAAGGGACGCTACGTAGCCCTTGAGCGCAGCTTTGGGGCGCCCCTGATCACCAACGACGGCGTAACCGTGGCCAAAGAAATCGAGCTGGAAGACAAAATAGAGAACATGGGAGCCCAGCTGGTGCGCGAGGTCGCGGTCAAGACCAACGACGTAGCGGGCGACGGCACCACTACCGCCACTCTGCTGGCCTCGGTTATCGTAAATGAGGGCCTGCGCAACGTTACGGCTGGCGCCAACCCACTGGCCATTCGCCGTGGTATTGAGAAGGCGGTAGACTCCGTGGTCGCCAGTATCAAAAAAGCCTCAAAACCCGTTAAGGATAATAAAGAAATTGCCAATGTGGGTACAATTAGCGCCGGCGATTCCCTTATTGGTGAGAAGATCGCCGCTGCCATGCAAGAGGTAGGCAAAGATGGCGTGATCACCGTGGAGGAAAGCCAGACCTTTGGCATTGAGATAGACACTGTTGAGGGTATGCAGTTTGACAAAGGCTATGTCTCACCGTACATGGCCACCAACATGGAACGCATGGAAGCCGATCTGTCTGATCCCTACATCTTAATTACATCCCAGAAAATCGCCTCTATCCAGGATATTTTGCCCATTCTTGAAGCTGTTATGCAGGCTGGTAAGGCACTGCTGGTAATCAGCGAGGAATTTGAGGGCGAAGCACTGGCCACCGTGCTGCTTAACCGTCTGCGCGGCACCCTCAATTGCGTGGCCGTTAAGGCCCCAGGCTTTGGCGACAGGCGCAAGCGGATGTTAGAGGACATCGCCGTTGTTACCGGCGGCGTTGTCATCACCGAAGATCTAGGCATGAAACTGGATCAGACCACGCTTGACCAACTGGGCCGAGCAAAAACGGTGCGCGTAAACAAGGACACCACAACCATTGTGGACGGCGCTGGCTCAAAGAAGGAGATAGAGGCTCGCATCGCTCAGATTCGCGCAGAAATTGATAATACTGATAGTGATTTTGATCGCGAAAAACTGCAAGAGCGCCTGGCCAAACTGGCCGGTGGCGTAGCGGTTATCAAGGTGGGTGCTGCTACCGAGGTTGAGCTGAAGGAGCGCAAGGCCCGCATCGAAGATGCCCTGCAAGCCACCCGGGCGGCAGTTGAGGAAGGAATTGTGGCCGGCGGCGGCGTGGTTTTGGTTGATGCCATCCCTGCGTTGGATAAGATTACAACTGAGGATCCCGATGAACTGGTTGGTATCAATATCATCCGCAAGTCGCTGGTTGAACCTCTCAAGGTCATCGCGGACAATGCTGGCTTTGAGGGTTCTGTTGTGGTTGAAAAAGTCAAGGCGCTGCCCGAGGGTCAGGGCCTGAACTCTCTAACTGGCCACTATGGTGATTTGATTAAAGATGGCGTTATTGATCCAGCGAAGGTAACCCGCTCAGCCTTACAAAACGCGGCTAGCGTGGCGGCCCTGATTCTGGTAACCGAGGCTACCGTCAATGATGTTCCCAAAGAAGGTATCGACCCGCAGGCTTTGGCGGGAGCGATGGGCGGCGGCGGAGGTATGTACTGATCGCTTAGACCGTATGAGCTCAGCCCACCTGCTTTGCTTTTTGCTATGCGGCGCTCGGCCATCAGGCCGGGCGCCGCTGTGCTATCTGGGGCGATAGTTTTGATGGGTTGCTCCTTTGCTATGCTTTCCAGGGCGGTGGGGCGTGAGAGTAACAAGACAAAGAGGGCTTGGCAGACACAAGGGCAATCAACCGTCTTTATTCTGCTATGGGTGCTTCGCGACACATCCCCTACGCTTATGCTACACTACCCGCTATCACAACAAGCAGGCAAGACACGCACTACTAAAGCAGGTATCACAACAGGCAATCTGAAAGGAGTAAATTATGTCGCAAATTTCACCGGGGAGCTCATAGCTTAGCCATTCTTCCATCCACCAACCACTATGAGGGCGCGAGTGTACGCGCCAAAGACGCCGCCCAGGCTTATGTGCCAGGCGGTTTTTTGTACCCAGATTTAGGTTCCGGCAAGAAAAACGTTACCGGGGCTGTCGCCACAGGAGTGCCTTATAGTTGGGCCCCTCGCACAGGGGACGCCGGCTCAAACACTCTGCGACCTCGTCGCCTCAGTAGTGCAAACGCTCCTGTGGCCCCTCACCAGGGCTCCTCGGTCTGCAGAACTCACCGGGCATGCCCTGTGCAAGGTGCTATACAAGACCCACCGCACCTACACAAAAAAACCGGCACTAAAGGTTTTACCCTCGTAGAACTTATCGTTGCGATAGTTATCTTAGGAATCCTGCTTGCTATAGCCATACCTGCCCTTACGGGTTATATAGCTAAGGCACAGGATAAGGAGTGGGAAGCCAGCCGGGAGACACGGTTTTCCTACTGTAAAATCTGGTCTGACTTCACCCAGGTATTCCCCGCCTGTAGCAGATGCACCACGGCCATATAAACAGACACGGCTCTTGCTGTGCCAGGCTCATGTGTTGTTGTGTGTGAAGGCCAGATGTGCTATTGTGACTGTCACAATGCTAACCAACCGAAGGCGAGGTACAAACCATGCGATTTGCAAGGACATCTCTTTCGCTCATCGTTTCTGTGGTAGTGATTTAGTAGCGGGCCTGAATGAAGATAAAACCCTTGAGGAAGTGATCCAGGGAGTTATTGACGGTTTGGATGGCCATGATTACAAGGAACCTGAATGCCACATCAGCCTTGGGGACTATAAGTTATGAGGGTCTACCAACTTGACTATTCAGAAGTTCGCAGTGCCTGTGAGCACTGTGGGTTTTTGTGCTTTGACGAGGAATGTACCTGTCCCCAGTGTGGCATGATAAGAGAGTCGCTACGCGCCGATGACACAGAAAAGACCTTAGCAAACAACTTGTACAAACACCAGGTTCTGAAAGCCGCGTCAACAAGGGGCCGGGTGCTCATGTGGGTGTTTGGTGTCCTTGCTGTTTCAGCCTTCTTGCTGTCTGTTGGATTTTTTATAACCTGAATTCTCCCAGAATTATAGTATACAGACACGCGCAAGCCACTAGCTATCAAGTGAATGCCTGCTAAGGCATAGCCAACAACTCATCCGGCCTGATATCGCAGGCCTTAAGTATC
>JAITRZ010000052.1 GCA_031288185.1 Coriobacteriales bacterium
ACTGGACACACAAAGCGCCAACCAGTTGTATTCTAATGAGCTGTTGATACCGTCATAGCAAGGGTGTGAGCAGGTAGCTAAGAGCCGCGGCCTCAGACAAGGGCGCTAAGAAGCGGATACCGGGTAACGAGAAGCCTGCTGCGTCTGCAAGATGGCGCGAGGCCAGGAAGCGGCAGGGCGTGGCCACTATTAACCGGCCAAGCTGGCGGTGGTGGCGGCCAGTGTCTATAATGGGCCTATGAGTATGAACATTTTGGCATTGGCTTTTGTTGGCAAGCAAAATTCTGGCAAGACGACGCTGCTGGAAAAACTGATTGCTGAGCTAACGGTGCGCGGGCGCCGGGTAGGTACACTGAAGCACCATAGCCACGCCGGTTTTGAATTTGACATTGAGGGTAAGGATTCCTGGCGTCATGCCCATGCTGGCAGTTGTTTTGCGGTGGTTAGCGCTCCGGACAAAATCGCAATGGTACGGCAGCTGGATGCGCCGGAGGACGCAACCAAAACCCTGGCAGCGATGATAGCGTTGTCAGGAGCGGGCGTGGCCGAGGGTACAGCGGCGCTGGATATTATCCTGGTGGAAGGCTACCGCCACTCCGGGCTACCTACGGTGGAGTTGTTTCGTGCCGCCAATCCCAAGGATGCCGAGCGCGAACTAGGCAGTGAGGCCAATGCTGTTGTCGCCGTGGTCACAGACATCCAGCGTATCAGGCGTGCTGCCGCACAGCAAGATATGCCGGCCTTTGGTTTTGAGGACATCGCTGCCCTGGCGGATTTTGTAGAGGGGCTGCGCCTGTAACGGGGGAAACGAGCGCAAAAACGAGCGCAATGAGAAGGCGTGCCCCCTGCGCCTTCTGCTTTGTTACGCGAGAAGAAAACAGGCCGTATTTGCGCGCGTCAGAACGCCTCACAGGTTTTGGCGCACCCATTGTATATTCTGGCGCACAGCAGCTTGCAGCTTGCTAATATGGTCAAAGCGCTCCATCGGACGCAATTTCTTCACAAACTCTATACGCAGGCGCTGGCCGTAGGCATTGCCAGAAAAATCCAGGAGATGGGCTTCCAGAAACAGATTGGTCTGCTGGCTAGAATCATCGGTCTGCTGCCCCAGATAGTCAATCTGCCGGCCAGGATAATCCGCCTGTTGGCCCAAGACATCCGTTGGGTGCCCGCTGTGGTCAAGCTGGTGTTCAAGGTTGGCAATGTCGCCTACGCGGAAAGCAAGAGCAGGAACAATAGCACCGGGCTCTTCAATGAGGGCATCTTCGTTGGCAATGTCACCTGCGCGGGAAGCAGGAAAAGGGGCAAAGCTGGGCGGCGCTCCTACGGACACAGCTGCCCGATAGCGGTGCCCATCCAGCTGGCAGTAGGCCGCATATACTGCTTTTTGCAAAGACACATAACCCGCGTCCACTATGACGTTGGCAGTGGCAAAACCCAGCTGCCTGCCCCTTCCATTGCCCGCAACCACACTGCCCCACACCGCATAGTTGCGCGTGAGCAAAGCGGCGGCAGCGCACACGTTTCCCTGAGCAAGCAGACAACGGATGCGCGACGCGCTAACAGGCTCACCGTCTATCTTTAACAAATCCTGCGTATAGAGCTTTGCTCCCCGTTCCATCGCCCACTGGCTCAGTTCCTGGATACCACCGGCTGCCTGCGCTCCAAAGCGAAAGTTATTGCCCACAAAGATGCCGTCAAGATGCGCCAGGCCACCCAAACTGTCCGTCAAAAACTGCTGCCAGCTTAGACGCGCCAGATGTTCATCAAAACGCAGGGTCATTACTTCACCCGAGAGCGCCCGCAAAAGCTCTTGTCGTTGGTTGTCACTGAGCAGTTTTTGCAACCGGTCTGGAAACAACAACGCGTCCGGATCCCGGTCAAAGGTCAACACGGCCGGCTTGGCCTGATGGATGGCCGCAACATCGGCTAGGGCCCGCAACAGAACCTGATGCCCCGCGTGCACTCCGTCAAAAACACCAATGGCGACAAAACGTGTCGCCATATCCAGGGTCTGGGAGGACGGAGCAAGAGCAATGCTTTCTTGTAATGACGGAGCCGCTGGCCTAAGAGCAATGCCGCCCGGTAGCACCGCCTCAGGCACAAAGGTAAGAGTGGCACTGTCGCTATTATCATTTTCATAAGCAATTTCACTGCCAAAAGCGCCAGC
Source organism: Coriobacteriales bacterium (assembly GCA_031288185.1). Taxonomy (GTDB): domain Bacteria; phylum Actinomycetota; class Coriobacteriia; order Coriobacteriales; family UBA8131; genus JAITDU01. The sequence goes on from JAITRZ010000052.1 coordinate 2,171, forward strand.
ATTGGATGTCTGTTGCTCCGCAGCTGGGCTGCAGGAAGCGGCACGGTTGTCCCAACGGTAAAGAGCCAGAAGGCGATCTGTGTGTGTGATGGCCACAAGCCGCTGGTCTGGCTCGGTAGGCGCCAAGTGCCTGTCCCCGGACACATCGGTTTCCCATCCTGACAAACAGCGAGCCAGGAATCGCGTGATGGGAGCTGGTCTACAAATTTGTTGTACACCCCCACCCTCCAGAGCTGCGGCTGTGAGGTGGAGCGGCCTGCCGTTGGCAATAAGGGCGGCCCTGCGAGAATCGACGGCCAGGGCCGGTAGTTCCAGCGCTTGAAGCGGGTCAATAAACGGAGGTTGTGCGCCAAAGGGAGCCGGCGTACCTCTGAAAAGTTCCGCCGTGCTGTCTGCGCCCTGCGTACATTCGGCCCCAGAAAAACCAGCTAAATCGTCTCTATCCTGCATGCCTGCAATCCCTGAAAAACCGGCAACCAGCTCGCCCGGCACAGCCACTGCCGCACTCACATGCAGCGCCCCATGCTGAATGCGTCTAAGCGCGCCCACATGGGCCTGGCTACCCAGCGCGCGGCCAATGTCGCGGGCCAGGGAACGGATGTAGGTGCCCTTGCTTGCCCGTACTCGAATGTCCCAGAAATTGCTGCCCAGGGCCAGGAGGCTGATGTCTAAAATCTCGATGGGACGCGGCTCCAACTCAAGATTGCGTCCCTGCCGCGCCACCTTATAAGCTTTTTGCCCCTGGCGCTTGATAGCGCTGAAGGCAGGTGGCAGCTGTAGTTGAGGGCCAATCAGACTCAGCAGAAAGTCACGCGCAAAATCCGCGTCGCCCAAGCGCGCCGGCAAAGCGGCTTGTTGCTGCACATGTCCGGTGGCATCATCTGTATCAGTGGAAGCGCCAAAGACAAGGCGAGTCAGATAGGTCTTGGGCTGCAACATCAAATAAGAAGTCAACCGGCAGGCTGATCCCACACAAACCACCAAAAGACCGCTGGCAAGCGGATCCAGGGTGCCGGCATGTCCTACCCGACCCTCGCCGGTTGCCTGGCGCACACGATCAACAACGGCATGTGAGGAGAGGCCGCTGCTTTTGTCAATGGCCAGGATGCCACTGAGGTTGGTATGTCCGCGCTTGGCTATCAACGATGGTAGGGCGAAGGATTATTGTGCCCCTGCGCTATCCCGTCCCTGCGCCTTGTCTACGCTCTTGTCCCTCTGCGCCTTGTCTGCGTTTGCCCAGCGCTCAGAGCTGAGGTCACTTGACCAGTCCCTCCCGATCTCCCCAACCTGTTGTGACACCTGGGCGGAAATCTTACCAGACGGTTGCACAAACGGCGTGGGATCATCATGCGTCAACTCATCACACGTCAACAAGAGATGTGTTAATTCTGGCATCACTTTTGCAAAGGCCGCACCCAGCGGCATTTCCAACGTTAGCCCGGCTGCAGCAACGTGCCCGCCTCCCCCCAGGGCCATGGCCAGAGAGCCTACGTCAATACCACTCCGTGAGCGCAGATTCACGCGCACGATGTCTCCCTCCTGCCTAAACAAGGCGGCAACTTTTACCCCTTGAATAGAACGCAGGATAGTGGGCAATCCTTCAGTAGCATCACGCGCAATAGACAGTTCACCCAGGTCAACGTCGGTTACATAGGAACAGGCCAGGGCATCCTCACACAAAAAATGCGTCCGTTCAATCAACCGGGCCTCAAGCTGCAACAGCTCCCGTGATTTGTTCTCATACACCTCCCTGGCCACAAACGCGGGGTCAACACCCAGATCTACCATCTCGCAAGCATCAGCAAAGGCCCGACTGTTTGTGTTCTCAAAGGAAAAACGTCCGGTATCCGTAAGAATGGCCACATAACAATACAGCGCCATGGTGCGGGTGGGCACCCTCTCGCTCAGTTTGATCAGCTCCCAGATAAGGTTGCCAGTAGCGGCGGCTTTGGCGTTCCCAAAATAATAGTTAGCAAAATTCTCATAATGTATATGATGATCGATGACCAAGGTCTGCGCCGCCCGCTCAAACACATTCTGTGACGCACCCAGCCTTTTGATGGTGGGGCTGTCCACCGCGATAAATAACTGCGGACAGCCCTCATAGTGGTCAGCCGAAACAAAGGTGTAATGGGGCAAAAAACCATAGAGAGATGGAGCAGGCGCATTCTGCCCAAGAAGTACGCTCACCTGCTTACCCTGTGCCCTAAGCAACTCTGCCAAAGCCAGGGCAGATCCCAGACAGTCGCCATCAGGATTGGTATGGCCGGCAATGGCTATGTTATCGACGCTCTGGCAGAGTTGCAGCACCTGCGCGGCGCTGATACTGCCGGTATACTCACCGTCTTTTCTCTTCGCCGTTATGGTAGGGTCAGAGGAAGCGCAGGGGGCGGAGGGGTCAGGGGGGTCGGAAGCTTCCGCTTCGCTTGCGCTCTCGGCAGCCTCCGCTTCGCTTGCGCCCCCAGTGGCCCTAGCCGTGGTTTCCAGCTTGCGCCGTTCTCGCTTGAGAGCCTCATCAATACTTTGGGCATGGTCAATACCGGCATCAATCACAAAGCGCAACTCTGGGGTTACGCGCCATCCCAGTTCACGTCCAAGCAGGGAGCGCAAACGACCCTTGGCGCTGTTGAGCCCCTGTAACGTCTGTTCATACATCTCAGCGTTGCTACTCACAAATGCCTGGGCCACACTGCGATCCCTGGAAACCTGAACCTCAGTAACGGTAATCAGTGCCAATCGGGGATCAGAAAACTCAGTGAGCAACAGCTGGGCCAGGGCGTTGCGCACGGTTTCATTGATCTTGCGCGAAGCGGCGGATTGTTTCACTATTCAAACTCCTTTACCGGCAGGAAACTAGGAGGCCCTGGCCACTTCGGACACCGTATAACCTTCCAGGGTATCGCCAATCTTAACGTCCTGAAAACCATCAATTCCAATACCACATTCAAAGCCCGCCTTGACGCTATTGACGTTTTCCTTAAAATGCCTTAGTGACGCAATGCGTCCGTCATATACCACCGCGCCGGAACGCACCACGCGCATGCGGTCATTGCGAGAAATCTCTCCCTCTACAACCATACAACCGGCTATTGTGCCCACCTTGGGTACCCTAAACAGCTCGCGCACCTCGGCTATGCCGGTGTCGCGCTCAATCCGCTCAGGCGCCAACAAACCTACGCGCGCGGCATTGATGTCCTCAATGGCCTGATAGATGACCTTGTAGGTTTTTATCTCCACCCGCTCTCTGTCAGCCAGCTGTCGGGCTTTGGCAGTGGGTCGCACATTAAAGCCAATAATAACGGCATCAGAAGCTGCAGCCAAATTAATGTCGGTTTCAGAGATACCACCCACCGCTGAGTGGATTACATTGATGCGCACCTCAGACTGATCCATCTTTTGAAGGGCATCCTTTAGGGCCTCAATGGAGCCCTGGGCATCAGCCTTTACCACCAGGTTCAACTCTGAGAGTTTGTCTTGCTCAATGCGCTGGAACAGATCCTCCAGAGACACGTGGGATTTTTGCTGCTCGGCCAGACGCTGGCGTAGTGAACGATCCTCGGCCAGGTTGCGCGCGTCACGCTCCTCGGCAAAAACCTGAAATTCATCACCGGCATCCGGCACAGAGTTTAGGCCCAGTATCTCTACAGGGTAGGAGGGTTGAGCGCCCATGACGTTCTCGCCCAGGGGATTTATCAATGCCCTTACCCGCCCATAGGACGTGCCCATCACCACCGCGTCGCCCACCTTCAGGGTGCCGCGTTGCACCAGCACGGTAGCAATGGGGCCGCGACCCTTGTCAAGTTTGGCTTCGATGACAAAGCCGGAAGCCAGAACAGAGGGGTTGGCCTTTAGTTCCAGCACGTCGGCTTGCAAGATGATTGCTTCCAGGAGATCGTCAATACCCGTTCGCTGGCGGGCTGAAACGTCCACAAACATGTTTTGGCCGCCCCATTCCTCAGGTATGATGTTGTGCTCAGTGAGCTCCTGGCGCACACGCTCAGGGGTCGCGCCAGCTCTGTCGATTTTATTAACTGCAACCACAATGGGCACCTGTGCGGCCTTCGCATGGTGAATGGCCTCCACGGTCTGGGGCATTACCCCGTCATCGGCGGCTACAACCAGCACCACCACGTCCGTTAACCGAGCGCCTCGGGCACGCATGGCGGTAAAGGCTTCATGCCCTGGGGTGTCGATAAAGGTAATTTGGCGATCATTGGTAAAGGCAACAGAGGCACCAATGTGCTGGGTGATGCCGCCAGCCTCTGTGGCCACCACGCCGGTTTCGCGAATAGCATCCAAAAGCGAGGTCTTCCCGTGGTCAACATGGCCCATCACCGTAACAACCGGCGGACGGGGCTTTAGATCCTCAGGAGCGTCATTAATAACAACGGCGTATTCCTCCTCAGGAGAGACAATGCGCACTTTACGCCCCAGATCATCGGCGATCAACTCAAGCAGTTCATCGGTCATGGATTGGGCCACGGTCAAGGGCGACCCTAAAAGCAGCAGACGCTTAACTATGTCACTGGCGGGTATGCCCAGGGCATCAGCAAACTGCTGCACGGTGATACCGCTACTTACCTTTACCACCGAGGCATCTAAAACCAGCGCGGGATCCAAACCCTTTTCGATGGCTGCCAATTCTGCGCGTTCCTTTGCCTGGGCGACACGTTTTTCCTTACGCTTCTTGCGCCGACCGCCACCATCGTCGCTGGCCGCCTGCACCACCGCCCGTGCCTCAGCCAAGACACGTTCGCGCTGCAATTGCTCAGCCGCTCGAGCCATCTGCCGGTAGCGCTCATCCTCAGAGGCGTCGTCCTCGTCATAAATCTCAGTTATTAACACGCTCGCCGGTTGCTTGCGGACATCACGAGGCCGCCGGCTGCGTCCACTGATGCTGTCGTCAAAGCGCTCAGGCTGTCCTTTGCCCCCCCTGCGATTTTTGGGTTTGCGAGTGCCCTTGACCTCCCCTTCCTCTGACTGCGTAAAGCGCGCTTCGCCGGCTGAAGCCAGACCGTCTGCTCGTTGGGCGGGTAAGCTTTTGGGGTGAGGGGATGCCGCGCCTGTCTGCTTGAGCTGATCCGCTGTTGGTGCGGCGACGCCACGGCGCGTTGAACCAACGCCCTTTTTGGCGCCAGCCTGTGCACCAGCGGCGCGCTGGCCTCGCTGGGCGGTCTGCTTGCGACTGGCTTTCTCAGCCTCGATGCGACTTTTTTCTGCCTCAATTTGCGAGAGTAGTTCACTAAAGTGCGGTTTGCGACCGGCAACTCTGGTTTTCCTGCCCGCAGAAGAAGTATCAGCGCCGGGGGGGGCTCCGGTGTCCGGTGAGACTTTTTTGTGCTGAATAGCAGGGATGCCTGGCGCTGTCTTGCGCACTGGTTGTGCTCCCGCCGCCTCTGATGCCGGTTGTTTGGTTGTGGCAGCACGCGCGGGCGCGGTCTGGCCGCTTCCACCTTGCGCGCCAGGAGCGCCCGTGACCCTGGCACGGGGCGTGAAATGAGACGGAGAGTGGCCGCCTGAACCCATGGCACGGGATGTGGAGTGACCTGAGTCCTTGGCATGGTGGCCGCCTGAACCCATGGCACGGGATGTGGAGTGACCGCCTGAGCCTTTGGCTGACGAGGCAGACGAGCTACCTGGGCCTTTGGCACGAAACGCGGAGTGGCCGCCTGAGCCCTGCTCTACGGGTTGAGCAGTTGGCTCAACGGCAGAAACGGAAGCCTGTTTCCGCGCAGCCGGCGGCAAGGGAGCGACACCGACAGAAGCGGCGGGAGCAAAATTATCATCAGAATAAGCAGAAACATCAACGGCAGAAGCAGCAGGAGTAGTAGCCGCAGAACCAGCGAGAGCACCAACGGAGGCAGAAGTATCAGCGGAAGTGCTAGCCGCAGAACCGGCAGGAGCAGCGGTAGCAACGCTGGCGGAAGCACCGGCGGCAGGGCCGGCGACGGAACCCTCCTGTTGGGCACGTTGAGCTCTTTCCGCCTCTCTAAGTGCCCTTTCCTTTTCTACGGCAGCCTTATGAGCTGTAGCTTCCTCAGCGCGTCGAGCCCTTTCCGCAGCCGCCTTTTTGGCCTGTTCAGCCTTTTTCTTTGCCACGATCTGGGCCGCTCGCTCGGCAATTTCTGGCCCCAGCTGCTTGCGGACCTTATCTACATAAGCATCTACGAGCGTGGAGGAATGACCCTTGGCGGGAATCTTCATCTCCTGTAAATGGGTGAGCAGTTCCTTGGAGCTCATCCCAAACTCCTTGGCCAACTCATGTACGCGCATAACAGCCATAGTGCTCCGTTCTCAATCTTTCACATCAGCGCTTAACGCATCGGCGCTTAACGCTGTGCCGTTTGCATGCGGCAAAACCTCACAAACCGCGTTAAACTCGGCACGCAGACGCTGGTAGTCGGCCAAGGTGACCTCGCATTTCAGGGCGTTGCCCAGACGTCGCTTGCGTTCAATCAGGTCAAAGCAGGCTGGATTGGCACAGACATACGCTCCTCGGCCCGGCTTGCGGCCACTGGGGTCACAACTTAAAATGCCATCCGTGCCGCGCGTGATGCGCACAAGCTGCTGCTTGGAAGCGTTGCGCCTACAGGCTATGCAGCTGCGCAAAATAGGCTTTCTGTTTATTTTGGGCTGCTTGACCAATCTTGTCCCTCAACTAATCTGCGCTGTCCTCAGCCAGCGACGCCCTGTCCTTTTCAACATCAGCCAGGTCACTACCAAACAGTGACTCCGCCTGCGCGCCCAGGGCATTTTCCAGGCTCACACCGTCATCCACGTCAAAACCATCCTCAATCTGCTCTACCCTGTCGCGCATTTTAGTAAATGCCTCATGCTTGATGTCCGCAGCGCTCTCAGCCTCAAAAGCGTCCTCTAAAGCGATAGCCTGCTCTACTGATTTTGTGGCTTGCGCCACAGAGCGGATGCCGGCGATGTCCTCCCTGGCCTCTTGCTTAAGCGCCCGCTCATGTATGCCACAGTAGCGAGAGCCGGGGCGGGCGTGATTGCGGCAACGCGCACCGCTGTCGTTGACATACTCACAGCGACCATCTTCATGTTCGCTCAGATCCTCTTCTTCCTCAAACAAAGTAGTCACAAGATGAGGCAACTCCGTGCGCATGCTGGCGCTCTTGATGTCGATATGCCAGCCAGTCAGCCGTGCCGCCAAACGGGCGTTTTGCCCTTCCTTGCCGATGGCCAGTGACAGCTGATCCTCCGGCACGATAACTGTGGCATAGCGCGTATCCTCATCCACAAACACCTTGGTCACCTTGGCGGGCGACAGCGCCTTGGACACAAAGATCTGGGGATCCGCGTCCCACTGTATGACATCGACGCGTTCATTGCGCAGTTCCTCTACCACCATGCGTACCCGTGAACCCTTGGGCCCCACGCAAGCACCCACCGGATCCAGGTTGGGTTCGCGCGAACTCACGGCGATCTTTGAGCGCGCGCCGGCCTCGCGGGCAATGGACTTAATCTCAACAACGCCGTCATATATCTCCGGCACCTCAATCTCAAACAGGCGACGGATAAGATCAGGATGGGTGCGCGAGACAATTATTGCCGGGCGTGTGTGCTCGCCGCGGCTGCCCTCATCACGCTTGCCGGGATCGCGCACGCCAATGATCAGCGATTTGAGCCGTTGATTATGACGATAGTATTCATTGTCTGGCTTCTCATTGAGCTCATGTGGGTGCCGGCGACGGTCAAAATGGGGCAGTTCCGCTTCTACCCCATCGCGAATCTTGATGATGGTAAAATCGGGCGTGGTCTGCAACACGGTGCCGGTCACTAACTCATCTTTTCTATCAGCAAATTCATTGAAGATTGTCTGCCGGCCCGCTTCACGCACGATAGAACTGATAACGTTTTTAGCGTTTTGGGCAGCTATGCGACTGACATCATTTGGCGTAACCACTCGCGGTTCATACTGCTCGTACTCGCCGGTTTCCTCATCCGGCTCGCCAACGCCCACCAGTTCCTCAACAATGATGTCGCCGCTTTCCCGGTCAATGGTCACGCGTGCGTCCCACTTTAGTTTAAGAACCCGCTCGTAGCTTTCTGCCAATGACTGTTCCAGCCGATCCAGCAGGTACATCTCGTCGATATTCTTCTCTTTGGCCAACGCCTCTAACGCCGCCACTAAATCTGAGGACATCAAACTTCCTTTCCACTTCCAAAATCTACCCGGCCCTTAACGCGCGCCTTGCTTATCTGGCTGTGGGCAAGTTCCACCGGTTTTCCACCCACGTCTATCCGTATTAATCCACTTTGCGCGCAAACCGAAAGCAGCGTACCTGTGTACTTGCGGCGCTTACCAACCAAGCCCGAGCCACTTTTGGCTCGCGAGGAGCCAGAGGTGGCCGAGGGACTGCCTGATTCGCAGGCCGAAGGACTGCTCCCCGCTCCGGCTGCGAGGGAAGTGGCTGCAGAACCGCCTGAGCCAATAGCCGAGAGGCTACCCTTTCCGGTGGCCGAGAGAGCTTCCGGCGACAATTCAGGAACAGCCGCCGCATGCAGGCTGATCTGCACCTGTTCGCCCACCGCCTGCTGAAAATGCCTGATGGTGCGCAGGGGACGATCTATGCCCGGCGAGGACACCTCCAGGGTATAGGCTCCCTGCAACGGATCCAGTTCATCCAAAAGCGGCCCTATCCAGGCATTGGCGGCCGCGACATCATCCAGAGTTAGTCCGGCTGGCTTATCCAGATATATCCGCAGTGTAGAACGACGACCGGCTCTTAAAAACTCCATATCTACTAGCTCATAACCCTCTCGCTCAGCGGCACTCTCTAGGGCCGCAAGCAGCATGTGTAGCTTTGATCCATTCATCAACACAACCCTGCTTTCGCATCCGCGCGCCCGACAGACGCGCGCTCATGGTTGGGGCCTCGGGCAGTTCCTGCGTACTGCGCATCCGCGCGCCCATCCGCGCGCCCAACAGACGCGCATGTGTACAAACAGCGCCTTAACAAAAGAAAGCGGGTCACAGCCCACTTTCCATTAAAAATCAGCTTTCAGGTAACCACTGCCCCCAAGCGCCAAAACGCAGCGCCTCAGTATAAACCACAATGCCGCAGGGTGAGGCCGACAATCCGTCAACAAGACCATAACAACCGCTTGCCCCACTACAAGAGGAACTGGTAGGAAAAAAGAAGTTGGCGCCGAACAAGTTCGGCGCCAACTAAAGGGGGGGGGTGCAGAGTATCTTAAACTATAAAGTTGGTTGACAGTCAAGGCGCAGCGAAAGATTTTCTTGAAATTTTTTTTGCTCTGCGGTAGTTTATGTGAACAAAAAAAGCATATAACAGCAGATAGTGCTATAGCAGATGGTGCTACGTTAGGGAATACCCAACAGGGATATAAAAGAGGTAAATAATTTACTATTTTATCACTCAGTTTGGCAGCGGCGCGCTCAGGGCGGAGAGGGCCAGCAGGTAGGCATAGCCATACTCATTGTCGTAGCCGGCAACCACATGCACATTGTTACCTAAAACCTCAACCTGGCCGGGAGCCACTATCGAGCCGATGCCGCGACCGATAACGTAGGTCGAAACCATCGTTTTGCGATGGCTAACGCGCAGGTTCAGCGGATGAGCGCGCTCAAAGGCCGCCAGGGCCTTCAAAACGTTGTCGCGGGTGATGGCGGGGCCGTCCTGCGTTTCTCCAAACTCCATAACCAGCGACAGGATAGAGCCGTCGGTCACCGGCACCCGACAAGAGATACCAAATGTCTGCTCAATCTGCGGAAATATCTTTTGCAGGCTTTTGGTAGCCCCTGTGTCAGTGACCACGATATTGTCCATACAGCCAAAACCATTAGCAAATTTTGAGGCATTACCATCCAGGGAAAGCTGGGAGTTTGTGACGGCATGGGTGGTGTTAAGGAAGATGTTTCTGGGCAGGCCAAAAATCTCACCTAGGGCCTTAACTATCGGCGCGGCACACGTAGTTGTGCAGCTGGCGCGGGAAACAATGTCCAATCCCGTGTCTACTTCATCGTTGATGCCATAGATTACCAGGGGCGTGTCGTCTTTGGCCGGAGCACTCATCAACACCTTTTTAGCACCCGCGTCTAAAAACCGTTGGGCGGTCTCACGGGTCAAAAACCTGCCGGTGGTATCAATGGCCACATCAATGCCCAGTGTCGCCAGGGGCAGGCGACCGGGATCGCCCTGGGCAAACACCGCAACCTCGTGCTTGAACTGAGGGGTTGTATGGCTTAGAAGCGAACCCTCATCCACAAACACCAGAAAGCCGATGTGCCCCTCACCTAGACCCTCGCCCTCAGCAACCGGGCGCGAATAGACATCCAGCGGAAAAAAACGATGGGTGGAGTCGTGTTCGATTTTCTCAGCGATCTCCACCAGATTCTTGGAACCGCTGGCGCTGACACCAATCAACTGAACCAGCTTATTTTGGTTGGCCAGTGCCCGCAATGTGCAGTTAAATATCCGACCGCCCAAGCCGGCCATAAACAGGGTATTGGACATGACGCCTCCCGTATCAATTGCCGCCCATGACAGGCAGCACTCTGTCCCCAAGGGAACCTACTTTACTCTGCGCTGATAATTGTAGAGAATCGGGAACCGGTTTGTATAGCGTTGTCATGCTGGCGGCCCTGATGAATCGGTCTGGGAACACACGGTCTATAGCATACGGGCTCCTTTGCAATCGTATACAATGTGACCAGCAAACTAAGAGATCAGGTTGCAACCATGAGCGATGAGCAAAAGCACAAAGACAGTTCTAACAACCTAGACCTGGATTTAAGCCAGATTATTAAAAAGCTGGACGCGCAGCCAGAACGCAGGCTCGCGCAGGCTCGCAGGCGCTTTGACCCCAATGCGACGGTGGCCTATTCAGCGGTTGGTGAGTCTTATCCAGAGCTGCCTTTCGCCGGAAACGAGACTACTGAAACTGTCCCCAAGGAAGCAGGCGGCCCCAAGGCGCGGCAGAGCAGCAGACGGCGCACCAGCGTCAGCCGGCAGTCTGCCACGGGCAATGCGGCGGGCAAAGTGGCAGCGGCAGGCAAACAGGCTGTTGCTGGGGGAGCGGCAGAAGGATTGGCAACAGCAGGCAAACAGGCGGTTGCTGGGGGAGCGGCCGATGCCATGGCGGCGACACAACGGGCGGCCACCAAGCACAAAACGTCCCGGCAATCTGAAACAAGCAGCACAAGAACCCGACGGTTAGGCGCAGGCAACGCAACAGATAGGCCCTCCAGAGAACAAGCAAACGAGGAACTCCCAACACAGGGCCGCAGAAGTCGTCAGCAAACACAGGGCACGCAGGACATACCAAGCCGCCAGCGCACGCGCAGTGCCACCGGTGCCCAGAGCGCGCACAGCAGGCCACGAACATCCAGGCCAACGTCACGATCAGCGTCCAAACCAGATGATTCTCCCAGCACAACTGGCAAAACAGCACGCGCCGTACGAGCAGGAGCAGGCTTGGCGTCTGCGCAATCTTCTGGCGCTGTTGGCAAAACAACGCGCACTACTGATAACACCAGAATTCGCAAAATTAGTAATCCTCTGGATAACAGCGAGATTTTTAGCGCGCCAAGCTCCTTTAAACCTATTGACATCCATCGCTCCACTTATCAGATTCGCGGTGGTGGTATAGCGCAGGGCAGATCCGCGACGGTAACCCTACTGCTGGCACTGCTGGTAGTGGCTGCCCTGATAATCCTGGGCTTTGGCTTTTTTAAGCTGGTAGCCATGCTTTCCAGCACGGGCATCACCAAAACCAGCCTTACCCCCACTCAAACCCGTGAGGCCATTGACCCTCGCCTACCGTTGCTCTCAAATTACGTTTCCTACGGCATGGATGATATGGTAACCGAGCTTGAAAACGGTGGGCAGTCGCTCTACGTCAATGCGCGCTACCAGCCCGATTCGCCGGATCCCAACGCCGAATGGCGAGAAGTCATCAGTATGCCCAGCGCCATGTCTACTGAACAAATACAGGGTTTTTACGAGGGCTCCTACAATGCCTATTCACTCACTGAGCTAGAGCAACTGTTCAACGGCGCCTATACGCTGGATATGGCCCGTGGCAACTTGGGCAGCTGGAACAAACTCAAGTATGTGAACCTCAGCGCCACCAGCATAGACGATGAGATGACCAGGCTGCTATCATTGCAGGGCTTAACGGGTGAAGGAGTAACGATATCTGCCCAGGGTATGGACAGCCGTGGCAACAAGGTCGTCCAGGGCGCAAAGGCCGTAGGTGAACAGGTCTATTACTACAAGGTGGCCGCCTGCCCCTTTAACGAGGTGTACAGCGCCAGCTTGATCACCGACAACAGCGTCTATATCTCCTGCACATTAGCAAACTATGACTTCTACACCGGTGCCGACACCATCACATCCGCTTAAAAACGTCTACACCACCCCTAGCCGTTTTTGTAAAATACGGATACGCCCGTCCAACGTCGCGAGAACCCTTGCGAACGGCGCGTCAAAGCGCCGTAGCGCTATCCCCCCCCCTAAACCTTTCCTTCTCGAGGATTGATGTGTCATGGGAACGAAATATATTGATAATATGAAAAACAATATAATGGGATTGTAATTGAAATATATTAAATATTTTATCAAAATTAAAGAATTGACAGAAACCCATTGGAATGATTTAGAGTTAAATAAAAAAGTCTATGGGTTTCAAATTCAAAAAGGAACAACATGGAAAAAAGGACTTTCTAAAGATCAGATACGTGAATTTGAGAACAGTGTGGGGTTTCAATTGCCTGAAATACTAAGAGATTATTATACGGTAATGAATGGTGTTAATAAAAAGCAAATAAACATATATGGAAGTTTGGGTTGTGAACCTTTGTATTCTCAAAATATATACAGTTTTCCAGACGATATACAGGCGATAAAGGATGTAAGGGAATGGATTTATAAAGCAAATAAAATGTGAGAAAATGAAATGAAAAATAAAAATATTTCAAGAATATTCCCGATATATTCTCGTAGGTTTATGTTGGTTGATCATGAGGAACACCCAATTTTATCAATGTATGGAGACGATATAATCTTGTGGGCAAATAGCATAATAGACTTATACAAAAAAGAAATTGGAATGGAGGGAATAAAAGGCTCCAACAAGGTAAAAATAAATTATTGGCTTGATGATGAGAATCAAAGATAAGGGTATACGCTCTCATAGTTTCCTCTGCAGCAAATTTTGGTCGCTGCCGTCAATGTGGAAAGGCAGCTAGGCGCGCAGCTTCTGGCCGTCATTTCGCAACAAAAGGAACCGACAGTTTGACGGTTCATCTGTCTGGTTGCCAGACAGATGAACCGCTTTGTCTTGCGTCCTTGCACCCCGCCATGGGCACGTCTTTGGCGAATAGTGCGTTTCCCTTATGACAGATTCATACGAAAAGCGGGGCGGACACCGAGCACGCCGAGCACGCCGCTGTAATTGATCGCGCCCGTAGAGGCGTAGACCAAAGCGGCCCAGTCAGTGCCGCGGCGCGGAGAGCGGAGCCAGTAGTACGAGTTTGTCCCGGAGGTTCTTCGTGCGTTGGCATCAGCAAAGAGGACAACGCTTGAGCCATAGAGGTTTTGGGTAAGATCCAGG
>JAITRZ010000038.1 GCA_031288185.1 Coriobacteriales bacterium
CCCATGAGGTTGTTGAGCTTTAGGGTGAACTCTCTGAGCTTTAAGGTAGACCCACTCACTGCTTTTTCCTTAGACACGGCTTCCTGAAAAGAAGCATCACCGCTACTACTGCTGCCAGCAGCACGATTGGCCCTGTAGCAAGTGCGATAAGTTTCATCTTCCTAATACCTGCTGAACATCTATGCAGCCATATCTTGGCTCTCTGCGCCGCAGCTCATATTCGCCAACCCAGCGAATATCATTGATGTAGAGATAGAGCCTGTTGCTTGCAAAGTCAAAGTAGTAGTCTTCAGAATATTCATACAGCTCGGTTCCCTCTGCGCTGGGCCAAAGCGATGCCTTCACGCGCTCAATTTCTTTTTGCCCGGTAGAACTGGCCTCAAAGTCGGCCTTTTGCTGTTTTGCCTGCTCTATCTCTGTGGTAGTGGGATGGTAGAGATCTTTGATACTCGCAAGCTGGATGGTACTGCCATCGATATTGACATGGCAGCTTGATGATGTCTTGATGTTTTCTATGTAGAGCGTCATCCTCACATTGCCGTGGTCAGGAACACGATTCTCGTCATGATGGGTAACATGCTCTTCTACCCTATATCCCTCAGTATCAAAGTCAGGGTCGATGCTTTTGATTGACGCGATCACTGCTATATATCTGTCTGCATGTTCAGACAGGTTGATCTCCTTGCCTTCGGGGACACCGCCTAAGGAAAACTCACCGGAAGCCGGATAGACACCCGGCAGATCCAGAAGTGACGGAGGAGGCGTGTCTGACATTGTAATTGTGCTGCTTCCGGAATCGTATCTGTACTCGCCTTCGATGTCGGCAGGAATGGAGGTGTCTTGACTGTCTATCTGACTTTCGTCTGCGAGACCCTGGGACAACTCACTTTCCGTTGGAGCCTCGTGCTGAGGCAACGTATCGTCCGGAGCAATGCGCAGAAAAAACACTGTCAGAAGTGACAGGGTGCCTAATGTTACGGTCGCTATGGCTATAATGAGCCTTTTCTTCCTTTTGTTCATTTTGTTTCCATTTTCTGTAGCTTCCCCGTCATGGGACTATCGTAGTTGACCTATCTCCCTCGATATGCGCAGACTGTCCCCAGTTTGCGAACGTATTGATTTCGTTCGCATAGTCCACAGCCTCTTCAATCGTGTACCCATACACCAAGGCATCGTTGTATCTTTGAATCCACTCCGGCCCACTGGCGTTGAAGGGATCACCAAAGAGGAAACCGATTGTGCTGAAGCTATAGAATGAGTATATTGAATCGGTGAACCCGAGCGCGGCATCTGCGTAGTTGCCGTTTGCACGGGTGTCATCTGTCGCCCTTGTGCAGAGATTATTAGACTGGGAGGCTGCATCGTTGGGGTATCCGGCCGTATCGCAGCCAAGGAAAGAAATCAGCCTCACACCGGAGAGATCCCTTCCCGGTTGTTGCAGGCCCGCATACCGATAGCCTGTCGTGTTTCTGCTGTCCAAGTCATTGGTGTAGTGAACCCCACACATATTATCTGGCGCATCATTATGATCCCCAAAAAGGATATGGGTGGGGCTAGCATGCCCATTTAGAAAGACCACCTCACTTTCAAGCCTGCCGGCGCCACCGGGGTTTACTCCGCTCAGATATGCATAGGTTGGGTAGAAGCTGTAATAGCTTTTGTAGCCTGCCATCCCGTAGGCCGTTGCAGCATAGTATGCGCTGGGCGTGCTATCACCCTCGTAATCGTTGGGATCATTCGAGGTCTTGCCGCCGTAGTCACACCCAATTGAATAAGCATAGCGCGCAGGAAGTGCGGGGTGAGAGCCTGCCCTCCACAGCACCGATGGAGCAAAGATGCCAACTTCATTTGACTCTTCTGCGCTAAAGCGGTTACCTGAGTAGTAAGAAGCGCGCGAAGAGCCGTTGTAGTAGGCAAACGGAGACCAGGCAGGGTTGTAGCTACCAGACTCTATCCACCACTGGTAGCCTGTCTCAAAATAACTCTCAAGTGAAGCGGCGACAGCAGCAGAGTAGGTGACCGTACCAGACTTGTTTGTCATATACTTGGCAACGGTGGGCACACTTGCTACCTGGATATGATAGATTTTATTGACCCACCAGCCATAGGTGGCGTAAGGGTTGTTGTCATAGAGTTCAGGATAGACCTGAGAAAAGGCCCAGGCTGCCTTGGCATTTTCATCTGCGGTGTAGTTGCGCTGACAGTACAAAAGGGGGCTCATACCTTTTGCGGTTGTATTTACGGTGCCAAAGCCTTGGTGAGAGCTTGTGCCAAAGTCATCACCGGGAATGAGAAGGGTGGTGTTTCCCGTAGCTGCGGGATTCTGAAAGCCATGGCGTGTAGCCCAGGCGAGTATGGAGCTTTCGTTGTAGACAGAATTCATGGCGATACCAGAGCTGTTTTTGCCATCCATGGTGCCAATGAGGTCATTGCCTCTGAGGGTGGTGGTGTTATAGATGATGACATCTACGCCTTGAAGTGCGGTTAGATCATTTGCACCCACCGTACAGGCAGGGTTTGTCTTATACATATCTTTTACCCCCATGACAATGCCTTTGACAGGAGCACTGGGGCTGGGAAATACATTGCCTGAGTTAAAGGTGTTGGTAACAAAGGGCAAGGTGGCCCTGTATCCAAAGTTGATGGTGCCGTTGTTGGCGGCATAGTCAGCATTGGGGGCAGTAGCGGTGGTGGGATCAGCACCGGTATCCGTACCGGTGAGCATACCGGTAGCTGTAGGGGTAAAGAAGTAGCCCACACCGTCTCCATCAATGGCATAGAGATAAGCGACGGTCTTTTTGGCTTGATGGCCGCTGTCTATTTGAGAGGCAATGTAGAGGAGGTTTCCCCTGATAGCCTTTTCATAGTTGAGGGCTGAGACATTGGCGTTGTTGGTATCATAGCGGGTTACCTTACTGGTACCCACCTTTAGGCTCTGAGCAACAGAGGCAAGCCTGCCCATCGTATAGATCTGGGTCCAGATGTTGGTGGCGTCATTGCTCGTGAAGGTAGGGGTATAGCCTTGCTCTGCGCCAGTGGCAAGATAGCTATTGATGATGGTTTGTGAGTTTGCACCCGTTGGATTTTGGTTTTGCCAGTTGGTGAGTTTGTTGGCGCCAAAGATTATGTCTGGATTGTACTCAAGACCTGCAATGGTAACAGCCCCTGTGCTCACATTACCTTTATAGCTCAAAGAACCGTTGGAGTCACCCCACGAGGCACTGGGGTTTGACATCCAAGTGGTGGCCTGGGGTAGGGCCAATGTAGTGGGGTTGATGATGTTGTAATAGAGGTTTTGGTAGTAGGGATTTTTGTTCACGTTTACATCGGTTGCCCAGATGGCAAGACCTGAGCCCACTACCGTGCCCAGCTGAGCGGCTGTTGTTCCGGTGTACTGGGCGGGCGAGTTGATGAACCCAGTATAAAAGTCAAAGTTTGTGTTGGTGATGCCCAGATAGTCAGGGCCAGCGCTTCCAGCCCGCACCCCATAGCTCTTTATCAGATTGGGGTCAAACGTAGCTGTGGTGGGCGTTGTCCAATAGGGCACTGAGGGATCGGCAAAGGCTGGTGTGCTGCCCACAAGGCTCAGTGTGGCCGTAAGGGTAGCGGCGAGCATGAAGGCTAGTGCTGTTTTGGCAAGAGGTACAAGGGCTATGGGATGTTTTTTGAGCATGGCTGACGTACCTTTCTGTAGGGCTTCTATGTATCCTAGCCTGCAAACCTTCGGCTGGATTGCTCTGTTTCACGCACAGTGGCACAAGAAATCAATGCCTCCCGTTATTGCTTAACTGCTCACAACAGTGGCACAATAAATTGGCACTTCCTTAGCGCACAAACACCGTGTCGCCTGCGGCCTGTTTGAGCCCCCGTGCCTCGTCCTCGTCATAGTAAGGAACCGCGATGCCCGCCAGGATGGAAGCGATCACATCATCAGGTGTACGCCCCGCCACCTTCGCCTCATGGGCAAGCGACAGGCGATGGCGCAGTACGTGAGGCGCCAGGCTTTTGATGTCATCAGGCAGCACGTAGCCGCGCCCACGCGCAAGCGCAAAAGAGCGGGCAAGCGCCAATAGCGCGATACCGCCACGTGGCGAGGAACCCACCTGCACCTCTGGGTTGTCACGTGTTGCCGTGATGACCTCCACCACATAGCGCATAATCATCTTGGAGGCATAGACTTCCTGTGCCGCTGCGCGCACCGACAGCACGTCAGCACTTGAAACCACCGGACGCACCGCCAGCTTAGCCCCATCACCCAGCTCTAACACACGCACCTCTTCGTTGAAATCAGGGTATCCCATGGAAAGCTGCGCCAAGAAGCGATCAAGCTGGGCCTCTGGCAGAGGGTAGGTGCCAAACTGCTCAATAGGGTTTTGCGTTGCCAACACCATGAAGGGCTCATCAAGGGGGTGCGTGGTGCCATCCACCGTCACCTGCCGCTCTTCCATAGCCTCCAAAAGCGCGCTTTGCGTCTTGGCAGAAGCGCGGTTGATTTCATCAGCCAGTACCAGATTGCTCATCACGCCGCCCGGGCGAAACTCAAAGTCTTGGGTTCGCTGGTTGTATATCGAAAATCCCGACACATCAGAGGGCATGACATCAGGGGTAAACTGTATGCGCGAAAAGCCGCAGTTTACTGATTTTGCCAACGTTGACACAAGGGTGGTCTTGCCTGTGCCCGGCAGATCCTCCAAAAGCACGTGTCCGCGCGCCACCAGCGCAAGCACTACCAGCTCTACCACGTCATGTTTGCCCTGGATGACACGGTTCACGTTGTTCACAATGCGCTCGATCACCGCGCGCGCTACATCAACCCGCGCTTGTTCCAGCGCGCTTGCCGGGCCTGTAGCACCTGCCAGATTGGAAGTACCTGCCGCTCCTGTCGGACTGGCTGCCGCTCCTGTCGCGCTAGCTGCGGACGCAGCAGCCGCAACCTCCAAACTGGGAGCACCTGCCACACCTGTCGCGTGTGCCGCAGACGCAGGGCCTGCGGACGCAGCAGACACAGCCGCCGGATCTGCACCCACAGCACCCGCAGCAGCCGCAACCACTGCCGCCTGCGCGTCATTCTCTGGAGTTGTTGCCTCTTTCATAATTGGTACTATCCCTTCTAAAAGACCGGCGCGCACATGCGCATTATCTCGCCCTCACGGGTCATAAACTCAACTATCTTTACCCCAACGCCATAGGCATCGCGCATGTTGCGCTCAGTGATAACATCCACCGCACGTCCAAACTGCATGGAAGCGTTGCGCTGCAAAAGCACCACGTTTGAGTTGCACATGAAGGCATGATCTGGGCTGTGCGTGGTCATGATAACCCCGTATCCCTTCTTGGCAAGCCCGCGCACCTTGGAGATGACACGCACAACGTTACCGTAGTCAAGCGCGGCCGTGGGCTCATCAAGCACCAGCAACTGAGGCTGCTGGGCCAGAGCCCTGGCTATCATCACCAACTGAAGCTCACCACCTGACACATCGGTGTAAGGCTTTTCGACAAGGTCGTAAATGCCCATGTCATTAAGCGCGTTATCAACTATCTGATAGTCGCTGGCCGAGGGCTGGGCGTATCCCATCTTGTTGGTGCGCCCCAAAAGCACAACATCGCGCACCTTATAGGGAAAAGGCGGGGTGTGCCCCTGGCTTACGTATGCCATCACAGACGCGAGTTTTTTGGGACTCCAGCGCGCGATGTTTTCTCCATCAAAGGACACCGATCCCGCCTGGCGCGGGATGAGCCCCAGCACCGTCTTAAACAATGTTGACTTGCCACAGCCATTAGGCCCCAACACGCAACATATCTCACCGGATGCCACCGTGAAGTTCACATAGCGCTGGACGGGCCTGCCCGTTTCCCACCCACACGACATATCTCTTACTGCTAGCTTCATGCCTGCCTTTCTCTACGGTAAAAGAGCCAGAGCCTCAATAATGTTAGAGCCTAAATGACTTAAAAAAGTACTTGAGGTTGCCCAGGTGCGTGCGCGCCGCCTTCCAAAACGCGAGGTAGTAGGCCACAAAGGGCACCACATCATCTTCTGTGGGTACAGAGCGCCCATAGGCACAAGCCTCATATCTCTTGGTTAAATGCGCAAATGTCACGCGCGTTTCTTCAGTGAGCATGTCCATAGAACGCGCAGAATTGGCCGCGTACTCACTAAGTGTCATACCTACTGGCACCTTAAAGCCAAGGCGGGCCAGACGGCTAAGTTCAAACAGGTACAGCGCTTCAACCTGCGCCCTGGGCTCCAGAGAGAGTATGCGCGTAAGGCGCCGTTTGCGCCAGATCCTGCGACCAAGAAAATAGGCAACAATAGCAGCGATAATAAGCGCGGTAGCGATCAAAGCAGCAATAATCATAGGAAACACCACTGACCATGAAAGAGGATCAAATTCTTCTTCCTGCGACTCCTGGTCAAGGACATCATGGGTTCCTGAGCCTGCGGCAGCGCTTTGTTCAACTTGTTGCTGAAGCTGCTGCTCAAGCACCGAGGCCGCGTCAATGCGCACATTGGAAGTGGGGTCTTCTTTTAGGTCATCAGTGGTGTACATAAAGCCATCGACAAGATTATCTGAGGTCATGTCAAAGCTTAGTACCGGATGTTCATCAGCCGTGCCCTTAAATTCTTCAATAGGAAGTTGTCGGTAATCAGTAACAAGGGTTATCTTCATCACTGCGGGGTTAAGCGGGCCAATAACGGCAAACCAGGCCACAAGCGCAAGTGCGCCTGCCGCCAGCACCGGCGTGAGAGAGGTTGCAAAGTTGCCAAGATGGGAGGGATGCCGCACCACATCGGCGCTGGCAAGTCCCAGTCTAAAGTTGCGGTGTACAATAAGGGCCAGCGCAGAAAGGGAGGCGGCCACGCTCATGGCAAGCTCGCCGCTTTCATAAAACGCTTGCACCACCGTACAGGAAAAAGCTGCGGCCAAAAACCACACGGCGCTTCCTGCCAGCGTACGGGTAAGCAAAAAGCCGCCTGTTGCGGATGCCGCCACAACCAGGGCAAGATAGAGGTAGTTACCCTCCGCATCAGCATAGGGGTTCTCGCCGCTCGACAAGGCGAGTGCTGCCGCCACAACCAGGGCAAGCACAAGCAGGTAGCCAACCGCCCCCACTATCAGGCGCTTGCGCCGGTAGGCCGCCGCATACAGCGTCAACAACAGCACCGCGCACACCGCCAGTGCCAGGCCCGCACGGGTCGCATAGCCTAGGGTTCCCAGAAGGCTGTCCAGGTAATAGGCGTTAAAGCCCACCACCGCCACCGCCCATACTGACAACAAAAGCAGCAGGTATTCCCCCACATTCTGTTTAAGATAGGCCCCAAAGGTCCCTGTCATAGTCCTACCACCTTTGCCAGCGCCTTTGTTCCTGCGAACAAGGAGGAGAGCGCGTTTGTAGGGATGCTCGTGGTTCTCATAGTCCTACTACCTTTGTCTCCACCTCGGTGGATTCCACCGCATAATGGGCTATGCCCGCCGCCCCAAGACGACGCAGGGGTGCCAGAAAGCTCTCACGCGGCCTGCCTTGAAGCGCGCGCGGCACCGCAATAAACGCCATGACGTTGCGCCTGCGCATACGTATCTCAACAAGCGCCGTTAAAAGGCCCGCGTCAACGCGCGAGGTCACCAGCGCAACATTACCAAAGCCGTGCGACTGCAAGCCCGCGCCACGCAGCATCTCCTCTGTGCCGGCCGCGCGTGCCCCTGCCTCATCTACAGAGGTGATGCGCAACATGCCCATCACCAGGTCATCAGCATCAGACGCTGATGCCAGGCGCGCAGATGCCGGGGTATGGGCGCCGTTGAGGTAGCGAACCTCAGCGTCAATACCCGCTTCACGGGCCTGCGCTGAGAGCGCGGCGGCACACTCTACCATGCCATCAAACAGGCTCATCAGTTCTTCCGGATTGCTATCAGGGGCATAGGCGTCTATCACAATGGCCAGCGATGGGTTAACGTAGGCCTCGTACAAACGCGCGTACATGACATGGCTGGGGTTGCGCGCGGTGAGGTTCCAATGGATGGTTTTAAGAGGGTCACCGTAGTGATACTCGCGCACATTGGCATAGTCCATATCATCTGAGGCGACAGGTTTAAGCATGTTGCGGCTTTCATCTAAGACAACCTGCATGGTGCCCACTGAGTCCATATCCACCGCGCGCGGGCGCACCACCACTGAGCGACGCGTGCTGTCTGCGATACGTGAGCTAAACAAGCCCAGCAGATCATGTACTACCACATGGTCAATACCTGCCTGGTAGGTACCCAGATGCGCAAAGCGCACATCAAAGTTAAGCGTGCTTTGCTCGCGCGAACCCAGGGCGCAGGTGAGCCTTGTTACCTCATCATAGTTGCCAAACAGGTCAGTTACAAAAAATTCCATCTCAAGGCGCGCGCAGGGCAAAAGCGAAGAGTTAGAAAGATCGACGGACAAGGCCGTTTGTTGACCACGCTCACATGAACCTGACATCTGGGCCACGCTTACACTGGGAGCGCGGCGCAGTATCTGGAGATATATCCATGACACACTCACCAGAAAAACGGCCGCGAGCAGGGGTATATAGCTTATTGGATGAGCAATAAGCAGCACCGGCAACACCAACAGCAGCAACGCGCCCAAAAGAAGCAGCGCACGTCCCGCGCGCGCCCAAAAGCGCGAGGCACGGGAAACACCCGGACGCTGGCCCGCGCGCGAGCGCACGCGAGCGCCTGCCCGGCGCGCAAACCTAAATAAGCCCTTAGACGAAGGCACCACGCTAGCTCCACCTGCCCCGGCCCAGCGCGATAACCCATACAAAAAACGGTATGATAAGTATACTCACGATGGTGCCCACCGGCACCGTGATGATGCCGATTAACGCAAAGTGCTGGATTATCATGCAAACTAAAAGCAGTGCCGTGCCAATAAGGCAGTTGCCTAAAAACTGGCTGCGAAAGTCGCTTGGCATCAGGTAGCGCACCAAAAAGGGCACCGCCAAAGACAACATGGCTACCTGCCCTATGGAGGCGATGGCCGCCAGCTGCATGGTTGCGCCTAAGACCAGCGCCAACCCCCGCAACAACCCGGAGCGCACACCCATCATGCGCCCCTCATCATTGCTAAAGGCGATGAGGTTTAACCTAAAGCGCAGCATCAGCGCAGGCACCACGGTAATCACAAAGACGCCGGCCACCACCCCCTGCACCAGAGGATCGTGCAAAGCGTCTCCAGCCTGCTGGACATTGTAGAACAACTGCCAGGTTCCATAGTCCATTACAAAGTTTTGCACAAAGGCATTAACACCATTCAAAAGTTGGGTTATCACCGTTCCCAAAAGAAGCATATCAAAAACGTTGTAGCGCGCGCCCCCGCTGATGCCCCTGGATAAAAACAGCACCACCACCACCGCAGCCGCGCCAAAGCCGTAGACACACAGCAGGTAGAGGCCAGGGTCTTCTGAGATAGAGCCATTTCCCAACCAGGCAAACACGATACACCCCAGCGTCACGCCATCTGACACACCCAGCATCGAAGGTGTGGCCAGGGGGTTTCTAAACGATGCCTGAAACAGCAAACCTGAAACCGCGAGCATCATGCCACAAACTGCCACTATCGCTGTTGCCATCGCGCGGTTGGTGACCATTGTGTACATGCCCCCCTCATGCGTTTGGGAAAACTGAGCCAGCTTTAAGGTGGTGAGGTTATAGAGCGTGTTATCAAACAGCGGCGCTATGGTAAGATCAAACCAAAGGCGATAGCAGTCAAGCACGTCTCCAAGGGGATAGATGGTGCCGCCAGAACCCATGGTGTCAATACCACGATAGGGCAAGCACAGCGAGAGCAGCGCGATAAAAGCCGTCGCCAACCCAAAGGCTATAACCACCCTGCGCGTATCTTTGCCCTGAGCGCGTGTTTCAGCCTTGGCACGAGCCGCTGATATGGTATCGCCCACCATGCGCGAAGCCGGCTCAAAGGCATCGCGCTCGCGCAATGCGCGAGCGCTTTCGATGATGCGAGAGACATAACCCCTGTCTTTATTTCCACTCACCAAGGCTGCCCTTTCCTCTTTGTTTGAGCACCACAAGCAAAAACAAAAATGGTCCCACAATAGAGCAAATAACGCCTGCGGCATACGGCGAGGTATACGGCAGGCCAGATTGGCTTAGGTACTGGATAAGCGTAAGCAGGCCCCCTCCCACAAACACGCTGGCGGGGAGCAGATACTTAAAGTCAGGGCCCACGATACGCCGGGAGAGGTGCGCTGAGATAAAGCCCAAAAACGCCACATGCCCGGCAAAGGAGATGGCAATGGCGGTCATCAGCGTGCAGATGGCTATCATGATATAGCGCGTGCGATTGACGTTTACTCCCATGGAGGCGGCCTCGTGTTCACCAAAGGAGAGTAGGGTGAGCCGATTGCGCAGCAGCAGTACCACCACCATGCACACCACTATGGGTGCCACGATCACAAGCAGGTCATGAAAGTAATAGGTGCGTATCATCGTGTAGTTTTCTATCTCGCGCAGTTGATCTACCATGTCGATGCCGCCATCGCGGGTGAAGTAATAGCGGCAAAAAGAGATGATGGCTGTAATGGTGCCAGCAAACACCTGGCCAAAGATGATAACGATGATGTTTGACATCCTGCCGCGACCAATAAGTGAGGTAAGCGCAATGACAATGCCCACCACCAAAAAACAACCCGCCATAGAACAAAGACACTCGCCGTAGTTGACCCAAAACCACTCAAGTGGGTCTAAGCTGGCAATCCAAGCGTCAGCCTGTCCCTTGGTAATCGAAGTTCCGCTGCCCGGCATCTGGGGGCCCACACCTTGCAGGAGCAGTACAAAGATGAGGGCGCCAAGCGCGCCACCCGCCATAACGCCAAGGGTCTTGGGGGCCGCAAGCGGGTTGTTAAAGGCACCTTGGTAGGTAGAGCCGGTAAGGCCCAGGGCAGCGCCGCTGATAGCACAAACCACCACCGCCATGAAGCGGTTCTCAAACCAGCCACCACCACCGGTGAGCACGCTTGCCAGCCCATCGAGGTTGTAGGCCATCACATCAAAAAAGACCGCTGGGGTAAAGCGCATCATTGAATGTTCAAACATATAGGTGGGAAGTATCCAGGCCAAAAGAACAAGCACCAGCGCTGCCACCCCGCAGACAAGCACCCGGCGCGCTTCTGCGCGCGCGCTATGGCGCGCCTGTTCTGAGGTTGCGTAGGTGTTTGCGGGGTTGCGGGCCTTTATGCGCCTGGGCTTATCGCTTTTGGCTGCCACCCTTTAGAGTCCCTCATCCGTTACGATGGCGCCATAGACACCACTGGCATCGCAGCGGTAGAAGGTAGTGTAAAACTGGAGCACAGCTTCTTTCACGGTTTTGCAGGTTTCACCGCCAATGGACACCGTAAAGCTGTCCATGTTGGTTACCGGTGAGTAGTTGCAGCCTTGCGGAGAGGATGAATAGACATCAGCCAGCCAGATGGCCTCAAGCACGCTTTCCATGTTTCCCTCTGTCCAACTGCTCAAAAGCCCCGTTGGGTTTTCTCGCACCACATCATCCGCCTCAAGCTCCATATAAAACGGACTTTCGCTTGTGGTGCCGTTGGTCACACCTATGACAGAGGAATAATGCGTGTCACCCACGGTCGCCGTTGGAAAAAAGCCGCGGTACGGCAACACCGAGTAGGGAGTGAGCACCGTACGCTGCTCATAAGACATCATGCTGGTAACCACAGCATCCTTCACCTGTGCGGCTGCTTTTCCGTCAGAGGCGCAAACTATCAGGTAGGGAATCTGAGAAGATCCTAAGCCCCAATAACTTATATGCGTAGCCACACTTAGGAGTTCCCCTATCATTGAGTTTACGTTACCAGCTCTTGCGCTGGATCCTAGCACAGGTGAGCCCAGCCAGCGCGTCAACGCTCCCCCGCTTTTTCCCCCGCCAAACATTGATAACGAGCGAGACTGGCTAGAAGGCCAGAAGAGTGTGAGACCTGTCCCGGGTACGCCTGCACTTGTCGTCCTGTCCCAAACACCCGCCGCCTGCATCCAAAACGAGAGGGGAGTATCCATCCAGGCGCTGTTGTTGCCAAAAAGCACGACATCTGAGACATCGAGATTGGCATCTTGGGTAAAGGAAAGCCCTGACTCTGAGTCAGTGGCAATGTAGCCATAGGTCTTCCAGTAGCGAAAAGAACTGACCGGCGGGCTGTTATACGCGGTTAGAAGGGTACCACCTGCTGCGTTAAGAGCGGCCAGCGAACCACCGTTTGCCGCCGTCACTGAACGCACGATGTTATGCACCGTGTTGATGTATTCACGCGCCAGGGCAGGAGCATCCTGCGCACACTCGCTACTTTGAGAGAGCGCCTCACCTATCACCTGCGCCGCATCAAGCATGCCTTGTACCGTAGACATATCCACCGGCACAAGCTGTATCTCCGCCGCCTGGAGGCGCTGGCGCTGCTCCAGGCTAAAGAGGGTTTCAGCGTTGCCCATCTTTTGGTCATAGATGATAACGCCGCCCTGCCCGCAGGCAGAAACCAGCGCGTCAATGTCTTTGACGCTGGCAGGAGAAGAGCCATCGCCGCTCCAGAGAAGCGCGTTTTGCTCAAAGCCCGCAAAAAGCTCACCACCAAACACCACATTAAAGCTTGAGTACGTCTTGTGGGTTTTTGCAGGGGGCTGGCCCTGCGCATCAAGCCCATAGTAGGCATATTCATTCATGGCGCAGATGGCTCCCGCTCCTCCCAGGGACTGAGCCATCACCGCGACATCATTTCCCAAAACAGCGAGATGTTCCACGCGGTTTACCCGGGCAAAGCCGTCATTGGGATTATAGACTTTCACCTCACCGTTGTAGCCGCCAGACGGGTTCTCTGTGGGGCCATCAGGGTTATCAGCCGGGCCTTCATCGCTACCCGGTTCATCTGGGCTTGGCGCGTTGCCCCCAGGCTCGTCTCCCGTCTCTTCTGAGCCACCGGCCTCCTCGCCAGCCTCACCTGCTCCCGCAAAATTTCCGCTTGAGGCGCTCTCAGAGGAAGCCACCTCGCCGCTTTGGTTGCTCTCAGCGCCGCCAACGCTTCTTGAGGCGACGTTAGAAGCAGATGTGTCCTGCTCATTGGCCTTGGACTCATGGTCAAGTTCTGCTTCACTTTCAAAGACAAGGTGCACGGCGTCACTGGCCTCAATGCCAGGAAAAAGCGGACGGAGGTCATAGATGGAATGATGGGTGGTAAGCGTGGAGGTGGGAGCATCAGAGTAGGTGACAAGGTTTTCCACCTCTACTGACTGCGGCGATTCATCGGTCCATGCCAGCGCGGTAAGTGAGGCTGACTCCTCTGTGGCATCAGGGGAGTTCACAATGGTCTTGGTGGGGTTATTTTCGTCAACTGTCTCAGCAAAAGGCGTTATCACCACCTCGGTAAAAAAATCAGTTGGTTTGCAGGCCGTGAGGCCGCCCGCCAGCGCAAGTGACAGCAGCACGCTTAAAACGGCTTTGCAAACGCCCTTTTTCTTTGTTAGAGCGCATAAAGCGGCAAAGCAACCCGGCCAAGGGGCCGCAGCCCACCGCCCGGATTGCTTCGCTTTACGCGCAGTGACGGGATAAACCGGTGCCTCTGTGCGGATTATAATCTGCACCCCTCACTCTCCCGCAGGTTCAGGCCCACTCGTATTGGTGAGAGGCGTTGGCAGTTTGCGGCGGCGCAGGGCAAACCATAGAGCCGCCGCCAGGGCCAACACGGCCGCGCCAACAATCGCCGCCGCTACGCGGGGATCCGTGACAGCCTGCTGGCTAGCTCCCACCTCATCGGTATTTGAGGCATCGGAGCGGCCGGGGTTTGATTGGGCGTTTAAGGCTCTGTTGGCGGCATCGGCCAGGGCGTTGGTGTCCTGCCCCTCATTAATGGCCATCTGTGAGACACCAAGCGTTCCTGTGGGATTTGAACCTGAGCTTGAGACCAGCCTCCCTGAGTTATCCACCTCAGGAGAAGAGATAGAAAGATGTCCGGGTTGTTTGCCCGCCGTTGGGGGGTCAGTTATCTTGGGGTTACTCACGGGGATTTTCTTTGGAGGATTGGTAATTAAAAATGGATTGGTGATAAGGGGTTTTGTGAGAATGAACTTGGGTTTTTCAGTTGGCTTGTCAACCAGCGCGTCCACCGCCTCAAGCAGCGAGTAGCTTTGCCCACCATACTCATAGGTACCCGCCGCAAGCCCCAAGGCTCCCCACAGGCGGTCTGTAAACGAAAGGCTGCTATCACTTTCTATGCTCAACTGAAGCCCGTAGAGCACCAGTGTGTCGCCTGCCCCTGTCTGAGGGGTGACATAGCCCTGCTCATTCCACAGGTCGCACAGCGAATCATAGAGGTTAAATGACGTGGTTGACATACGCGTCGCATCACGCCCAAACAGGCGCACAAGACTGACCTCGTCACGATATTCGCGCAAAAACGCGCTTATCTGCTTGGAATCAGCCGTGCAGGCAGAAACCAGCGTTAAGCCGCCCTCATGCCCTGACAGATTGAGCGCGGCCAAGATGTCAGCGACCTCCGTCGCGTCAGTTATGGTTATGATGGAAGGGGCCGCCAGTTCTTTGTCTATAAGCAACTCGGCGACCTTCAGGCTTAATGAACAGGCGCTTCCCGCGTCACCTGCAATGCGCTCAAGGGCGATGCTGGTGGCTTGTTCACCAAGTGCTGCCAGCGGATTGCTGTGGGCATCGGAAGCAAACGGGCTGACAGACTGTTGCGTAAGGGCAGACCTTAAAGCCTTCGTGAGCAGGTTGGGGTTTAAGGCCGCCTCCAAAGCCTGATAAGCCTCATCAGAAAACAGGGTTTCATCACCCATCACCACTACCCTGTCAAACTGCTTTAGGCAGGCAAGGGTGTCTTCGCTCACCAGGCCGTTGTCTTGAGTGTAGAACACAGGGGCCTTTTTCGCGTAGGCAAAGGCAGCAACACCTGCGGCCACGTCCTTAACCGAGGAGGGGGTTATAAGCACGGCCGTATCACCCCAGGGGTAGGCTTCCTTTGAGGTGCCAAGGTCACCGCGCCTGCTTTCCTCAAAGATGTTGTAGACCGCCACGGCAAACTCTGCGGGGCTGTAATCTGTGGCGGGAAAGGTCATAAGCGGGCCTTGGATAAGGCCACTACCTGAGAAAAAATTCTCTTTCTCCGCCAGGGCAAAGCCGTAGGAGGCATCCTTGGTATCACGCACGTTAACCGGTGCTGATGTGAGGCCCGCATATCCTGCGGCGACAAGCGCCGAGGATGCGTCTGCCAAGCCTATCGCCACGGCGTAGGAACCGTTAAACGGCGATACCACTGTGACAGGTGGGTAGCCGTCGTAATAGACCGCTTTAGCTTGTGTGCCAACAGAGCTTGCCGTGTAGCCTTCCCTCACTGACCCAGCGTGGCCCTTGACAAGAACCCACTCCTGCAACGTGCCTGTGTACCCGCTTTCTGCGCCAGGCGTCACGGTCATTAGCAGGGGGCCGTCCTGCTCGCCAAGTGTAGCTGAGACAAACTCCCCGCTTGTCGCATCATAGCGTGCGAAGGCGACCTCGTAGTCACTTGGATCAAGGAGGGAGCCACCGGCCGCAAAGATTTGTATCTGGTTATAGAAGCTCTCTTCCAGTGAGCTGCCAAGCGTAAACCAGGCCGTCTCGCCTGCGTCCAAAACCAAGCCCGAACCATCGAAATAGTACCAATTGTCACCGACAGATTCGGCATTGGCACAATAACGGGCGACATCAAAAGGTGAGTCCTTGACAGGATCCTGGCCCTGGCTTAAGTTCTGGTCACAGAGCTTGTACATCGTGGCAATCTGGCTGGCACCGACACGCCCGGCCGAAAACTCATCAGCTGGTGCCAGATAGGCGTAGCAAGAATCACTAAGTCCCGCGCGCCTGGATTGCGTGGCACCGAGCTTCCAGACCCACTGCCGGTTTGAATCAACTGTGTCCAGGTTAACCTCTACGGCCACCTGTTTGGGATCAGGAATGGTGCCGTCGTACTCGCAGCCGGTTTGGGCATAGGCGCTCACGTCAGCGTATCTGGCGTTGGCAAGTTCCTCCGTATCGCTGGTAGCGAGGGCCGCCGTGGAGGTACCGCGCAGATACTCTGTACGCGCATAGCGCCCGCTGGCAAAACCATCGTCACCGGTACTATTTTCTTCACCGTCACCGATGATATCTGTCTCATTGGTAGTGGCATAGTAATTAACGGCATAATAGAGGTTTGGTAGGGGCGTGATAGTGCTTTTCTCGTACACGTTGTGATATGACGCAGACCCACCAGCACCACCGGGATACAACGCTCGGTTGGGGTCAGCATAATAGGGCTGTTCGTCAAGGTAGATAACAGAGCTCAGTGCGTTGCATCCCTTAAACACCGGGTTTTTCATATCTTGATTGAAATACGCAAAAAGGCCAAATTCTTCTCCGCTGGGTTCAAAAACCACGACTTCAAGCGACTCACAATTCTTGAACGCGCTCTCGCCAAAAGCCCAGCTATACGCAGGTGCAATAAAGCCACCAAAAGCACTGATGTGTCCGTATCCACTGTACGTGGGTACATTGACGTAGGCATCATCAGGACCATTGTAGTGGTTATGATAGTCGGGGTTGCGCCGGGTCGAGGTTATGGCAGGGATAACTATCACTTGTAGCGTTCTGCAAGACTCAAAGGCACTTACGCCTATAGCTGGGCCTGGGCGTGGGGGTGTGCCTAATGCGGAGGGCAGCGAACTGTAATACAACTTCGCACCTTCGGGAAAGGTGACGGAGGAAAGGCTCGTGCAGTTTAAGAAAGCGAAGTTTCCTATTCCGGCTACCTTCTCGGGAAACGCAACCGACGTCAGGTTAGGACACCCTTCAAAAGCATTTGCGCCTATGGCGGGAGACTCCACGCTCAGTCCAAGATGACCATCCGGGGGGAGCTGAGCCATGGCATCGCCAGTCAGGTCAGAGCCAAACTTGATACTTGTCAGCAATACGTTGTTCTTAAAAGCATTTGCGCCAACCGACGCAACAGCATAGGCGAAGCCGTCGTGCTCTACCCCATTGAGCAGCAGCTCTGCTCCTGTATAGTTGGTTCCGTCAACAAGCTGGACACATCCGAGAGTCTCCGCATCCTCTGCCACAACCGTGATGGAAAACGTGAGCTCGCCCCACTGGGGATCGCTAAGGGCAAATCTATCTCCCACAGCAGGGGCGCTTTCAGCAGAGGCATCCTCAGCATAGGCGACAGACCCCGCTCCAAGGGCAAGAGCAAACACCAAAACTAGTGTCACGCAAAACGCAGCTGTTACCTTGAGCCTGGTCATCATAAGCCTTCTTTCGTCTTTACGAGGATGCCAGCGACATATCAACCGCATAGGCGGCATCGGCAGGAACAGGATAGTAAGTTATCTGGGCAGAAGAAAGCAGCAGTGCCAGATAGGCGTTACAGTCAGACATCCAAAGAGCCTCTGCCGCAGCATCCTCAACAAGCGGTACAAGCGTCTCAGGCACATTCAGCGCCGCAAACGAGGAGATGTCGTCTTCACTTTGGGTGTTCTTTGCGGGGAAGGTATACTGCTCATCGCAGTAGATTATCTCCAGAGCGTCATCTGCCGCAACGGATTCAGGGCCGGTAAAGGCACCCACGTCAAGATAGTCCAGCAGCTCCATGATGTTGCTATCCATCGCATTGCCAGCGCTCCAGGTATAGGCACCGCCGGTGGTCTCAACGTCTTCTTCATCTGAGTATTCACGCGCGAAGGTCGCAAATACCTCGGCATCAAAGACACCCGCTTCTTTGGCTTCACTCAGGCGTTCATGGCACTCTTTGGCACGCTCATAGGCGTCTTCGCCCTTAAAGATAATGCGGCTGGTGTGCTTTTGGGTGGTGCCCGCCAGATATTCCTCAATGTAGCTGAGCACGTCATCCTCGCTTGGCTCACGGCGCGCGACATCGGCCTCAAAGACGGCCTCTTGCTTGAGGTTGGTAAGATACTGCGCGCGCAGGGACTCAACGCTCATGCCATAGGTCGCAAGCGTCTCAGCCCATATCTCATCATCGTCAAAGGCCATGTTCTTTTTCATGGCATCCACCTGAGCCTGGGCTTCTTCCTGGGTAGGGGCAATGCCCAGCTCTTCTGCGCGCTTGGCAATGAGGTCAGCCACTGCCAGCTCATTGATGGTGTTTTGGCGAAAGGTACCCACATTAAGGTTGCGCGCCAAAAGCGCACTTGCAAAATCCGCGTCATCTGTAAGGCTGTTGGCGGCGCGAAAGCTCACTATGCGCTCTGCAACGCGCTGTTCTGCAATATAGCTGTTGTTAACCTTGGCTGCCGCAGTAGCGGGTACATAAACTGAGGCGTAGAGCGAAAACCCCACAATGGCGGCTATCAGGGCGACAGCCGCCATTGTCGCAAGCACAATCTCGCGTCTTGTTACACGTTGTCGTTTTGCCGGTGTGGCACTAGGCTGTACGGGAGCACTCCCCGCTTGTTTCATCTTTAGCCTTTCACGTAGCTACGCAGGGGGAGAAAGCCCAACACCTGGGCCTCCTCCCCCTTTTGTCTGGCTATCGCCCTCCCCCTAAGGACTATCAGGCTGGAGCCTGCGGATCATCCTCAGCGTCATCACTTCTGCGTTGGCGTGAAAGACGCGACGCCACAGCAGCCGCCACAGCAACAGCACCCAGAGCAGCTACCGCCATTGGGGCCTCATCGCCGGTTTTTGCGGGAGTGGTCGACTTAGTGGCGGTTGTGTTAGTGGATGTCAATTTAGCTGTGTCCTGAGATTCCAGGGCAAAGCTAGAAAGATCCGTGACCTCAATGCTTGCGGCACCATTTGCGACCCTTGCGCTCTCTTCTGTGAATGTGCCGTCATGGTGCAGGTGGCGCACAAGAACCGTATCTGCCCCATAGTCCGCGTCAACGGGAAAGGTAAGGGTCAGCGTACCAAAGCCGTCATGAATCTCACTGCCGTTAATAGTGAGCACTACCTCGTGTATGGCAAACAGATCACCCTCGCCCTTAGCATCAAGGTGCGTGGCGTAGGCATCGTGTCCGGCGGCTACCGCCCTAACAGAAACTTCAGGCTGGGCGCCTTCCGGGATGTTTTTGCCTTTGAGGGTACCGGCCACCTTGACGCCGGTAGTACCGGCCTTCACCATTTCATCAGCAAGTTCAACGCTCGGCTCATCGCTGCCGCCGGTTGCCGCAGTTACCGTGACCCTCATGGTGTAGTCTTCTGCCGCCTCATCAGATGATATGGTGAGGGTGGTCTCGCCTTTGGCAAGCGCCTCAATGGTAAGTTTTTTGGTGGCAGCATCAAAGCTCACCTTAATTATCTTGCCGTCATAGCCGGTGAAGTTGATGGTGGCACCGGAGATAGGATTGCCGTCTGCGTCTGAGAGGCTTATCTCAGAGGTCGCCTTTGCGCCCACCTTAAGGGACAGGGGTTGCAGCGCCTCAACGGGCTTAGCAGCCGCCTTTACCGTAAAGGTAATGTATACCGGCTCAAGGGCTAAGGTTGTAGCGGTCTCCGCTGCCTGAATGGTAAGGATAGCCGTACCGGGAGCTACCGCGCTCACGGTAAGGGTCTTGCCGCCGTTAGAGGAGGCGACACCAATAATGTTTGGTGGGGTGGCCTGGTACTGAAGAGGCGCCTCACCCTCATAGGTGATAACCTTGGGGGCACCACCAACGGTGAGCTCATATGATGAGTCTATATCCGCCAAGGACGGTGGGTCTTGCTTGCCAGGCCCACTGCCAGCAGGGGTTACCGTAACCGCAATGGTGCAGGAGGCAGCGGGGGAACTGTCAGTTGCTGAGGCACTGAGGGTGATGGTCGCTGTGCCTGCCGCAAGCGCCGTTACGGTGAGTACCGTTTTGTCCTCATTAAGCGCTGCGGTAGCCACGTCTGAGTTAGAGGACGTTGGCGGCGACAACACTCCATCGCCCCCGTAGCTAACCTGGGCAGTGCCGGTTTGCCCGGCCTGAATGGTAAGCGCGGTTGGGCTAACGCTTAACAAGGGGGGAGTCAGTGGAGGAGTAGAAGCCCCGGTCACCGTGACAACAATCGTACATGACGACTCGTTTAGCATGCTGTCTGCCTCAGCCCCGAGGGTGATGGTCGCCGTGCCTGCCGCAAGCGGCGTTACGGTGAGTACCGTTTTGTCCTCATTAAGCACCGCAGTAGCCACGCTGGGGTCAGAGGAGGAAACCGACACAGTGCGATCATTGCTATCGGCAAACGAAACGGCAGCGGTCTCGCTTTGGCCAACGGCAAGCGCAAGCTCATCTGGAGTGACGCTCATTTGCTCATCATATTTGGAGACGTGCACGGTGAGAAAAGCTAAGGACGGTACGTAGTTCGAGTCACTGAGAATCTGAGACACAGGTGGATCACCAACAAGAACAGGCATAGTCCTTGGGGCGGCAAACCATGAGAGGGTGACAGTGTCTGTTGATGCTGCGTTTGCCCGTATAACAATACTATAAGCCTTTCCTTCAGAATCAACTGAGGAGCTCAATATCTCGGCGACAGTAGAGTCGCTGGATGCAAATTGGAGGAGGACTACGTTATCGCACGGATAGGAAAACGTTACCGTTTTTTGTTGCCCAACCTTGAGTTGCACCGGCTGGGAGAGCTGCGTAGTAGGGGTGAGCTCAAAAGGTGCTTGTTTGACCCACACATCAATGTCACAAACTGCTGCACCCTGTAGCCCCTCTCCGGCCACCGTGACCGTCACCATGTACGCGCCGTGTCCAGATTCACCATCCGGTTCCCAGGGAACAGGTGTGACGGTAAGCTCTCCTTGGGTGATGTCATAGTCAGCTTGAAGGGTATCACTTAGCACGTTTTGCTTGAAAACACTCACTGAAACATCACTATCAGGAACAGTGCCCAAGCGGCCTGTGTAGGTGAGGGGTACGGTAGTGGGGCCATCGAAAATCTCAATGTCCTCAAGCACTGCCTGGGCACCCGTGCCGAGCTCAAGGGTGGAGGCTTCGACACCCACCCTTACCGGCAGCAAAGAAATGGGTATGCCGATGTTGCGTGCGCTGTTAGTGCCCACATAGCCCCAAATTGAGAGGTTTAGTGCTTCATCGGTTCCAGAAAGGCCAGTCAAAGTTATTCTGTATGTGAAGTATCCGCCCTGATCATTATACCCAGCATCTGTGACTTTTTCGATATTTGCGATAAAAGCTGCTGAGTCAGCAGGCTGTGCGGCGGCCTTCATTTCAAGGGTGTCCGATGCGCCTGAAAGACTGGTTGCTAATTGAACATATATATCTTTTGAAGGGCCTAGCTGCAACACATCATAAGAGTCATTTGTCCTGGGGAGTGGAGTTTGCCCAGAGGCATCTGAATACAGAGTGATGGTAGAACCGGAGGTGATCGAATAGCTGACTTGTTGTGAACCGCCGCTTTGATAACCCTGATTATCAAGCAACCTAAGCGCGACTGTATAATCGCCTATTGAAGACGTGTCCGGCGTATCGGATACCCGAACAATGTTAAGATCATATGCCCTAGTGGGAAGTACGATGGTGGACTCATCAAATAATGTCGCTTGATCATCAACCATTCGCGCCACCATTTCCTTGCCCTTAGACGGTACGCTGCCCGTAAAAGGAAGAGGAGAAGCGCTGAGGATAACCCTGTAGTCCTTGAGATCATTGCTAATGTAGCAATCGGCGGGCCTTGTAGTGTAATACGTGGCTACTGCTCCTGTAGGGATCTTTCCTGCAGGATACAGCTCGTAGGCACCATCAATTTCTCGATAGAGAGTTATACCAGCATCGGGAGCTGCTTCAACGACACCACTACGAACTAACCCTAGGGCACCTAGGGTGGTGGAACTCCATAAAGCTCCGATGCGTACAGCGACCGACGGATTACCGGCGTTTTGTACATTGACAAGCATGTTTGCTACGTTGGTGGTCCTGCCAGATACCGAAGTGTTTAGGTACGTAAGATCGAAGTATTCGCACGAGTGGAAAGCGGCGAACATCCCAGACGCATACCAAAGGGTAACGAAGCTGTCCGCATTTCCGACAACTTGCACCCTTTTTACGGAGGGTGCGTATTCATCAGTCGTACCATCAGTATAGGTGCCAAACCATGGCCAACCCTTTGAGTGAGTTACGGTTGAGGCTGATGTCAAGGTCGACAAATCCTTAACATAGGAATACACTACCGTATACTTTGATGAGTCGGGTATGGTATCTTCGTTTTTAATCACGAGAGTGTAACCGTCGAGGGCACCGCCTTGTCCATCTATCTCCGTGCAGACAAACGCATACACTCCCCCAGCCGCCCATGCCCGGGAAACAGGAACCAGTATCGCGGCCAGCAACAGACACACGACGACAGAAAAGGTAAGGAGCATCGTTTTGCTCCTTGGAACTTTCTGCTTACTGCCTAGGTAACGAGTCACGGACTCTCTCACCTCCTTTTCTAGTTTGTTCAGCCCCCTCCACCTTTGCCATGCTACGCCCGCCATACTACGCATATTGGCTACTACGATTCTATGATTGACGCGCGATAGCACTCACCTTAGCACAAAGCAGGTAACGAGCGAAGCACTCTAGTTAGAGCAAACACAGGTGCAAACGCAGGTTCGCGAGCCGGACCACTTCACCGCTTATCCCTTGTAATGACGAAGGTGTTTGCGTCAAAGCAAGCGCTAGCTTCACACGCAATGTGGTTGGTCTGAAACTGTTTTCTGATAGAAACCCAGTGCCTCCCACCCCGACTGGGAGGGGAGGCACTGCATCAATAGTCTACGCTGATGGTATCAACGGGCGAGCCGCTCTCCACAGTCCTGACGGAGCAAAAATACCGACGGTCCTAGGCATTTCTTCACTTGAGCCATCATCTGAGTAGTAAGAAGCGCGCGTAGAGCCGCTGTAGTAGGCAAAACCAGACCAAGGAG
>JAITRZ010000043.1 GCA_031288185.1 Coriobacteriales bacterium
GGGCAGGCGTGTTAATACGCCGTGAAACTTTCCGCGATTTATGCCGGGGTGTTCATTTTATATTTGGTGGGCAAGAAAAGGATGTCAAAATACCCCCCCCCCCCCCGGGAGGATTTGGAGCCAACTGAAACTTTAAAACGCCAGAAAGGTTGCTGACGGTATAGACGCGGGTTTCTCTTGTCTATCAGACCGCTCATTACAATCACCCTACCCTTGTTGCCTTCGACTGCCTTATATAAGACGGTGTATAAACCCACCTGAAAAACGCAGGTTACCGGACTGCTTTAAGGGGCACTTTTTGTCTGGTAGATAAAGCCTAAGAGAGTCAGGCGAAAAACGGGGCAGTGTGTACCTTCCTGGCCCTACCACGTCTGTCCGCCGTACCCAAAGCTACACCGCATGGGGCAATTATAGCACGTCTTACCGATGGAATTGTGAATTTTTAATGGAGTTGTTTGAATAAACAGGTAACAGATGGGGATGAAGCGGTATCTCGATGCGGCGGTATCACGACACGGAGGTATCTCAATGCGCGGGCATGAGGCCGGCTTACCTTGTCGCTTTGTCGTCACGTTCCACACGCCACACGCCCCAACACGCTTTATTCTGTACACACTATAAAAGCCCGCAAGGTAGGATATACTACGGAGGGGATGGTTTAAAAAGCAAGGGTCAAATTAAGAGGCTGGCCGGGCACCTTTCCCGGCCTTGAAGAAAGGGAGTGCGTGTGCAAGCTGACCTGTCCAAGACATCCAAGGCCCTCAAAAGGCAGCTTCCTTTCCTGATTGTCCTGGCCGCGTTTCTTGCGGTTTGTGTCGCGTTGTCCTTTGTCCTGAGCGCTACTACCAGCAATCATGGACTGGGCGCTATCCTGTTCTTTTGTCTGCTCTTTTTGGGCTGCATCGCCTTGCCGGCCATCCACGCGGCACGGCAGGGCTTCAGCGGCGGTGTGGTCATTGTGGTGTCGATCCTTTTCACCCTTGCCCTCAGCATCCCCTTGGGTACCTTGGAAGAGTACGGCATCACTTTGAGCTTTCTGTACTGCGAGCTTGCCCTGCTTCTGTTTGTCTTCTTCCCTCTGGCGGTTTTGGGTCTAGGTCTTGGCATGCTGATACGTCTTATCCTCTCGCAACATCGCCACAAGATGCCCAATGCAAGGGCAGCCCGCCCGGTGGCGGTGGCGGGGCCGAAGGAGACGCTCGATGCGCCCGATGCGTCAGCCGCAGCCGCAGAAGGCAGCACCGGCGCTGCCCCTACCCTGGCAGCAACAACTCAGGAAAGCGTCCCAGGTGCCTGGGCCAACACAAGAAAGCGGCCGCGCAAAGCCCTTGCTGTGCCCTTGCTGACCTGTCTGATCTGTTTGGCAAGCCTTTTAGCTTGGGCGAGCGGGATGGCGCAGGGAGCGTTTTCCTTTGCTGGGAAAAAGCATATTGAGGAAGCGCTGGCCGCCAACAACGGCATGGTATCTGAGAGAAACGCCGCCGAGTCCCTCAAGGCATACCCTCGCAAAGAGGGCTGGCAGCAGATAGTCTCAAACAGCCCGTTTCAGCTGGGGAAGTCTGTTCGCGAGGCCGATGCAGACAGCTACCGCCAGGGCTACGGAACCTACCCGCACCTTGATGGCTCAACGGTATGCATCCCGCTGGCGACTGAGTTTGCCCGACAGCACCTTGGCGCGGCCGACAACGAGATGAGGGCATACACGGCATTTAATATGACGGATACAGCCTACGACTACCTTATCAGCCGCGAACCCTTCGAACCGGGCACAGTCCTCATCCACTGGGCTGACCCGGACACGGGAGAGGTGTCGGCCAGAGGTGATGACGAGGGGAACTGCCGCCTTGAACCTGCACCCACTGATCTTTTCCTTGGCACAGAGCCCTCCGCCGATGAACTTGCCTTAGCCGCGCGCGCAGGCGTGGCGCTTATCAAAGAGCCTATCTGTCACGACGCATTTGTTTTCATCACCCATAAGGATAACCCCATACAAAGCCTCACGCTGGAACAGGTGCGCGCCATCTACTCTGGCAATGTCACCAACTGGAAGGAGGTGGGTGGCAACGATGAGGCTATCATGGCCTTTCAGCGCCAGGAAAACTCTGGCAGTCAGACCGCTATGGAAAACCTTGTCATGAAAGGCTTGCCCATGGCCGATCCGGTGACCGTCAAGGTGATATGGGGCATGGGGGGCCTTGTTGATGAGGTCGCCGCCTACCACAACGGCTCCAGCAGCATAGGCTACACCTACAAGACGTTTATCGAGATGATGTATCCCAATGAGGATATAAAGACGCTGGCCATAGAAGGCGTTAAGCCCACTGCTGTCAACGTGGCAAGCGGAGCCTATCCGCTTGCCACCTCCTACTATGGCGTCATCCGCACACAAGACGCTGAGAGCACAGGCGGGTGCTTTCTTAAGTGGATACGCTCAGATGAAGGCCAGCGCTGCGTGGCCCAGGCAGGCTACATCCCGCTTGCTCCTCGTAGCGGGGACACGGGTGGCTAACTTGCTATTCTTCTTTGTGGGCACCATAACAGTATCTTCACTTACCATCGCAACGCCTCTTGCGTCCTATGCCGATGAGAAAAATACCCTTTTGGAGCGGGGGCAGTACTTCGACAGAAGCTCCAAGAAAGTCGCTACCTATCACTTTGCGATCCTTTACAAAACTGTAGAAGAAAACGGTGAGATAGTAGGCCCAGCACGATAAGACCGTAAGGCACAAGAGACAAGAGAGGTCATGCCATGACAAGAAAGGAGCACTGCCTCACAGGAGCAGCCATCGCCCTGGTGCTGGTTGCTGTTATAGGCATATCTGCGCTCCTGCTTTCAAGGCAAGGGGCACAGGAACAAAACCCGTCTGACAACAGCGAGCCAGGACTGTTGTCACAAGGTATACCAGAAGAGAGCCGTGTCCCCATCAGTGCTGAGAGGGCAGGGTTTGTCAGGCAGCAAGAAGAGAGTACCCCTCCGTACAACGCTCCCCGTGAGACAAGAATCGCCAGCCTGGAGCCACGGGTTCTTCTTTCCGATACCGATTGGACATATCTTACCGATCTTGACGCCAAATACCACACCGACAAACCCTTCATTTTCATCGGCACCGTGACTGAGATAAAAAACATAGAGGCTCCAGAAAACTACTACGAGATACCCCTTATGCTTACGGTGAGCATAGACAAAGTGTATTCTGGAGACGCATTTGAGACAGGTGATGTCACGACCATGTTCTTTCCCGTCTCTCGCTACTTTAACTCCAAAGAACAAATAACCCAAGACGGTCCTGTTATAGAGGCAAACAAAAGCTATGTGTTCTTTGCAAATCTGCCCCAAGAAGAGCTTATCAAAAAGTGGCTTCAAGAGAGGTATCCTGAGTATCCGGGCCTCGCAGACAGCGTTGGCCTGGTCATCAACTGGGATGCTTACTGCTTTCCTATCAAAGAGGGGCTTATCTGCGTCTGGATGGGCAATTAGACCGGAGGATACCCGCCATCTACCACAATGACAGCCATGAAGACCATAGAGTTTAACGACGGCCTGTTCTACGGAATACGAAATGACACACAAGGAGTGTTCCAGGATACCTGTAGTACTATACGAAAGATGAGATGGCCTTGGCTATCGAAGGCGTGAGACAGAGAGAGCCTTCAAATGCTGTTGGACTCCGCGGTTATATAGATTTCGATTAATAAGGGGTGCTCTATATGCTCAAGCGTCTGTTAGTTTTTATGTTTGCCAGTGCTATCTTCCTGCTGATTTCTGTAACTCCTGCCCTTGCCTACTACGGTGAACCTAAGGACCTGCTTACCTGGGCGCAGTATTTCTCAAGGGACTACGATAAGGTAGATGAATACCACTTCGCGCTCAATTACGTAGAATGGGAAGATGCAGCAACAGGGGAGGTAGTGGCAGAAAATGTCCCTCACTTGGACGGTACGGTTGTAACCTACGCTATAGAGGACACCTCTGGGTGGCCTGATCCAGACGCACGGGACACTACGGTACTGTCAGCTGCACTGGATATGTGGGGCGGGCGGGTGAGTATGGAAGAAACATCTATCAATGAGGCGGTCATCTACATTACATACGTCAATGCACATGCAACAAATCCTGACGTGATTACCAGTGTGAGCAACTATAGATGCAATCTTGCAAACGGAGTTCTTCGCAGTGATTTGGATGAAGAACTTACCACCACCATCACTCTCTACAACATCTGGTTTACCAACTACAGCACAGAAGATCGCGGCAAGATTTTCGCCCATGAGCTTGGCCACGTCTTGGGTCTGGCAGATGTCTACTCATCTGCCACAGCAAGTTCCATTACTCAAGACAGACCAGCAACCTATGACGCATTGATGGGTGATGGCCGCTTTGATGTCTTATCCGCAGGCACCCCTGACCTGGTAACGACCTATGGTGTGCGTGATGGCAGCGCGGGCCCTGACTACCTAGGCATCACCAATACAAACTTCGATTTTCCGACAGGATGACAGCTTGCCGCTTTCGATGCAGCACGTGGCGTATAGCTCTCCAACAACGGCTCGGCCGGCGGCCGGTTGACTCGCCATCTTGTCACCCCGGCTTTGTTTTTAGAGGCCGCATCGACACCGACACATCACCAAACCAACAAACATACAGGGCGGCGCTGGCGGCGCAGGCTACCTACAGCGCTCTCTCCAGAGCACATCATCAAACCAACAAATAACAGGGCGACGACCTAAAGACCGGTCGCCGCCCTGTTTATTTCCCGCTCATCAGTATGAGTGCTATAGCCGAGCCCTTTTGCGTTGAGGTAGCCTGACGCGCCTTGAGGCGGCTACCTAAATAGCCACTTCCCCACTTTCATCAGTGCGGATCCGAACCACTTCATCAATGGGTAGCACAAATATTTTTCCGTCACCAACCTCGCCCGTTTTGGCAGTAGCGATGACCAGCTTGACCAGTTCATCCACACGCTCATCAGTGGTAACAATCTCAAATTTTATCTTGGGCAGCATGTTCACAATCACCTCACTGCCACGATAGTACTCCGTCCAACCATGCTGGTTTCCACAACCGTGCACCTCACTGATGGTCATACCTTTGACATCAGCCTGCAAAAAGGCCTCCTTCAGCTCCTCCAGTTTTGAGGGGCGGACGATAGCTTCGATCTTCTTCATCAGATTCTCCTTATCTGCTCGCAGACCTAGTCAAGACCGTTGTAGGCGGGATAGGCACTCTCACCGTGCAGAGCGGTATCCAATCCCTCGGATTCTTCGCGTTCGGAAACCCGGAGAGAGCCCTTGAAGATCGCTTTGACAACCACACCGATGATCAGAACGGCAACAATCACAAACACCAGTGTTACCAGGATACCCTCAACCTGGGCGATCAACAGAGTTGGGTCGCCCGTGTACAGCAGGCCACCGCCTTTGTTGGTCCAGGTGTTCAGTTCTGGCACACAAAGTAAGCCGGTGAGGATGCCGCCTGTGATGCCGCCCACACCGTGACAACCAAAGGCATCCAACGCATCATCGTATCCGATCTTGCCTTTAACAAAGGCGATAGCAAAATAGCAGATGGGCGAGACTATCAGACCCATGACCACTGCGGCCCAGGGCTCTACAAAACCGGCCGCCGGCGTAATGACCACCAAACCGGCCACCACGCCGGTACAGGCACCAACAAGAGTAGATTTGCCTGTCTTGATTTTTTCCACAAAGGCCCAGGACAGCATGGCTGCCGCTGGCGCGACCATGGTGTTGATCAAAGCCAGACCAGCGATACCGTCAGCAACAAAGGCTGAACCGGCGTTGAAGCCAAACCAGCCAAACCAGAGCAGGCCGGCGCCCAGCACAACAAAAGGTACATTATGGGGTCTATAGGACATCATGCCATAACCACGGCGTTTGCCTAGAAGCAGACAAAGCACCAGACCGGTGACGCCGGAAGAGATATGCACAACATCGCCGCCGGCAAAATCAATAGCACCAATAGCGTTTTCATTACCAATTAGTCCACCTCCCCAAACCATATGCGCAAGCGGCGCGTACACCACAAGCGCCCAGATGGCAACGATGGCCACGATAGCGCCAAATTTGATGCGGCCGGCCAGGGCACCGGTGATGATAGCGATGGTGATAATGGCAAATGCCGCTTGAAAGCCAATGTCGATAATGCCAGGATAGGAAGCGTATTCAGCGTCAGCCAGCACCGCGCCTTCATCAGCTATCGGAGCGCCACCACTTAAAACGTCGGGGGTGGACCAGAGCGAGGCCAGCCTGTCGCCACCGCCAAAGAACAGTGCCAACGGATCAACCAAAGCGCCGTCTTCGCTAAAAGCATCCGGGCCGCCGTAGGCAAACGAGTCGCCCACCAGCACCCAGAGCACCGCGACCACACCAATCACGATGAC
This sequence comes from Coriobacteriales bacterium, assembly GCA_031288185.1. Taxonomy (GTDB): domain Bacteria; phylum Actinomycetota; class Coriobacteriia; order Coriobacteriales; family UBA8131; genus JAITDU01. The sequence continues at coordinate 6,402 of JAITRZ010000043.1, forward strand.
TGACATAAACATGGTATTAACCACATGCTTGCGGCGCGAAAGGCCGCCGTAGAAAAACGCCAGTGCCGGAGTCATCAAAAAGACCAGCATCGTGCTGACTATCATGAACGCACTGGTTCCGGTGTCAAACATCTTTCCTCACTCCTTTACGAACATCATTGCGCGACCCCTGTGATCGCGCGCTTCTGTAAGCTTGCCTACTGGACAACGGGCAAGCAAGGAGAAAGAAGGAGTGTTTACATTGGCGTGTCTTGGATTTAACAGAATGGAAACAGTAGCGGCAGCAAGCTCAGTGCGCCTCAGCCCAGTTACTGCCAGAGGACACCTCAGCAATGAGGGGCACCTTCAGCTTGACAACGCCGCTCATCACGGTTTTGGCCATTAGGCTTAGTTGTTGTAGTTCTGTGGCATCGCAGTTAAAGTCCAGCTCATCATGAACCTGCAAGACCAGTTGCGAACGGTAGCCGTCTGCGGCCAGGCGCCAGGAAACTTCAATCATTGCCAACTTGATAATGTCGGCGGCGCTTCCCTGCATCGGGTGGTTCATGGCCATGCGCTCGGCGTTGGCGCGTCGATTGGAATTGCTGGAGTTGATTTCACGGATACGCCGCTTGCGTCCAAAGATCGTTTCCACGTAACCGTCGGTAAGGGCCTGATGCTTCAGACATTCCATGTACTCTTTGACCTGGGGATAGGCATGAAAGTAGCGATCAATCATCTCTTGCGCCTCCTCATAGCTGATATGCAGAGACTGGGAAAGGCCATAGGCCTGTTGCCCGTAGACGATACCAAAGTTTACAGCCTTGGCCCGGGAGCGTAATTCAGGCGTGACCTGGTTAAGGGGAATGCCAAACACCCGGGCAGCAGTTTCAGCGTGAAAGTCTTCACCCTCGATAAAGGCGCGGATCAGGTGTTCATCGCCGGAGAGATGGGCAAGCAGCCTGAGCTCTATCTGCGAGTAGTCAGCCGATACAAAAACAGCCTTCTCTACACCCAGGGTTTGGGCATCGGCCACAAAAGCCGTGCGGATTTCGCGCCCAAGGTCACTGCGAACCGGGATATTTTGAAGGTTAGGGTCTGAGGAGGACAGGCGGCCGGTGGCAGCCACCGTCTGGTTAAAGGAGGTGTGAATGAGCCCGTCAGCGGCTACCAGGCGCGGCAAGGTCTCTAAATAGGTGGAGGAGAGCTTGGCCAGCTCCCGGTAGCGCAAGATGATGCCGGGCAAGGGATTGAGCGGCGCCAAATCCGCCAGCACCCCAGCGTTAGTGGAGTAGCCGCGCTGGGTTTTTTTGCCTGGCGGCAGCTTCAGGCGATCAAACAATATCTCGCTTATCTGACGGGGAGAATCCAGGTTAAATTCTTCATTGGCTTCTGTATAGGCTTCGGCCTTGAGCGCGTTGATGGTTGTAGTCATCTTGGCCCCCTGAAGGGCTAACACATCGGTAGCCACTTTAACACCATTGCGCTCCATGGACACCAGCACCGGCAGCAAGGGTACCTCTAGCTCTGCAAAACAGCGCATGGAGGCATCCGCGACCAGTCTGTTCACAAGAATGTCTTTGAGCAGCAGGGTTAAAGCGGCGACAAAGGCTCCGGGTTCTACCGGCTCAAATTCTGCCGGATCCAGATGTGGGAGAAATTTGCTCAGCAGCGCATAGGGGCTGTTTTGAGCGTTGTCAGAATCCAGCAGATAGTTAGCGACACCCACGTCAAACAGCCTGACATCCAAAAGCCTTTCTCCGGCCAGGTCGGCCTGCCGGGTGCGTAGCTGCGGAACCAGGGCTCGAAGCACGCTTTTTGCATCGATGGCCGCAGGCACACGGGGGCTTGTGGGGGGAAGGGTTGTAGTCTGAGTCTGCCGCGAAAGGACGGCGTCTTTTTCCGTGACGAGTATCTTTAACAGCGCGGCCGCAGCCGCCTCGGTGCTCAGCACCAGTATGCTCTGCGGCGTGGCAATGTAGAGTTGATGATGGTCTTTGTGATCAAAATCCAGACTTTGTTGGCCCTTTTGAAATCCCGACAGTGAATCAGTTCCCTCCAGATACAGCGCTAGCTGCTGCCCCTGTTCTAGGGCTTCGTCTAGAGCTGCTTGGGCTGCTTGCCCGGCCAGCTGCTGGGATAATGTCTGGGCCAGACGCGGCGCGGCATCGCGAACTGCTGGTTCTAGGGCCGGAGATTGAGACACCTGCAAGGCGCCTTTATCAGGCACGATGTCAGCTGCCACAGCACTGAGGACACTCTGGGCGGTGCCGCTTGTATAACTGGTACCCTGGGCAATGTCAGCCCCTTGGGCGGTGCCCGTGTTCTGAGAACCGTGGTTGGTGGTTGCGGTCAGAGAAAGAAATTTGCGCAACTGGGTATTCATGGCCAGCTCAGCAAAGGCCCTTTTGACGGTTTGCTCGCTGTAGGCTGGAAAGACTACCGTGTCCAAATTAAAGTCGAGCGGCACATCGCGCGCAATGGTCGCCGCCTCGCGTGAATCCAGGGCTACCTGCGCGCTGGCGGCAATTCTCTGGCCAAGCTTGCCTTTGATCTCAGAGGCGTGGGCGATGACGCCTTCCAGGTCATGGTAGTGTTCCAGCAGATTTTTAGCGGTCTTGGGTCCAACACCCGGCACTCCGGGGATATTATCAGAACTGTCCCCCATCAACCCCAGAAAGTCAGGTACGTAGCGAGGAGCAACGCCAAAACGCTCTTCGACTCCCGCAGGGTCATATATACAGACTTCGCTCATGCCGGTGCGGTTGGTCACTATGGTGGTGGTAGCGCTGGCCAGCTGCAGGGCGTCCTTGTCTCCGGTTATTAACAGCATACGAATGCCGCCTTCGGTCTCAGCCCGGGCCGAGAGCGTGCCTAGGATGTCGTCACCTTCCCAACCCTGCTTGCGTACAACCGGGATGCCCATGGCCACCAGGAGCTTTTCTATCATGCCAAACTGCACCGCGAGCAGCGGGTCGGTGGGAGGACGCTGGGCCTTATATAGCTTTATGGCCCTGAAGCGAAACTCTGGGATACCGTCATCAAAGGTACAGATGATGCCCTGGGGGCTAAAATCGGTAATCAACTTGAAGAGCATCGACAAAAAGCCAAAGCAGGCGTTGGTGGGACGACCATCAGGAGCCTTCATGGATGATTGAATGGCATGAAAGGCCCGGTGCAATAGGGAGTTGCCGTCAATAACCGCCAGGGTGCGCAGTGGGCGGTCAGCCTTGGATAAACAGGAACTTTGCATGATGAAATTGCTATCCCCTCTTCTGTGGCAGATAGGTGGCAGGTGGACATGGGATGGTGGTAGAGGCGGCCGGGACAAGGACGGCCGAGGTTTGGTGACGAATCATTGCGCGTCAGGCATTCCAGAGGTAGCCAACACCCCGCACCGTTTCCAGATGCTGCGCTAGCTCCGGCCCCAGTTTGGAGCGGACACGACGCACATGCACATCAACAGTGCGGGAGCCGCCATAGTAATCAAAGCCCCATACCCGTCTAAGCAGGGCGTCACGAGAATAGGTTCGGCCCGGATGCGTAAGCAGAAAAGCCAGCAGAGCATATTCCAGATACGTTAAATCTAAGGTTACGCCATCCACCTTAACCTGGTAGGTGGCCAGATTCAGGGTCATGGCACCAACACGGATGAAATCAGCGCTGCTGGCTTCTTCCCCCGGCCACAACAGTTGATGCAAACGCAGCTGTAGCTCGGTATCACTGGCACCCTCCACAACAAAATCATAATGTAGCCGTGATGGGAAACGCGCCTGGGCAAGCATTTCTGCCGTTACCACCAAAAACAGTTTGGCAAAACCGTCTTTGGTGAGTTTGGATTCAGTCTCGCTTAACTGCGCAAAATTTTCTTTGGTGCCATCTAAGACCAGCAGATCCAGATCGAACTGACGAGAGTCCTGGATGGCAACCAACAGCGGCAGGGACAGAAAATGCGCCTCAACGTCCATCTTGGCAAAAACAGAACGAAGACGCTTAATTAGTTCGCTATTTTTTGTAGAAACGATGACGTTTCGTCTGTGCATTGGCGCCTTTCTTGGTACGACGTTCCGGTTAAGGCAAACGGGACGGACGACCGGCTGATTGCTTGACCGCTTGATTGCTCACAAGACGACCGATGGGTCGTCTGCCAAACAGCCGGACGGACGACCGGCTGATGTCGGTCAAACGACCGGACGGACGACCAGTAATTGCCCGCGCATTTCTACAATCGCGCGTTTTTGGTGTATGCACCACTGATTTTAACAGAGAATTTGAAGTATATTTAATCGTATGGAAACAATAATCAGGTAGTCTGTATTCTTGCAGTACAAGCAGGCCAACGCGGCAGGGCAAAAAGAAACGCTGCGGTAACCCAGAACAAAGGAGTGCTCGATATGGCAAAAATAAGCGATTACTATGGAAGCCTGGTCTTTAATGACCAGGTGATGCAGGATCGCCTGCCCAAGGCAACTTATAAGGTGTTGTCAGAAACCGTCAAGGATGGCAAGCCTCTGAACCTTGAGGTAGCTAATGTGGTAGCCCACGCCATGAAGGAGTGGGCTATTGAGTTGGGGGCAACCCACTACACCCACTGGTTTCAACCACTCACCGGGATCACTTCAGAAAAGCATGACAGTTTTATCAATCCCCAACCCAACGGCCGGGCTCTGCTTTCGTTTTCAGGTAAGGAGTTGATCCAGGGTGAGCCCGATGCCTCCAGTTTTCCCAGTGGAGGGCTGCGCGCCACCTTTGAAGCGCGCGGTTATACGGCCTGGGATCCCACCAGTTTTGCCTTTATCAAAGATGAGGTTTTGTGCATCCCGACCGCTTTTGTTTCATACACAGGCGAGGCTTTGGACAAGAAAACGCCGTTGCTGCGCTCTATGGATGCTATCGGTCGCGAGGCCAAACGGGTGCTCGCGCTGTTTGGCAAACAGCCCGTCCAGGTCTCGACCACCGTGGGTCCAGAGCAGGAGTACTTCCTCATTAAGGAAGAGGACTACCAGGAACGTTTGGATTTGATTCTGACCGGCCGTACCCTGTTTGGTGCCGATCCCTGTAAGGGTCAGGAATTAGAAGAACACTACTTTGGTGCCATTCGTCCCACCGTCAACCGCTTCATGCAGGAGTTGGATGATGAGTTGTGGAAGCTGGGCATTCCCGCAAAAACCAAGCATAATGAGGTGGCGCCTTCTCAGCATGAGCTAGCGCCGATCTTTTTGACCACCAATGCCGCTGTAGATGCCAATTTGCTGATGATGGAATTGATGCGCAAACTGGCCTCGCATCACGGCTTGGTTTGTCTGCAGCATGAAAAGCCCTTTGAGGGTATCAATGGCAACGGTAAACACAATAACTGGTCTATTTCTGCTGATGGTGTCAACCTGCTAGATCCCGGCACCACTCCCTTTGAAAACCTGCAATTTTTGGTGTTTCTCACGGCGGTTATCAAGGCGGTAGACGAATACCAGGGACTCCTAAGAATGAGCGTGGCCAGCGCCGGTAACGACCATCGCCTGGGTGCCAACGAGGCGCCTCCAGCCATCATCTCGATTTTCCTGGGAGATGAATTGGAGGCAATAGTGCGCGCTATCATTGATGCCACCCCCTATGCCTCTGACGGTGCCAAGACCATGGATTTGGGCTCGCCGGTTCTGCCCACCTTCATAAAGGACAACACTGATCGCAACCGCACATCTCCCTTTGCCTTCACGGGCAACAAGTTTGAGTTTAGGATGTCTGGTGGCGAGGTCAACCTCTCTGATGCCAACATGGTGCTTAACACGATAGTTGCCAAGGCGCTGGCCGATTTTGCCGATACTCTTGAGGAATCTGCGGATTTTGAAACTGATGCCAAAGCCTATATGAAGCAGGTGCTGACCGACCATCAACGCATCATTTTTAATGGCAATAATTATGATGAGGCGTGGATTGCCGAGGCCGCCAGGCGCGGCCTGCTTAACCTGAAGAGTACCCCTGAGGCTCTGCCTCAATATATTACCCCTGAAAGTGTTGAGTTGTTTGAGCGCTTTGGTGTCCTGAGCAAGATTGAGGCAGAAAGCCGCTACGAGGTCAAACTGGAACACTACTCCAAAAAAATCAATATCGAGGGTCTGGTTACTGCGCGGATGGCACGCGCGCGCTTCATACCGGCGATCATCGAGTACAGCTCAGTGGTAGCAGGATCAATCGCGGCTAAAAAAGCGGTTGCGCCGGACATTGATACCAGCGCTGAGGAGGATTTGTTAACCAAGCTAAACTCTGGCCTGGCCACCATCACCAAGGGTGCCGATGACCTACAGGCTGCGCTGGCCGATGCCGCCGCCGTGGAAGATTCACTGAAGGCCGCCCGCGCCTATCTCACCAAGGTGTTGCCGGCCATGAACGCCGTGCGCGCCGCTGTAGACGAGATGGAAATAATCGTAGGCCACGACTACTGGCCGGTGCCTACGTATAATCACATCCTGTTCTATACCTGATTTTTGCCAATCATGCTCCGGCAACTGCCCTTGCCAGGGCTTGATTCGGGCGCTCCAGGAACCTGGATCACCGGCTAACCCTGTGTGGCCGTGATCCAGGTTCCAGGCAAGGAGACACCGATTTTAGCGACTTGGCCTATTCTGCGGCTGGCAGGGCGCGTACTTCGTAGTCGCCCTGATCATTGATGTCTATGGAAGCCGCGCCGCCTTCGTTGACCTCACCGGCAACGATGGCGTTGGCCAGAAGATCGACAATGTTGCGCTGTACTAGGCGTTTGAGCGGGCGAGCGCCATAGATGGGATCAAAGCCGTCAATGGACAGCCGCTCGACTGCCGCCGGCGATATTTCTACCGTAATACGCCTGTCGTCAAGGCGCTTTTTAACATCCTGGAGTTGCAGCCCAACAATGGCATCAATGTGCGCGATGTCCAGGGTCTGAAAAATAATCACATCATCAACCCGGTTAATAAACTCAGGCCGGAAGGTGGCACGCAGGGCCTCGTCAATGGCCCGCTCCAGTTTGCGTTGCTCATCTAGTTGGGCCTCTTCGGCAGACTGTTCGTTGGATTGGTCAGCTTGCCTGCGCCTTTGGGCCTTACTGCCTCTCACACCCAGTTGATCTTCCAGACCCTCCATCATCTCATCCATAACGCCCTTAATGCCTCCCTTGGCACTGACTGAAGCAGCCAGGTCGCCTTTATCAGAGGCTACAGCCGGACTGAGACCAGGAAGGGGCCCCTGCAGGTTGCCAGAGCCATGCAGATAGAATTCCCTGATGAATTGGGAGCCCACATTAGAGGTCATAATGATGACAGCATTCTTAAAGCTCACAACTCGACCCTGACCATCGGTTAGGCGGCCATCATCAAAGACCTGCAGAAGGATGTTGTATACATCAGGATGGGCCTTCTCTATTTCATCTAATAAAATAACACAATAAGGGCGGCGACGCACGGCCTCGGTCAGCTGGCCACCTTCTTCATAGCCCACGTAACCAGGAGGTGCTCCGATCAGCCGTTGCACAGAGAACTTTTCCATGTACTCGCTCATATCGATACGCACCAGGGCCCGATCATCATCAAACAGAAATTGCGCCAGGCTTTTGGCCAGCTCGGTCTTACCCACACCGGTGGGACCTAGAAACAGAAAGGTGCCGATGGGTTTGTTGGGATCTGCCAATCCGGCACGACTGCGCCGGATTGCGCCGGCTACTGCCGCAACCGCCTTATCCTGACCAACCACCCGGCGGTGTAACTCTTCTTCAAGATTGACAAGCTTTTCCAGCTCGCCCTGCATCATTTTGGTAATCGGAATGCCGGTCCACGTGCTTACCACAATGGCAATTTCTTCAGCCGTGACCTCCTCCTTAAGAAGGCTGTCCTCGCGCTCACGCTGCTCAAGCTGCTCAGTGGCAATTTTGAGCTGGTTTTCCAGATCAGGGATAAGGCCGTAACGCAGCTCACTCGCGGCCTGTAGATCACCTTCGCGGGTGGCCCGCTCGTAGTCATTCTGAGCCTGATCCAGGTCAGTTTTTAGCTGTTGTACGCGGGTGATGGCATCCTTTTCATTGGCCCAGGTAGCTTTCAGGCCATCAAGTTGCTGCTGCAAGGCCGCCATTTCTTGGCGTAGTGTCTCCAGGCGCTCCTGAGAGGCCCTGTCCGTTTCCTTGATGAGCGCCTGCTCCTCTATCTGCATCTGAATCAGATCCCGGTCGATAATATCGATGTCCTCAGGCATGGAGTCTATCTCAATACGCAGGCGGCTGGCGGCCTCATCCATCAGGTCGATGGCCTTGTCAGGCAAAAAGCGCTCAGAAATGTAGCGGTTTGACAGTTCGGCAGCCGCGATTATCGCTGAGTCGGTGATGCGCACGCCGTGGTGGATCTCATATTTTTCCTTGAGGCCACGCAGGATGGAGATGGTGTCCTCCACGCTGGGTTCGCTAACGTAGACAGGTTGAAAGCGCCGCTCCAGGGCTGCGTCCTTTTCGATATATTTACGATACTCATCTAACGTGGTAGCGCCAATAGCGTGAAGCTCGCCGCGAGACAGCGCCGGTTTAAGCATGTTGCCAGCATCCAGAGAACTGTCACCACCAGTGCCAGCGCCAACCACCGTGTGCAGCTCGTCAATAAAAAGGATGATCCGTCCCTGGGCCGCAGAAACCTCACGCAGCACGGCCTTGAAGCGATCCTCAAATTCGCCGCGATACTTGGCGCCAGCCAGCATGGCCGCAATGTCCAGGCTGATAAGGTCACGATCCTGCAAACTGGAGGGCACATCGCCAGCTACGATACGCTGGGCCAGCCCCTCAACGATGGCGGTCTTGCCGGTGCCGGGCTCGCCAATTAAGACGGGATTGTTCTTGGTGCGCCGGCTTAGAACCTGAATAGTGCGGCGGATTTCCTCGGCGCGACCGATGACCGGATCCAGCTTGCTGGCTCGCGCGTCGGCAGTTAGGTTGCGCCCAAACTGTTCCAGGGCGTCTAAAGTTGGCTTGGAGCTCTGATCAGTGACGCGTGAGGTGCCACGCAGATCCCGGTAGGCCTGCTCAAGGCGCTCGCGGGTCACACCGGCCACCGAAAGTACCCTTCCGGCCGTTCCCTTGTCCTCAGCCAGGGCTATCAACAGATGTTCGGTGGTGACAAAGCTGTCCTCCATCTTGGCCGCCATCTGTTCAGCACGGGTCATCAGACCCAACAATGCCTGGGATGGCATAACCATGCCCTGGTTTGTGACCTTGGGGGCTTTGGCTATCTCCGCGTCGATGGTGGCCTCAATGGTGGAGGGAGTGGCACCGGTACGCTCAATGATGGCATCCAGATTACCTTCGTGCGCGTTTAACAACGCCTTGAGCAGATGCTCCGGCTGAATGGCGGCGCTTTGAGCGTCGGCTGCAACTCCCATAGCGTCTTGAAATATCTCCTGTGTGGACACGGCCCATTTATCTGGTCGCATGTGTACTCCTTAGTTCTCGTGCGGCTTTTGGCTGCGCGGCATACTGTGGCCGTTTTGCCAGCGCCGGATGGCCCGGGGGCCAAAGCGCGCCAGGGCTGTGATCTCATGGTTTTTGAGCGCCTCACGCAGGCGCTTCTGAAGCTGGTCGATGCGCTGTTCCTGCTTCTTATGTCGCGTTTCACTGCGTTTTAGGCGGGCCTGAAGATCCAAGATACGCGTAACACCGGTAAGGTTGATGCCTTCATTGGTCAGTTGAGCGATGAGCACCAACTGCTCAATATCGGCCTGAGAATAAAGACGGGTGTTACCGCCGGAACGTTGGGGAGAAACCAGGCCCCGGCTCTCATAAACCCTGAGTGTTTGGGGGTGCATTCCTGCCAGTTGAGCCGCTACACTAATCATGTAGAGAGGACGATCACGGTCATTCATTCAGCCCACTCCTTCCTGAGTGCCTGACCCAAGGCGCTACCGCCACTGCCCGCATGGGTACCGGTAGACGCAGGGGGATCGGCGGCAGCGGCAAATTCTCTGAGAGCCGCTTTCTGAGAGACGTTAAGCTTTTTGGGTACGTGAATGCGAGCGCGGATGCGCAGATCTCCCCTTCCCTCGCCATTAACCCGCAAAGCGCCCTTGTCCTTGACAACAAACACCTTGCCTTCCTGAGTGCCGGCGCTTACTTTAAGCCGAACCCTGCTGCCGTCGGGAGCAGGCACAATTACCTGGGCACCCAGGGCCGCCTCATCAATGCTCAGGGGCAAATCCATCAACACATCAGCGCCCTTACGACGGTAGAGTTTATCCTCTTGGATGGAAGTGACAATCAACAGGTCGCCGGCCAAACCACCACCCGTACCGGCGGCACCTTTACCCTTGTAGCGCAGTTTGCCGCCTTCCACGGCTCCGGCGGGTACACGTACCTTGACCTGGCGACTGATGCCGTCACTGCTTTGTACACTGACGCGTTTGGTAGTGCCACTGAAGGCTTCCATGAAGCTGACACTCAGGGTAACCTGAATGTCCTTGCCTTTGGTTTTACGCTGGCCAAAGTCCCAATCTGTGCCAAAGGCTCCTTCACCACTGGCCATCCGCGAAAAAATGTCGCCAATAGAACCAAAACCGCCTGCGGAGCTGCCGGAAACGCCGGAGTGGGAGCCACCGGCTACGCCGCCCATATCGCCGCCAGCGTTGGTAACAGTCCAGGAGACCCTGCCATCGCCAAAGTCTCTAAAGTCGGCAAAGTCCACACCACCGGATCCAGGGCCGCCCCAGGCAAACGGGCCAGAGGCGCCCGCACCACCGGCAGCCGTAAAAGCGCCATAGCGCAGCATCGTGTCATATTCCTCGCGCTTCTTGGCATCAGACAACACCTCATAAGCAGCGCTGATTTCTTTAAATCTATCCTCATCACCACCCGTATCAGGATGGTGCTGGCGCGCCAGTTTCTTAAACGCCTTCTTTATTTCATCGGTGGAAGCCTTGTCGCTGACTCCCAGAACCTGATAGTAGGTTTTGTCAGCAGTTTGTGCCATGCCTCACACCTCCTTTATCTCAAATGGTTTTATGGCTGTCGCGTCTGGCGTCTCTGATTGGTCGTGTGCGGCAATGCACGTGGCGCGTGCTACGCAGTAAGTCGCTTTGACGGTCAGTGGGCAGCGGGGCCCAGGGCTGATGGGACTAGGAGCTGGTGGGCCGATCCGTATCCTGGCACGCGGATTCCGACACGGGCGATTGTGCCACAGGGCCGCCACTGGATACCACAACCATTGCCGGCCTGAGGACACGATTGCCCAGCTCATAGCCCTTTTGCAGGACTTCTAACACAGTGTCCTCAGCCACTGAATGGTCTTCCTGCTTACTGATAGCATTGTGCAGATTGACGTCAAAAGGCAGACCCTTGGGGTCAATGGGCCTGAGCCCCTCCTGTTTCAGCGTGTCTGTGAACTTGGTCAATACCTGGTTGATACCCTCCAGGACAGCCCCCGCGCTGGCATCAGCACCGTGCTGGAGCGCAAGTTCTAAATCATCTAGTACTGGAAGCAATTTTATCAGCAGGTGCTGGGTAGCGCGGTTGCGTTCATCAGCACGCTCAGCCTCAGTGCGCCGGCGATAGTTTTCCCATTCAGCCTTCAGGCGCAGGTATCTGTCGTTTATCTCCTGGGCCTGGGCCTGGGCCTGGGCCAACTCATCCAACTGCTCCAGATCAGTGCTTATCTGTTCAGCCAGTTGCTCGGTGCCTGTCCTGCTGGTATCCGGCTCCTGTTTGCTGTGGTCGATATCGCTTTTAGCAACTTTGGTGCCTCGTGTCTGGCCTGGCACCTTGGCACCGGTGCCAGTAGGGCGCGTCCCGCCAGACTGAACACCGCGAGCCTGACCCGGCACCTGAGCATTGACATCAGCCCCCATGGGGTGCTTTTGGCTTGTACCATCAGAACTCGCGCCCTGGGCATACCCAAAGGGGGCCGCGATTCTCGCCCCGGTATTTGCAAAGCCGGGCACCGACCCCGGAATCTGCCATTTGCGGCCACCTGAATAGCTTCTTCTGTTCATCATCTTATCCTTGCCTGCAACACATTTCGTTCAAGAGGCATACGCCTACTTATCCTTCTTGTCTTTGGAATCGTCCTCGTCCACCACCTCATAGCTGGCCTCAACCACATCATCTTGATCATCAGCGCTCGCGGTGGACGTTGCTCCGGTACCGCTGGTAGCGTCGCCAGCTGGCTGGCCGTCTGAATAGACAATCTCCGCCAACTTGTAGCTTGCCTGTTGCAGGGCCTCGCGTTTGCCCTTTATATCATCCAGATCATTGCCCTCAAGGGCCTTCTTTAAATCTTCAATGGCGCTGGCCACATTTCCCTTGGTGTCATCGGGCACCTTGTCGCCCAATTCTTCCAGAGTCTTTTCTGTGGAATACACCAGCGAGTCGGCAGTATTGCGAATTTCAACCTCAGATTTGCGGGCGGCATCCTCAGCGGCATGGGCCGCAGCATCTTTGACCATCCTATCGACCTCATCATCGCTTAAGGCGGTGGAGCCGGAAATTGTGATCTTTTGTTCTTTGCCGGTGCCTTTATCCTTGGCCGATACATTGACGATACCGTTGGCGTCGATGTCAAACGTTACCTCAATCTGCGGGATGCCGCGTGGCGCTGGCGGTATATCGGTAAGCTGAAACTTACCCAACGTCTTATTGCCTGAAGCCATTTCCCGCTCGCCCTGCAACACATGGATTTCAACCGAGGTTTGCGCGTCGGCGGCCGTGGAATAGATTTCAGTATTTTTGGTGGGAATGGTGGTGTTGCGTTCGATCATCTTGGTAAACACGCCACCCAGCGTTTCCACACCCAGGCTCAATGGCGTCACGTCAAGAAGCAGCACGCCCTCAACATCACCGGCCAGGACACCGGCCTGCACAGCCGCTCCCAGGGCCACAACCTCATCAGGATTAACGGACATGTTAGGGTCTTTACCGGTCAGACGCTTAACCAGTTCCTGTACCGCTGGCATACGGGTAGAGCCGCCAACCAGTATCACTTCAGCTATATCGCCAAGCGTTATATTTGCGTCTTTCATTGCATTTTCAACCGGCTTCTTACAGCGTTGAAGCAGATCTGCGGTAATCTTTTCAAACTCAGCGCGGGTCAGGGTGTAATCCAGATGCTTGGGCCCATTGGCATCAGCGGTAATAAAGGGCAGGTTGATGTTTGTTTGTTGAGTGGAGGACAGTTCAATCTTGGCCCGCTCGGCGGCCTCTTTCAGGCGCTGGAGTGCCATCTTGTCACCGCGCAGGTCAATGCCGTTGTCAGACTTAAACTTATCGGCCAGCCAGTTAATGACGCGCTGATCCCAATCATCACCACCCAGATGATTATCGCCATTGGTTGAAAGCACCTCAAAAACACCATCAGAAAGTTCCAGGATGGAAACGTCAAAGGTGCCACCACCCAAATCAAAAATCAGTATCTTCTCGTCTTTGCCAGCCTTGTCCAAGCCATAGGCCAGCGCCGCCGCCGTTGGCTCATTAACAATACGCATGACCTCAAGCCCGGCGATACGGCCGGCGTCCTTGGTGGCCTGACGTTGAGAATCGTTAAAATAGGCCGGTACGGTAATGACCGCCTGGGTAACAGACTGGCCAAGAAACTTTTCGGCATCTGCCTTCAGCTTTTGCAACACCATGGCGCTGATCTCTTCTGGCGTGTAATCCTTGCCCTCAATCTCCACCAACACCCGGTTATCCTTACCAGCCTTTACCTTGTAGGACACGGTAGCGCGCTCGCTGGCGGTTTCATTGTAACTGCGACCGATAAAGCGCTTTATTGATGAAACAGTGTTCTCAGGATTGGTGACCGCTTGGTTCTTGGCCGCCTTCCCTACCACACGTTCGCCGTCCTTGCGAAACGCCACCACACTGGGAGTGGTACGGTCGCCCTCGGCATTAACGATGATAGTTGGCTCACCGCCTTCCATCACCGCCATCGCGGAGTTGGTGGTGCCAAGGTCTATGCCTAAAATCTTTGCCATGTTCGTTCCTTTCTTTTGATGAGACAAGCAGCGCTTTCGCGCCGCAATTCTTTAGCAGATTCAATAATAAAATCTAAGTGGTGTTCTATAAGATTTTGTTACTCAAACGTCATAAATGTTACCTGAGCTGTCATACGCGCGCCAGAGCACCACTCGCACGTTCGTCTATGAGAAGGCGCCGGTGCAAATGGCCCGTCGCCTTTTACCAGCATTTCGTTACTCGCGCGCTTGTCCGTAAGAAGGCCAGCGCAATGCCACCAGACACTCCCGTGCCTCTGTGCCGCCTCTTATAAGGCTCTATGCTATAGTGCGAATCATGAATAGGGACATTGACAGGTTCCAAGCGCTGGTGTGGCGGGAGGGCGCGCGGCTGTACCGTGATTTGCCCTGGCGGCACGGGGTGAGCCCCTGGCTTGTGCTGGTAAGCGAGGTCATGCTACAGCAGACTCAGGTCAAGCGTGTTTTAGGCTACTGGCCACACTGGGCAAGCACCTTTCCAGAACCCCGTTATCTGGCCCATGCTTCCGTTTCCGAGGTGCTTGCGGCCTGGCAGGGTTTGGGCTACAACCGCCGCGCCCTAGCTCTAAAGCGCGCCGCAGACATACTCGTTAGCGATTTTGACGGGTGCCTGCCGCAGTCCTATGAGGCCCTGTTGACGTTGCCAGGTGTTGGCCCCGCGACTGCCGCAGGCGTTTACGTCTTTGCCTACAATAGGCCACACATCTATCTGGAAACCAATGTGCGCGGTGTCTTTCTCCATCACTTTTTCCAAGGCGCAAGCCAGGTGGCCGACAAAGAACTCACCGGCCTTATTGCTGCCTGTTGTGATAAAAAAAATCCCCGTGGCTGGTATTATGCCCTTCTCGATTACGGCAGCTACCTCAAGGTTACACTGCCTAATCCCTCGCGCTCCTCCCGTCATCACACACGACAGTCGCCCTTTGAGGGTTCACGACGCCAAAAGCGCGCCTTTTTGCTGAGAACCCTGCTTGCCGCAGGACAGGCATCAACAAAAGAACTGCAAGAATCTTTGAGCGCCACAGAGAAGGAGGCTGGTCGAGATGCGCTTTTAGGCACAGAAGTGACCTCTCTTCTCCAGACCTTGGCGTCTGAGGGCTTCATCACATCGGTTGGCGATAACTGGGAGGTCATTTCCTGATTAGATCGAAGCCCCAGCGCTTAACGTCACAACGGGCTGTTGGCGATAACTGGAAGCTCATTTCCTGGACATTCCCCGAATAGTTTTTAAATAGGCAACAGGCAGTTGTGGCCTGCGTTATACTCTTTGCTAAGTATTGCCAGTGACGGTGATACACAAACGACTGAAAGCCGTTTGTTTATCGCTACAGGGGGGCAATCAGTGGTGCTGATAAAAGAACAATTGCTGTAGAAACACAGTTGATTGGACAGATGCACTGCTGATTGAAAGGATTCAAAAATGACCGCATCACTCTCTTCCTCCCCCACCGTGCACCGCGCGCCACGGGTTCTGTCTCTTATTCTTGTTATTATCGGAGTACTTGTGCTGGTTGGTGGTATCGCTGCCTATGCCTTTACCTCAGCAGAGTTGAGCGCGCAACGCATTACCGTTTCTGCTGTGTCTGCGCAGTCGCCGGGACCACTGGCCGGTAGGCCGGTTGTGGGACCTTTCACCGCATTGGCTCAGGCGAACGCGATTAACGCACATGCCGCACGCACAACCGGCGGCCTAACCTTTGCCGAGTTGGGAAAGGTTGCCTCAAGTGACGGCATAACCTATAAAGAGGATGTCGCCATCGCGGTTTCCACCGATGGAGAAGCCCATCTGGCGGGTGAGCTGCTTTCAGAAGCGGACGCCAGAACCTATGCTGCGCGTGCCCTGGCTGAACAAGCGGCACTTCTCCAATCGTCCCTGTTTCTCTCGGTGCTGGCCTTTGGCGTGTCTGCCCTGGCTGCTTTTCTTGGCATTCTCACCATCCTCATCGGCTTTTTGGGACTCTCCCTGTCCAAGCGCCCCAAGGCAGTCATCAGTTCAGCAACCGATTAAATCGAACCGATTAGATCGTTTTCCCTGCCCCTGGAGAGGAAACAGCACAGAGCGCCTGTGTCCCCGTAAGAAAACAGCGCAGATCGCCGGCGACCTGCGCGTCAACAGGGCCGCGCCACATACAGTGGTGCGGCCCTGTTTTCCTAACAGATACCTTGTATTTACAACCGGTGGGCCACGCTAGATAATGGACGATGTTGTAGCGACATCATCCATGGCAGCCGCGTCTAAAAAGTCAGAATCATCTGGCACATTACGGTTGCGACGACGCAGAAGCTGCCAAACCACAAAGACTGCCGCCGCTATCACAAACAGCGCTCCCAGGCAAACAAGCAACAGGTTGGCAAGTAACCAGCCCACAAAGACATCCCAACCAGATACCGGCGTATCATCAGGGGTGATTGTATCTAGATTGTTTGCGGCTGCGGTAGCTCCAAGACCACTGCCTGCTCCTATGACAGAGGCGCCATCCGCCGCAAAGTTGCCATTCCTGATGGGACGCGGTCAGGGACAGCTTGCAACACATTGGCAGATTCCTGGGCAGGCGCGGTCAGGGACAACCCGCGAAACGTTTGCAGATCCTCCGCGCGCCAAACAGCAACAGGAAGGTGCCACCAGCCGCCAGAAGGCAGGACAGCGCAAGGACAGCGCCGCTCGCATCGCCGGTAGACGGCAACGCATTGGGATCAGGCGCAGGGGGGTTGGGGGATGGTGGTGAGTCTTCTTCTAG
The DNA here is from genome assembly GCA_031288185.1 of Coriobacteriales bacterium. GTDB lineage: Bacteria > Actinomycetota > Coriobacteriia > Coriobacteriales > UBA8131 > JAITDU01. The sequence continues at coordinate 23,099 of JAITRZ010000043.1, forward strand.
TTGTTCTGAGGCAAAGGTCAAACCGTAGATCGTGATGAGCGCGGCGGGCGAGCCCACGCCACCGCCAAGATTGGAAGCATAGATGCATGTTCCGTCTGCGCTAAACGCGAGGCCAACGAGGCGGTCATCCTTATTGCTTACCTCGTAGACAACCTCGCCGAGGTTTCCTGCCATAGGGTCTATCACAACAAACGCGCCGCCATCACCCGCCTGCAACGTGATGTAGAGGAGGCCATTGGGGGCATAAAAGGCTGTCTGGACGGTACGGACAAGATCGATGCGCCCTGACGTGGTGACCGAGCCCGCATTGTTATCAAAGACGTACACGTCATGATCCACCTCTTCCACAGTTGTAGGAATAAAGCATGGCGCATAGACATGCTGCGGCGTGACCACGATAGTTTGTATTAACTCCTGTCTCTCGCAGAGCATCGCGTGGACAAGACTCAGCGACCCATCGGAGGCGACAGCATAAGCCATAAACAGGCCGCGTCCGTCGGTTCCCTGCATCTCCAGATACGCGCCAACATACAAAAAGGAGCCATCAGATGAAACCGCAAGCGCCTCGGCGGTCGCGGTTTCATAGAGGGGAAGCAGCTGTTCAGGAATGAAGGGCCTGGCGTCCTCGGTAAGGGGATGCGTGCGTACAGAGCTCCCATCAAGGGGCAGCATCATGATGCCTGCGTTGCCGTCGTCGTCCCCTATGAAGATGGTGTCGTTTGCAATCGCCATGCTCTGGTTGTAGACAGCGGGATTGCCCGTGAGAGCTTTCAGGTCGAAGTCTCCAACTATTTTTTCGCCTGTGGGCTTGGCTGGGTCAAGAACAACCACATGCCCTTCGTCAGGAAACGAGGCATAGATATACCCATTTTCGCCCTGGTATAAATCAACGATGATCCCCCCCATAAACCACGGATAATTGTCAAACCACAGTCGCTCAATGGCCTTGTTTGTTGTCACGTCAACAACATAGATTGAGCCGCCACGGTTGGGGTCGCCCATACCTTCATTGGCGATATAAAGGTAGCGGTCGTTAACAAGTACCATATCGTCAGGGTTCACTGCGTCATCGTCAAGGGAAATCGTCCCGACCTTTTCTATCGACTCAATGTCCTCGTTGGGGGTCTCGGCCGCAAGGGCCATTGGTGCCAATGCCAGGCTCACCAGTATCACCGCGCCCAGACATAACGCTTTCGCCACAGCAGGCAAAACACGCCTCCTAGGCCACGAGCCACGCGTGGCCGACGCACACAACATCGTTTCTTGTCTATCCATGAATCGCCCCGTTCTTTGTAAAGGCCCTACAGAACCTGTTTTCTGTTAGTACCATCCGCAACATCTATCGCGTTCATATTAGACAAAAACACTCACAAAGTCAAAAACAACACCTGCGCAGGCCAGGGCAAAACCCAGGGTGCTGATAAAGGGCAATTTTTGCAACTGCCAGACCACCACACTTCCGCAGTTTGATCATTTGACCTGATAAGCGTTTTCGCTGGCCGTAAGGTCTCTTTCTTTGTCAAATTTGACAAGTATTTTGCATCGTGCATGCTAATGGATATGAT
>JAITRZ010000045.1 GCA_031288185.1 Coriobacteriales bacterium
GGTGCGCCGTAGTCTGCAAAATCAGAGAGGTCTTGTGTGTTTATGATGCGCAGGCTCAAGAGTTTGTTGGTGGTATCAAAGGTAACGTTTACCAGTCTCCAGTCACCCGTGCGTAGATCTAACTTTGAGTAGGTAGCGACAATACCCTCCCAGGTATCTTCATCTGCTGTACCACCATAAGAAGTTGGAGCAACTGGGTCAGAGGCATTTTCCAAGGGGTCAGCGGCATCGGGAACCACTAGGGCTACCTGTCCTATGAGGTTTTGTGCCAGTCTCTCTACCGCCCAGGTTTGGATGGCTTTAGCAGACGTGTTAAGGTCTGCTTCTTTTTTTACGCTTCCTGCTTTTCCTATGTATCCAGTAAGGGCAGGCACTGCTAGAGCAAGCAGGATACCTAAGATAACAATAACAACTATCAGTTCTACGAGAGTAAAGCCTTTAGGGTGAGTTTTCCTGTGTAGATGCGGCGGGTCTTGTGCAGCACCGCGCACAGGGAACGCCCGATGAGTTCCGCAGACCAAGGAGCCTTGCTGAGGGGCCGCAGGGGAGTTCGCGCCACCATCGCTACCAAGGCGACAAGGTTGGGGACTGTTTGAGCCGGCGTTCCCTGTGCGAGGGGCCCACGCGGCGACAGTCCCGGAGACGTTTTTCTTCCCGGAACCTAAATCTGGGTACAAAAAACCGCCTGGCACATAAGCCTGGGCGGCATCTTTGGCGCGTACACTCGCGCCCTCATAGGTGTTGGTAGATGGGAGAAGAGCTAAGCTATGAGCCCCCCCCCCCCGGGCATATTCTGGATGTTTTCGCGCTCATGTGTTCCCGCTCCCTTCAGATTTCCTGTCTTGGTGCCTTACTTGGTAATGCCTATCTTACCTGCTTTTTGTAACAACGCATAGTGTAGCACAGGCGCAGGGGTGTGTCACGCCTGTCTATACAGGGCGCCTGTGTGTCCGAGAATGTGTCATACCAGCACAAAACGTGCCCGATATACTCCTTACGCAGTATCCTATTGGCGAAAGGGTCAACACAAAGGAGTCAAGAAACCCAAAGAGGGATTGCCTTGGGTGCTTTTGGGCGCTATGATGGCACTGGATGGTAGCCTTGCCTATCCTTCCCTGCCACAGGGCACGCAAGGCTAAGGGACTGAACGAGTGTAAGGAGTAGTACATGTTGGCTGACATCAGATATGAACGATCAATAGAAGGCGTAGATTTTCAGGAAGTGGCCCAGTTGCTGCACTCAGTAGGACTGGCAGATTTTGATGCCAAAGCACGCGAGCGGGCCTTTGCCGGTAGCGACGTTGTGCTGTTTGTCTACCGTGGTCAGCGGTTGGTGGGATGCGGCCGCGCCCTTAGCGATGGGGCATATGAAGCGGCTCTCTATGATGTGGCGGTTGCGCCAGATCTTCAGGGTCACGGTTTGGGGCGCGAGATAGTGAACCTCATCCTGGCAGAATTGCCGGGTCAAAATGTGATTTTCTTTGCATCTGTGGGCAAAGAGCCTTTCTATGAAAAGCTGGGATGCACGCGTATGAAAACCGGCATGGCCCGCTTTGCGCGCCCAGAGCGGATGCGACTGCGGGGCTATATCGACTGAGGTCGGTCGGCGCATCCAGGGGCGGCACCCCTCCCCATGACTACCGGAGCGTTGTTTCCACCAACCGGCTCTTTAAAGCCAGCTGTGCAGGATGCCGCCTTCTAAGGCCAGGAAAAAGGGCACAAATACCAGTGAGACCACGGTAACCACCTTAATCAGGATATTAATGGAAGGCCCAGATGTATCCTTAAAGGGGTCGCCTACGGTATCGCCAACTACCGCTGCTTTGTGCGCCGCAGAGCCCTTGCCCCCGTGGGCACCCGTTTCGATGAACTTTTTCGCGTTATCCCAAGCACCGCCGGTATTGGCCATGTATACACTCATCAAAAAACCACAGGCCAAAACGCCAACTAAAAAGCCGGCCAGGATGTTTACATCCAAAATTCCCAGCAGCACGGGTATTGCCACCGCCAGAATGCCCGGCAACATCATTTCCTTAAGCGCCGCCTTAGTGGAGATGGAGACACAGGCTGCGGTGTCAGGCTCAGCCTTGCCCTCCATCAAGCCGATGATTTCACGAAACTGACGGCGCACCTCGATTATCATGGCGTTGGCCGCTCGGCTTACTGCTCCCATCGTCATGGCACCAAAGAAAAAGGGCATCATCGCGCCGATGATAACGCCAACAATGACAAAGGGATTGTCCAGAGTGATGTCAAGTTTGAGACCAGCGGCCAGGCCGGAATCCAGGTTGGTCTTAAAGGCTACAAATAGTGCCAGGGCGGTCAGGGCTGCTGAGCTAACGGCGAAGCCCTTTGCCACAGCCGCCGTGGTATTGCCCACGCTGTCTAGCTGATCGGTACGCTCGCGGATCTCCGGTGGCAGGCCCGCCATCTCCGCAATGCCGCCGGCGTTGTCTGCCACCGGTCCATAGGCATCAACGCCCACGGTGGTTGCCGTTGTTGTCAGCATGCCCAGCGCCGCCAGGCCAATACCATACACACCAAACTCAGGGCCGCCCAGTTGCGCGCCAGCCAGATAGGCAATAACTACAGCAAATACCAACACGATGGTGGGCAATACGGTAGAGAGCATGCCCGTTCCCAAACCTTCAATGATGTTGGTAGCTGAGCCACTTTCTGAGGCCAGGGCTATCTTTTTAACCGGCTGGTAGTGATAGGACGTGTAATATTCAGTGATCTTTCCAATAGCCAGTCCGGCTGCCAGGCCGGCAGCGGCTGAAGCAAACAGCCAGATGGCCGGTAAGGCGCCGGAGCTGTTCATTTGCCACAGAATAGTGGCAACCAGGATAATGACAAAGACAATGCCAGAAGTAAGTGACGTGCCTCTATCCAGCGCTTTGTGTATCTTGGACGAATCATTGGTAGTAACGGCCAGAAGTCCCAGGATACTAGCAATGATACCGCCGGCTGCCAGCACAAGCGGCAGAACCAGGGCGATGATGGCATCACTGCCGGCAATCTGACCTGCCGTCGCCATCGCTACGGCCAGTACCATTGGTGCCAGTATCGCTCCGGCATACGACTCATACAGGTCGGCGCCCATTCCAGCTACATCACCCACATTATCGCCAACGTTATCAGCAATTACGGCGGGATTGCGCGGATCATCCTCAGGAATGCCGGCTTCAACCTTTCCCACCAGATCGGCACCTACGTCTGCGGCCTTGGTGTAGATACCGCCGCCTACACGGGCAAACAGAGCGATGGAAGAAGCCCCCATCACAAAGCCATCCACAATTTCCGGCTCAGGATGACGAGCAAAGACAAGAAAGAAGATCGCCCACAGCGAAAGGCCCAGTAGGCCCAGTGAGGCTACAACCAAACCCATCGTCAAACCAGAGCGATAGGCCACGCGCAACGCACCGGCTATGCCAACGGATGCCGCCTGGGTTGTACGGGCATTAGCGCGGGTAGCCACATACATGCCAATGTATCCAGCAACTACGCTTAACGCGCCGCCGGTTAAAAAGGAGGCTGCTGTCAGTGGGCTTATCACCACACCCAAAAGCACCGCCACCAGCAAGGCAAAGATAATAAGCGAGCGATACTCGGCAAACAAAAAGGCGCGAGCCCCCTCCTGAATCAGGCCCGAAAGATGCTGCATCCGTGTATTGCCGGCATCCTGTTTGAGCACCCAGAAAGCCAGGTAGGCGGCTACACATAACCCCACCACCGACGCGATTGGTGCCAACAAAGCCAGATATTCAGCCATAAAGGCTTCTCCTTTCAAAAAAACATCCTGCGCGAGGTGTGATACACCCTTACTTTCAAAACGTGTATCTCAAACCGGCTCGTCGCAGGACAAACCCGGCGCTTACGCGCCGGGTTCTCAAAACTTCCTGTCGTACGCAATGCTTTAGTAGGGGGGCTTCCAACCCTGTAAAAAGCGCTCATCGCCTTGGGGCAGGCGAGAGTAAAAACGCTCTTCGCCAGGCATGGCGCGGCGTCTATCAGAGTAAACCACCAAAAAGCGAAGCAATAAGCCAGCCGCCAGCACCAAAACCGGAGCCACGTACTCAGCGCCGGTGCCGCCCGTCTGATAAAGCAAAAACGGAATCACCAGGCCGCAGGCCACCATGCCCACCCAAAAGAGCAGGGCCTTACCACCACTTATCCACTCCAAGGCCACGGCCTTGGCGGTAACGTTGCCAGAGGCACGCATCGTGAGCACATACAGCAACAGGATGATAAACTCAGCAACTACCAGCATGGTATCATACTGGTGCAGGATAGCAACTATCTCATGGGTGAGTAGCGGCAGGTAGGAACTAACCACCGTTTCCGCATCAGCTTGTTCAGCAAACAGAGCGATTATCGCATCAGCGCTGGGCCAAAAACCGGCCAGCAGCGACAGAGCAGCCGTCGCCGTGGATAGGGCGCTGGCCACAAACAGTACGGGCAGGGCCGGGGTGTTCCAGAAGGGCTTGGCCTTCATGGTGGAGAGCAGGACACCGGTGTAGACTACCACACAAAGCCCAAACAGGGCCATGCAGACGGCACAGAGATCACGCAGCCATGTCCAGGAATACCAAAACAGATTCCAGCTGGGCGGCAGGTAGAACAAAAAGTAGACAAAGCCAAAACCCATGGCCAAAATCAACAGACAAGCCCCCCATTTGATGATGGCGGTGGCTGAGAGAAATACACGCAAAAAAACCTTGGGCTGGCCCAGCTCAAATATCAGCAGCATGCTTCCAATGCCCAGACAGGCCACGGCCACCAGAACTCCCAGAGCAAGGAGGTAGCCAGCGTGAAAAACCATCTCAATGATGCCAATAGTAAAGAGCATTCCGCCGCCCAAACCACCCAGGAACAGATACCAGGCAATTGGCCAGATCCAATAGTGCTTTTCAAGTTTGTTGGTTTGCATTTTATGACTCATTATTTCGCGCCTCCCAAGTCCGGGATGTAGTAGACCTGCGGGTCGGTGCCCAGTTCTACAAAAATGCGCTCAGTAACCAGGCTGTTCACCAGCTTGGAAACGTCGCTTTCAGGATCATCCAGATCGCCAAAGGTGCGGGCTTTTTGGTGGCAGGTGGCAACACAATAGGGCTGCTCATTCTCGCGCACCCGATCCTTACAAAACGTGCATTTGCGCACAAAACCCTCGGCACCATTGACATCACGAGCTCCGTAAGGGCATGAATTAACGCAGACTTTACAGCCCATGCACTTGGTTGCCTCCACCCAGACGATACCGTCATCATCTTGCTGTGAAGCCTTGCAAGGGCAACAGATGGTACAAGGAGGATTGTCACAGTGCATGCATAGCAGAGGGGTAAACGTCTGGTGAACGTAGGGAAACTCTCCAAGGACTCCCTCAGTGACCACTGGGTTATAGATGATGTCCATTGGGAGCTCGTTCCAGGTGCGACAGGCAACCGTACAGGATTGACAACCAATGCAGCGGCGTTTATCCAAAACCATCGCGTAACGGGTCATGGTTATTCCCCTTTCTCGCCGGTAGCGCCAGGTGCGACATCTGACACAACGCCATCTGCCGTGTGGGCGCCCTCTGATTCCAGGGGCTCGCGAGTTTCCATGTTGTAGCGCTGGCCCGTCGCCTCATCCACCAGGGTCTCGTTTTCAGGGTCATAGGCATAGCCGGTTACCAGGTCGTAGTAGACCAGGGTTTCAGGGTGATACAGCCAACCGCTTTCAGGGTCATAGGCCAGGCCACTCTCAAGATTCCAGGCCAGCTTGGTGTTGGGATCCCAGGTGAGCCCTTCAGGCACCTCAAATCCCGGCTGGGGATCATAGGGTATGGGTTCATAGGCCAGGGGCTGCTTGGAGGGCGGCACACTGATGCCTGGCTCAGCGGCAGAGCCGGGGATGGAAAAGTCAGTGTCAGTGTCATCCCAATAGCTCACTTTGTAGACCTTACAAAGCAAACCGCGATTGGCCCAGCTGCCCCCAATGGGATCACAGTGCTCATTATCCACACTGGTTAACACATTGACATTGCTCTCCAGGCAGCCAAAAGGTTCCTCGTCTAAAGACTCCTGGCGCTCAGGATACCACCAACCGCGTTGGCAGTAGATAACTCGCGCGTCTACGCTGGGTTCAACGTTGGCACGCTGGCGGATGCGACCACGACGGGTTTCTATCCAACACCAATCGCCGCTTTTGATGCCCAACTCCTGGGCTTTTTGAGGATTGATGGTAAAGTAGGGTTCAGGATAGAGAAAACGCACGCTGGAGATATTAAACTGTTCAGAATGGTGATAGGGCATGAAGCCGCCGCCCGTCGTCAGCACCAGCGGGTATTCCTTTGCCACCTCCGGATCGTCAATCTCGTTTTCGGCCGGACCAATCCAGGTGGGAAGCGCCGGATAGCCCAACTCTTCCAACACCGAGGATTTTAGCTCTACCCGGCGTGAGGGAGTAGCAAAGCCGTTGGTGCCATATTTGTAGTAGTGCAGCGGCGGATAGAACATGCGGTATTTTTCGACAAATTCGTCATAGCTCCCAAACTGATAACCGTTTTCAATAAAGGAGTAAATGACGTAGTAGAAAGCCTCTTCCAGCGTTTCCCAGGGCCATTGATCGGGATCCTGGCCACTCGCAAGCGCCAGATCACGCCAGAAGTTATAGTCAGTATGTCGCTCATACAGGGGTTGGATGGCGCGCTGGGACGTTATCAGGGAGTCAGTCACACCGTAGTTGTTGTGCACTATCGGCCGCTCAAGGGCTCCGGCAATGGGCATGACGTAGTCAGCATAGAGGGCGGCTGGGGTCATCCAGTACTCGCAAACAACCAAAAATTCAAGCTGTTTTAGGGCCGCCAACACCATTTTGGCATCTCCATAGGAGTTAACCGGGTTTGTGGCTGAAACAATCATGGCCCTAATCTGATAGGGATCGCCCGTAAGGATGGCCTTAAAGACGGAGGGGCCGTGCGCCTCGCACATCCATTCTGCGGTGGGTGCCTTACCCCAAACTTCCCTGCTGACATCAGCGATGCGCTGATAGCCAGGCCAGGACGTCAGCTTGAAGTGGTCTGAGCCAATCTGCCTGGCTTTTTGTTCTTCGGGCAGCCAGTCATTAGCTTCAAGCTCTTCATCGGTAACGTAGTAGTGGGAGGGTCCGGGCATCAGATCGCCACCGGGACGATCCAGATTGCCGGTTAAGGCGCGCAGGATGGCGCGGGCGTGCATACCGGCTCCGGAAGTCTTGCCCAGCTGATCAGCCGTGCAACCCCATTGAATGTTACCGGGGGTGTTTTTGGCGTACATCCGCGCTGCCTCACGAATCAGCTCCGGATCAAGCCAGGTGTGTTCTGAGGCCCATTCTGGCGTGTAGTCAAAAATATGTTCCTGTAATTCCTCAAAACCCACGCACCAGTTTTCCACAAATTCCTGGTCATAGTGGCCTTCATAGATGATAACCCAAATCATGGCCAGAGCTAAGGCCGTATCAGACCCCGGACGCAGGGGCAGCCAGAGGTCAGCATGGGCAGCAGTCTCAGAATAGCGCGGATCCACTACTATCAGCTTGAGGCCGGCCTTGCGTAAATCTGAATAACCGCGCATCCCCGGCATGGCTGAGGCACCAGGGTTAAAGCCCCAGAGAATAACGCAGCGGCTGGTGCCCAGGTCAGTTTCAAAGGGGCTCCAGCCGCTTACGGCGGTTTCAACCATAAAGGTGGGTATCCAGCAAAGCAGGGCGTTATGAAAACCATTGGGGCTGCCAAACAGGTTCATAAAGCGCCGCCGCGCCCAATCGTCAGTGCGCAACGTGCCGCCAGCGGTAGCCACAGCCTCGGCGCCGCTTTCTTCCTTAATTTGGTTAAGCTTATTGGCAATTTCAGCGATTGCGGTATCCCAGGACACCTTTTCCCACTTGTTTTCGCCCTTCTTGCCAGCTCGCTTCAGCGGATGGTTGATGCGCGCAGGATGATCAAGATGCAAAAGCGCGATGTTCCCCCGGCAGCACAAGCCGCCTTGATTGGTGGGATGGGTAGGATCGCCCTCAATCTTGAGCACCTTACCATCTCGAACATACGCCAACACGCCACAATTTTGATGACAAAAATAGCAGCATGACTTCTTGACCTCGACATCAGGAGCGTGTATATCGACCGTTTCTGACACGACACCCTTCTTTCTCTTGGATAAAAACCAGGCCAATACGCTCAAACAGCGGCTCCGTTCATAGCAAAAAACGAGAGCCGACTGTTTGCTTAAGCTCAGTATAACCAACTGCGGAAGCCGCAAATACCTACTAAGGCATTAAAAAGGGGCAAGCGGTGTCATACTCCGGTACTGATTTGAGGCTTAGAGGGTGTCTTTGTCAATCTCACTTGACGAACTATCCGTATCAGCGGACAGGCCAAGCAAGATGTCAGAGCTCGGTTCAAGGGCACCCCTATCAGCGCCCAGTAACACCTCATCCAGATCCGCGACAGGAGCGGTGGCGCTCACAAAGGCACCGTCCAAACCTATGAGGTCAGTGGTGTTTTCAGCCAGATGATCCAGGGTGCCCAGCAACTGATCCAACTCTTCCGGGTCATTGATGTTGCTGTTCAAAATCAGCTTATCAGAGATTTTAGCATCGGGATCAACGCTGTAGGTTACCGGCACCTCTTCTTCATAGAGCAACTCAGGGTCGTCCGGTGAAAACACCATGTCCACCAGAAGTTGGGCCATATCCGTATCCTCTTCCTCATCTTTTGGTTCATCCAAAAGATGAAGCAGGTCGCGCTCTTCTAGGCCGGCTCTTAACTCTTCTAGGGCCTTGGAGCCAATTCCTTCGATGCGCAGCAGATCCTCTTCGGTCTTGCCGATAAGATCGCCCACCATCTCAATACCAGCCTCGCTAAACTTATTGGCCCAGCGCTGAGACACGCCCAGATCGTCAAACAGGTAGAGCTTTGCGGTTTCCAGAGGAATGGGCGGTAACTTCTTGCCCAGACCGATGCTGTCAAGATAATTTGCCAATTCAATGGGTATATTTTGATAGTCCTCTGTATTGAAGGGTGGTTGCGGAAGCCGTTTTTCCAACTCCCGCAGTTCTTCCGGCGCCCACTCCGGCAAGATGTCGACCTTGCCGTTACTTTGTCGCACGGGCTCTCCCTTGTAGGTTAGATGAACCTCACGATAAGACTTCAGCCCGGTACCGGCCGGTATCGGCTTGCCGATGATGACATTTTCCTTCAAACCAGCCAAGGAGTCAGATTTGCCCTCAATGGCGGCATCGGTCAACACTTTCGTGGTTTCCTGGAAGGAAGCTGCCGACAGGAAGGATTCTGTGGCCAACGAGGCCTTGGTGATGCCCAGCAACAGCTGCTGGCCCACCGGCACCTCCTTACCCTCCAGGGATAGGCGCTGTGACTCCTTCTCAAACTCATGAGCATTAACCTGTTTGCCGGGTAAGTAGTGAGAATCGCCCGGACTCAGCACCACCACCTTGCGCAGCATCTGTCGCGCTATCACCTCAATATGCTTATCGTTGATGTTCACGCCTTGGTTAACATAGACATCCTGAACCTGGGAAACAATGTAGCGCAGGGTTTCTTTGGCGTCCGTTAGTCGTAGCAGATCATGGGGGTTAACGGACCCCTTGGTCAGCTGCTGGCCGATGGTCACCCGCGAACCGTCGCTGATGCCTGGCATCAGTTGGGCTCGGGCTGAAATCTGATATTCACGGAAGTTACCCTCCTGGTCGGTGATCACCAGGTTTTGGATGGTTCTATCGCCACTAACCTGCAAAACACCAGAAATCTCTGCCAGAATGGCCTCACCCTTGGGCCGTCGGGCCTCAAACAGCTCAGTCACGCGCGGTAGACCGTGCGTAATGTCCTCACCGGCCACACCGCCCGTATGAAAGGTGCGCATCGTCAACTGTGTGCCTGGCTCACCGATGGACTGAGCGGCTATAATGCCTACGGCAGTACCAATATCGACGGGACGGGAAGAAGCCAGATCCCAGCCGTAGCACTTCTGGCAAACGCCGCGCGCAGAATGGCAGGTCATTATCGTGCGTACCTTGACCGTTTCCAGGCCCGCCGCCATCAGGCGCGCCACAACGTCAACGCCGCTGATGTAGTCGCCCACATCCAACAGCACCTCGCCGGTAGTGGGATCAACGGCCGGCTCTAACAGGCACCTGCCCACCAAATTAATGTCGGGAGTGCCGTGTTTATTGGTCAGCCGGTAGTCGATACCCACAAAGGTGCCGCAATCATGCTCGCTCACTATCACATCCTGAGCGACATCCACCAAGCGGCGGGTCAGATAACCGGAATCCGCCGTACGCAGGGCGGTATCCGCCAGGCCCTTTCGGGCGCCGTGCGTAGAGATGAAATACTCCAGCACTGACAGGCCCTCTCTAAAATTAGCCTTGATTGGGCGATCGATAATCTCGCCTTTGGGGTCTGACATCAGGCCGCGCATCCCTGCCAGCTGGCGAATCTGCTTGATGTCGCCACGGGCTCCGGAGACGGCCATCATGTAGATGGGATTAAAGCGGTCAAAGTTTTTGGCCATTGCTTCACCCACCTCTTCAGTGGCAGTTTTCCAGACCTCCACAACCTGGCTATGGCGCTCTTCTGCGCTCACCAGACCCTCTTCATAGTGATCCTCAATGGCCGCAACCTTTTTGTCCGCAGCCGCCAGTATCTCGGTTTTTTGCGGCGGCACGGTGGCATCAAACACACTTACGGTAATGCCGGCGCGTGTAGCGTAGTGAAAGCCAATGGCTTTAAGGCCGTCCAGTATCTCGGTCATCTGCGTAACCTGATAGCGATTTGAACATTCCTCAACCAGGATAGCGATGCTTTTTTTGTTCATCTCGTAATTGATGAAGGGATGTTCAGGCGGCAGTACCGCATTAAAGGTGATGCGACCGATGGTTGTTTCGATGCGCTCGCCAGCCTTTTTGTGCACCGTGTGCCCCTGGGAGGTCTCTACCACCGTGTCTTTGGTCAGACGCACCCGGATTTTGGCCTGTAGATCCACATCCGGGCTCAGGTTCTGGTCGCGCTCGGCATCATAGGCGTTTAAGGCATCGTCAAAACTCATAAAGGCCCGGTTTTCACCACTGAAGTTTTCACGAGCGGCCGTGAGATAATAAAGCCCAATAATCATGTCTTGGGTGGGCACGGCCAACGGCCTGCCATGGGCCGGAGATTTGATGTTGTTGGCGCTGAGCATCAGCACGCGCGCCTCTGCCTGGGCTTCGCAGGACAGCGGCACATGCACCGCCATCTGATCGCCGTCAAAATCGGCATTAAAGGCCGTACAAACCAGGGGATGCAGGCGAATGGCCTTCCCCTCAACCAACACCGGCTCAAAGGCCTGGATACCCAGACGATGGAGGGTGGGTGCGCGGTTTAAGAGTACCGGGTGCTCCTTAATCACCTCTTCTAAAATATCCCAGACCATAGCAGAAATGCCGCGGTCGATGTCGCGCTTGGCGGCCTTGGGATTTTTATTGGGGTCTAACTCGACCATCCGTTTAACCACAAAGGGCTTAAACAACTCCAGGGCCATCTGCTTGGGCAAACCGCATTGGTGCAATTTAAGCTGAGGACCCACCACGATAACTGAACGACCGGAGTAATCTACGCGCTTGCCCAACAGGTTTTGCCGGAAACGGCCCTGCTTGCCCTTGAGCATATCGCTGATGGACTTTAAGGGACGGTTGCCTGGACCAGTAACAGCACGGCCTCGGCGACCATTATCAAACAACGAGTCCACCGCCTCCTGAAGCATCCGCTTTTCATTGTTGACAATGATTTCTGGGGCTCCCTGCTCCAAAAGACGCTTGAGACGATTATTGCGGTTGATGACCCTTCGATAGAGGTCATTAAGGTCGCGGGTAGCAAAGCGACCGCCATCCAGCTGCACCATCGGACGTAGATCCGGCGGTATAACCGGTATGACATCTAAAATCATATCCTGGGGCTTATTGTCACTGTTTAAGAAGGCATCCACAACCTTCAGGCGCTTGATGGCCTTGACGCGGCGTTGCCCGCGGCCGTTTTGGATGACCTCGCGCAACTCAGCGGCAATGGCTTCCAGGTTCATATTAGCCAACAAATCGCGCACAGCCTCGGCACCCATGCCACCACGAAAGTAGGTGGAATAGTTAAGGCGCAGTTCACGATACAGCGTTTCGTCCTCTATCAGGTCACGGACAGAAAGCCGCATGAACAAGTCAAAGGCGGTGCCACGCAGTTGCTTGCGCTCCTCAAATTCTGCCTTTAAGTCTGCTATCTCCTCGACAATTTCTTCGGGAGACAGGCGCTCGTCTGGATTTGCGCTGGCGGCAAACTCATCGTCAGGCACATCGCTTGCGGCCAGTCGATAGGTGGCCTCGATGGCCCTTTCCAGCTCGGCATCCAGTTCTTCCAGATCGGCAGCCAGCTCATCGCGCAGCTCTGCGGCATCGGCCTCTCTGGCCTCCGTATCAACCCAGGTTATGATGGAATTGGCAAAATAAAGAACCTTTTCCAAGTCCTTGAGCGCCACATCTAGCAGATAGCCCAGGCGCGAAGGCGAGCCCTTGAAGTACCAGATGTGGCTTACGGGAGCAGCAAGCTCAATATGGCCCATACGCTCCCGCCGCACCTTGGCGCGGGTGACTTCTACACCGCAACGCTCGCAGACGATGCCTTTGAAACGAATACGCTTATACTTACCGCAGTTACATTCCCAGTCTTTGGTTGGGCCAAATATCTTTTCGCAAAACAGGCCGTCTTTTTCTGGTTTCAGGGTGCGATAGTTTATGGTTTCCGGTTTTTTGACCTCGCCACGACTCCAGGAACGGATGCGCTCAGCCGAGGCCAGACCGATCTTAAATTGCTCAAAGTTACTAACGTCAAACTCTGACATGCTCTACTCCTTACCCAGCTCGTTTGGCGGGGTGTCGTCATCACTCAATAAATCCAGGGCTTCAGCTTCAGCCTCGGCTTCTGCCGCAGCGTCCAGGCTCAACACTTCTAAGTCAGGGAGTTCCCCTTCACGCTCTGACTCTGTGCTCAGTTGGGCCAGGCGCGCAAAGTCAGATAGCGCCGTGTCAGCATCCAGAGACGTAGCGCTGTCCGTCTCCCGCAAAACGTCTTCCAACCCCAAAGAAGCAAAATCCATATCCAGTTCGCCCAGACCACTGGCTATCATGTCGAGTGCTTCGGCATCACTGTCCAGAGCGCCAAGCAGGGTTTTGTCCAAGGCCGCTGCCAGATCCGGTGTATCATCATACTCCAGCTCCGGCAATTCCTGCACACCCTGATCGCCAATCAGCTCAACGTCCAGACACAATGACTTCATCTCCTTGACCAAAACCCTGAAAGATTCGGGCACCTCAGAAGTGGGAATATTTTCGCCCTTGACGATGTGCTCATAGGCTTTAACGCGACCGGCGGTGTCGTCAGACTTGATGGTCATTATCTCTTCCAGCACGTTGGACGCTCCATAGGCATACAGTGCCCACACCTCCATCTCGCCAAAGCGTTGACCACCAAACTGCGCTTTTCCGCCCAGCGGTTGCTGGGTTATCAGCGAGTAGGGGCCGGTGGAACGAGCATGTATCTTATCGTCGACCAGATGCGAGAGTTTGAGGATGTAGTTTTGGCCAACCGTTATTGGCTCGCGAAACTTTTCGCCGGTGCGGCCATCATAGAGCCAGGCCTTGCCCTGGCTACTAAGCTGGGGCACAAATTCATCACGCACTAGGTTGCCCAGCTTGGCGCAGGCGTTATAGATTAAATTGTTGTTTGCAGCGCAAATAGCCGCAGAGATTTCGGTTTCGTTGGCACCGTCAAACACCGGGGTAGCGATGTAAATGGGGCCCTGGATGGGAGGCTTTGGGGCCTCGCTTGCTGCCGGACGGTTTGCGTGGACCGCCTTTGAGGAGGTGCCTTTGGCCGCGCGTTCAGCCACATATTCAGCAGCTTCTTCAGCATTCCAGCCAAAATGCGCCGCCCAGCCTAGGTGGGTTTCCAAAAGTTGCCCCACGTTCATACGCGAGGGCACTCCCAGGGGGTTGAGGATAATGTCGATGGGTGTACCGTCAGCCAGATAGGGCATGTCCTCAATGGGCAGGATGCGCGATATAACGCCTTTATTGCCGTGACGACCGGCCAGCTTGTCACCTTGCTGCACCTTGCGCTTTTGCGCTACATACACCCTTACCAGCTCGTTGACACCGGGCAGCAACTCGTCGCCAGCCTCACGAGAGAAGGTCTGGATGTCAATGATGCGACCGCCGGCGCCGTGCGGCACTTTAAGGGAGGTATCACGAACATCACGGGCTTTTTCGCCAAATATAGCCCGTAGCAGTCTCTCTTCGGCAGTGAGTTCTGTTTCGCCTTTGGGAGTGACCTTGCCCACCAGTACGTCACCGGGCAAGACCTCCGCGCCAATGCGGATGACACCATCAGCGTCTAGGTTGGTGAGCATATCGTCAGACACATTGGGAACCTCACGAGTTATTTCTTCTGGTCCCAGCTTGGTTTCGCGAGCGTCTATCTCATATTCATTGATGTGGATAGAGGTTAACAGGTCATCAGTCACAACCCGCTCGCTCAGGATGATGGCATCCTCGTAATTAAAGCCTTCCCAGGGCATGTAGGCTACCAGGAGGTTTTGTCCCAGGGACAACTCGCCCAGATCGGTAGCTGGGCCGTCAGCCAGTATCTCGCCAGCCTGTACCTCTTGACCCACGCGCACCAGCGGTTTGTGGTTGAGGCAGCCACTTTGGTTGGAACGTTGAAACTTGGGCAGGTCATATTCATCCACCGTACCGTTTTTGGCGCGAATCAAAACCTTGTTGGTCTGCACGTATTCAACTGCCCCCGCGCGCGTTGCCAGGATTATCTCGCCTGAGTCCACGGCACAACGGTGCTCCATACCCGTGCCTACCAAAGGAGCCTGGGGACGCAGCAGTGGCACCGCCTGACGCTGCATATTGGAACCCATCAAGGCGCGGTTGGCGTCGTCATGCTCAAGAAAGGGAATCAACGCCGTCGCTACCGAAACCATCTGTCGCGGCGACACGTCCATGTACTGCACACGCTCAGGCAAGACTTCCTCCGGCTCTCCAAAGACACCGTCAGCACCGCGCACCCGGCAGAGCACGCGTTGGGCAGGCACAAATTTGCCCTTGGCGTCACGCTGGCCAAAGCGGCGGTTTTCCTGATCAAACAGTTCGTTTGCCTGGGCGATGACAAAGTTTTCCTCTTCATCGGCCGTTAGATAATCAATATCGTCGGTGACCTTACTGTTAGTGACCCGGCGGTAGGGAGCCTCAATAAAGCCGTAAGAATTAACCCGGGCGTAGGTGGCCAAAGAACCTATCAGCCCAATATTGGGGCCCTCTGGGGTTTCGATGGGACACATTCGGCCGTAATGGGAAGGATGGACGTCGCGCACCTCAAAGCCGGCGCGTTCCCGCGACAGACCGCCAGGACCCAGCGCTGACAAACGACGTTTATGGGTGATGCCCGTGGCCGGGTTAGTCTGATCCATAAACTGTGAAAGCTGTGAGGAGCCAAAGAACTCTTTGATAGCGGCAACGATGGGACGGATATTGATCAGGCTCTGAGGCGTGATTTCATCAAGCTCCTGCGTAGACATACGCTCACGCACCACGCGCTCCATGCGTGAGAGGCCAATGCGAAACTGGTTTTGGATTAGTTCGCCAACCGTCTTGATACGGCGATTGCCAAAATGATCAATGTCGTCAGTTTGCTTGTCAGCCTCGCCATTATGCAAACCAACGAGATAGCGCATGGTCTCGATAATGTCCTCATCCGTGAGCACCGAGGGGCCGCCTTCAGAATAACCCTGCGAGCCGTTGGGGAAGGGTTGAGCAGAAGCATCTGCGTTTGCGGCAGCCGTCTTGGTGGCTTTGGCGCGAGCAGCCGTATTGGTGGCTTTAGCACGGGATTGATCAGCAGAAACAAGCTGATAGCTGCCCCTGCTTGGTTGATAGGTTAGATTGAGCTTCTTGTTTATTTTGTAGCGGCCCACACGAGCCAGGTCATAGCGTTGATGATTAAAGAACAGACCCTCTAATAGGGTACTGGCGCTGTCAATATTGGGCGGCTCACCGGGACGAAGACGTTTGTATAATTCAACCAATGCTTCTTCGCGGGTATCGGTTCCGTCCCTTTCCAAGGTGCGTTTAACCAGATCGCTTGAACCCAGCAGTTTCAGGATTTCTTCATTATTTTTGGCAATTCCGAGAGCCTTGAGAAGTAGGGTGGCCGGCTGCTTGCGCTTTCTGTCCACCTTTACACTAAGGACATCGCGACGGTCAGTCTCAAACTCTAGCCAGGCGCCACGCGAGGGAATTACCTTACAGTTATACAGTATCTTGTCAGAAGTCTTGTCTGGCTCAGCGCCAAAATAGACCCCCGGCGAGCGCACCAGTTGGCTCACCACGATACGTTCAGTACCATTGATAATGAAGGTTCCACGGCTGGTCATCTGGGGAAAATCGCCCATGAAAACCACTTGTTCTTTTATCTCGCCGGTGTCCTTGTTAGTAAATTTAACGTCTACCAAAAGTGAGGCCTGGTAAGAGATGTCCTTCTTCTTGCAATCTTCCTCCGATACCTTGGGATCACCAAACTCGTAATCGCCAAACTCAAGCATCAGATTTTTTGTAGCATTTTCAATAGGAAAGATGTCGCGAAAAGCTTCAGCAAGCCCCTCTTGTATCAGCCATTTGAAAGAACCAGTCTGAATGGTGATCAGATTGGGAACATCCATGACTTCGGGGATTTTTGCGAAACTTTTGCGCTCTCGGTACAGGGGTTGAGGAGATAGGGATTCGCCTTTGGTCAAGGTAATTCCTCCTTTAAGGAAATGATGAAAGTCGTCAATAGTCGCAACCTTCCATTATAGGCTCAAAAAAAACAAAGTCAAGACTTGATTTTTAACAGTATTGTAAGTAAACGCTTACAGATTGGCGACGGCGCCACGTATGATGTGTCTTGCGGGTCAAGGGCATGAAGTCTCGCCCGCAACCATAGACATGAATATTGTTTGGCAAATCAAAGATATCATCGCTGATGCGCGAAGCAACGTAACGGCGGCGGTCAATCGCGAGTTGCTGCTCTCGTACTGGCTGATAGGAAAGCTGATTGCCGAGCGCGAACCTGCCAGTGGTCATGCTGATGAATGCACGGCTCGCCAATTCATACTTTCTTTATCAAAATTTCTGACAAAGGAATTGGGGGGGGGGGGTTCCGTTCAAACTTGTTCAATATGAGAAAGTTCCCCCTTAACTACCCTGATGTCCAGACGGTGTCTGGACAGTTGAGTTGGTCGCACTATTGTGAACTTTTGACTGTTTCGGACATCGATGCAAGAAGTTTTTATGAGAAGGAATGTTTGAACGCGCGCTGGTCGGTTCGGGAGCTTCACCGCTAAATCGACAGCGCCTTGTTTGAGCGCCTCCTTTTGTCAGACGGCAAGCCGAATAAGCAGAAAGTCCTGGCGCTTGCAAAAGAAGGTCAAATCATTGAAAGACCGGAGGATGTCATCAGAAATTCCTATGTCCTGGAGTTTCTTGGCATCCCCGAACCCAAGGCACTGAAAGAAACCGATCTTGAGAGAAAGCTGCTGGAACGGATGGAGGACTTTTTGTTGGAGCTTGGCCGTGGGTTCATGTTTGTTGGGACACAACAGCGCGTTACCGTTGGCAATGTTCACCACCACGTTGATATGGTCTTTTACAACAAGATACTGAAAGCCTATGCCCTGATTGACTTGAAGATCGGACGGCTCCAATTCGACCACACCGGACAGATGAATGGGTATGTCAATTACTATAAGACGGAAGTCAATGAGCCGGATGACAACCCGCCTATCAGCATCATCCTTTGCGCCGACAGGGAGGAAGTTGTTGCGGAGTTTGCTTTGGGCGGCCTTGAGAACCAGATATTCGCCTCCAAGTACACCTACTATATCCCCCGATAAGGAGCAACTGATCCAACAGGTCAAGGCCGTCTTGGAGCAAGGCGACGATAAGGTGCCAAGGGACTGAATCCACTGTGTCGGCGCATTGTCCTGCGCGAGCAGACACAGTCGTGCAGCTGAGACCTGCACGACTGTACTGCGCAGGCAGAGGCAGGCGCCACGCGGACGCGTTTAATCGGCTAATCTATTTGACGGTTATAATGCGTTATAACGCATTATAAGCCCTTTTTGTAGAGGGCCTGAACCCGTGTCCGAAACCTGCCTCCTATTTGACGGTGGCAACTCCTCCGGCAGCTTCGATCTTGGATTTGGCCTCCTCGGCTTTGGCCTTGTCAACACCCTCTAAAATTGTCTTGGGCGCGCTTTCCACCGTGTCCTTGGCCTCCTTCAGGCCCAGGCCGGTTAGGTCACGAACCGCTTTAAGAACAGCGACCTTAGCATCTCCATAGCCCTCTAGTACCACGTCAAACTCTGTTTTTTCTTCTTCGGGCTCGGCGCTGTCCGCTCCGGCCGGTGCGGCGGCCACGGCAACTGGAGCGGCAGCACTTACGCCAAATACCTCTTCCAGCTCCTTGACCAACTCGCTCAGTTCCAGAGCTGGCATAGCCTTTAGGGCCTCAATAATTTCTTCTTTACTCACAGCCATGATACGTACCTTCCTTGTCAGTATTTTTGCTCATCGCGCCTCTGCGCGTTTTTGTATGGTGATAAGACGCGGTGTTTGTGACGCATCGCGCTGCCCAACCAGACTAGCGGCCCTGATCAGGCTGGTGTTTGACACCTAATTTGCCTTTGTGTCAGCAATGGCCTGAAGCGCGCGCGCCAGCTTTTCTTGGTTGCCGTTTAAGACCCGCACCAGTCCTACCAGCGGGCCAGCCATGGTAGCCAACAGCCTGGCCAGCAACTCTTCGCGCGTTGGCAAATCAGCAATCTGCGTCACCTGCTCGGCCGAAAGTGGCTTGCCGTCCAGCAGGCCGCCCTTGAGTTTAAGCACCGTGTGTTCCCGGGCAAAGGTCTTGAGCACCTTAGCAGAATCCACTGGGTCACCGGACACAAACACAAAGGCGGATGGCCCTTCCAGGACAGCCTTCATGTCAGGCAGTCCTAACTCACCCAGCGCTAAGATAGTGAAGGTGTTTTTATAAATCTTATAGGCAGCATTTTGCGTACGAATGCGCCGACGCAAATCCTCGCTCTGGCGCACCGAAAGGCCGCGGTAGTCCACTACCCAAACAGCGTCGGCCGCTTGGATTTCCTGCTTTATCTGCGCAACCAGCTTGACTTTTTCAGCGTTTGGCATATCTCACCTCCTTACAACAAAACGGCCCTCGCTACCAAAGCAGGAGGGTCGAAGTTTAGGAGCAAACAGGCATCTCACATAAACAGCGACTACCTCGGCGGGCTGGTTTCCCATTTCAGTGCCAGCTAGGCTGGCAACACCGGCTGTCTCAGGCAGCGAAACAATTTTTTTGACCTGAGCATTGTCCCAGTTAATCGTCAGGCAGTCAAGCGGCTCACGTAAAACCATATTGCAAATTGCGCAAATTGCGCCGGGGAGGGGACGGTTAACCTATCTGTTAGTGGAAAGGAGGAAAGTCTGCCGTCCCCTTTTGTCCTCTTGAGAGGGATAGTTATTGCAAAAATGGATCAGCAGTAACCCTGGTTGCCTCAAGGAGCATTTTCTTTTTAATGTCAAATAGCTTGGCATCTTCTGAAGTAGATACGACAATTTCGTATGTGGATGCTTCTCCAACGGTCATTTGTTCATCTGAGGCAACATAAACGCCACCACCTGTGTCTGTGCCGATGCTTATCTTGGCATAAGGATGTTCTTGAAAGACGTATTCTGTATGTTTATCGATTCGATTTTCTTCTGCAGGATATTCTTTGGCAGATAAGAATACCAGGTATTTGGCTCCCTCCTTCATCATGGTGTATCCACAATCATACATTCCGGATGGTGTCGCATAGTGAGCCTTGCCTGCTTCATTGACGAGCTGAACCGGTTCAAATATTTGCATTATCTGTCCAGCTTGTATCCCATCGCCCTTCAGCCTGGTCAAAATCCGTACATCTGAGGGGAAGGACTGATAGAGGTACCTGCGATTACCCTCAAATACGCATTCGATGATAATAGGACTTTGAGAAATAAGAGCATCAATATCGGCATCCAAATCCGTCGCTCGTTTAGACTCTGGTTCCAAGTTTTGGTCTGTTGTATGGGCAGGCAAGTAGTTGTAGGGCGTAGTTGCAAAACGAGTCGGGTTGGTGGCGATGTCTGTATAGCTAAGGCGTGTATATATTCCAACAAGGACACAAAAGATCAGAAGGGCAAACCATAAACAGCGCAATAATAAACTAACCTTCGCTTCGCCCTCTAATTCCCTTGTTGCGTCATCCTTCATGAACTCTGCCTTCGCTTATTTCAAAACGTCGGCAGCACAGCGCATTGATTTCATCAATAGCA
This sequence comes from Coriobacteriales bacterium, assembly GCA_031288185.1. Taxonomy (GTDB): domain Bacteria; phylum Actinomycetota; class Coriobacteriia; order Coriobacteriales; family UBA8131; genus JAITDU01. The sequence goes on from JAITRZ010000045.1 coordinate 20,457, forward strand.
TGAGAAGCGATCAATATCGTCGCGCCTCTCTGCTGCTCCTCACGTATAAGGTCATATACTAATTCCAGGCCGCTTGTGTCCAGGGCGTTGGTGGGTTCATCAAGTAGTATCAGTTCTGGCCGCTCCATTATAGCTTGCGCAATGCCAAGACGTTGTTTCATGCCCAGACTGTATTTTCTGTAGGGCCTCTTGTCGTCGTAGTCAAGACCAACGCGGGTGAGCGCCTTTTGGATGTCCTCTTTGTTGATCTCGTGTTTGATTGACGCGAGCAGTTTAAGATTGATGTAGCCAGTATACTCGTCCCAAAATCCGACCCTTTCAATGACTATCCCCAGGCTTCGAGGAAAAGTAGTGTCTATACCTATGCGTTTCGAGAAAACCGTAACTAAACCCCTATCCAGCCTAATGAGACCAACGATAGCACGAAACAGCATCGTTTTTCCAGAACCATTTGCGCCATGGAATCCATATACGCCGCCCGCGTCAAGTGTAAGACTAACAGAGTCTAAAACTAGTCTTCCCTTGATTGATTTACAGATGTCCTCAAGAATGATCTGGCTCATTGGATGTGCCTCTCTACTAGAGCAAATCTATTTTCTGGATAAGTTTGAAAGAGCAAATCAGCTCGATCAAGACAAACACCATTAAATACGCGATAGAGTACTGTAGCGAAAACCCCGCGACGGTACTGCCAGTAAAGGTGGAGCTGATGCCCGCGACCTGCATGATATTGCTGTCGTGCCAAGCGAATACTCCCTGAGCAGACGGAAGTGCAAAATATAAGAAATTAAACATGCGTCCATCTAAGCTGACGCACATAAAGAGATTGCTTAGATAAAGTAAAAATATAGTTATGAAACTGGCCGATGCGCGATATATAATGGCACCAATAGTAATGGGGATGAGAAGAGCAAGCGCCATCAAAGCGTTTATCAGGAGAAGCGGCCAAAATAGCTCAAAGCCTTTTAACCAGGCACTGCTATCAGGCGCGTCAACCAGGAGAATTGTGGCTGCAACCCAGTAGCTTATGCCATAGTACAAAATTATTAACAAACTAAGTTGAATAAGTTTGTTGGTTAGTCGCTTTGTTCTTGACTGTGCTCTGGTAAAAATATAGACACTCATACTCTCAAAATCATCAGAGAGAATTTCAGCAAAAAGATAGCACAGAGAAAAGAGTGGCACGCACGCAATAAGCATGGTGACCATGGTGCTGTTTCCAGAAAATGCTGCACCACTTAACACAAAGATAAGGGCATCAAGCCCCCCCCCAATCCCGCGTTCAAATTCGCAAAAAACAATACGCTAGCAATCATTATGACAACAGCAAGGGCTAAGCGTCCAAAATATCGCCTCAATGCAAGCATTGGTTAAACTCCTGGATTGCCCAGGAAACTTGATCCTCGCGCAATAATGAGATTACCTAAGATCAACGCTATAGAAATACATACAAGGGCTGAAGCGTTGGCTGCCACTGCCGCGTAATCATAAGAGTCTATTGAAAACTGCGTTAGACCCCAGCCAATCGAGGGAAGATTTGCAGGGATATACAAAACCACGTAATCCCAAACAACGTAGCAAAGAAGAACAATATAGGCAATATAGCTCTTCTGGGTCAAGGCAAAGATGCAGAAAAATATAAGCGCGCAAATTAAGAAAAAGACAGTCTGGCATCCTACTGTGGCAGCAAGCACAAGAGTATCTTCAAATGTGGTAGCGTTATGAACCGCCACAAGGATAGAGGCCGTGAGATTGAGGGTAAGAGCAAAAGCCAGCGAAAACAAAAAAGCAAGCGCGCAGAAGCGTAAGACTAAGGCAATTGAATCATTGATTCTGATCACAACACTGGTTTTTGTGAATGGGTCAATAATATGTGACAGGGGAAAAACAAGGAGTGGCGTAAATACAAAAACCGCGAGCCCTATTGGCGTGATGGTGTGATAATTTACTATTCCAGACTCAGGATCAAGTGTAAAAAATTGATAGGCGCGAACAAGCACAATAGCAATACAGGAAATAAGCAGTGACCTATGTGCGGAAACACGAAAATACCAGGCAGCTTTCATACTAGTATATTCTTACGTTTTCTCACGGCTAACAATAACACAGCGATTACTATGAGAAGGGCAGCAATAGGTTCCAAAAAGAAAAAGATCGGACTTCTCCCCATTGTTGCGGTTTCCGGAAACAAATATGAAAACAAAACATAGTTTGTTGGCATCACAAACCAAGTAAACAGGGTAACCACCGTTGGAATCCCTATGATTAACAGTCTGCTTTTCCGCACAAAAAGTGAAAGAGCAAATGAAAATAACGCCATGATTCCTGACCACCACACTTCCGCAGTTTGATCATTTGACCTGATAAGCGTTTTCGCTGGCCGTAAGGTCTCTTTCTTTGTCAAATTTGACAAGTATTTTGCATCGTGCATGCTAATGGATATGAT
>JAITRZ010000050.1 GCA_031288185.1 Coriobacteriales bacterium
AGTGATGGCAGCTATGTTATACACTCAGCTCTCAGTATCTATGAAAACAACAAGACTGACTATGTACTTGATGTACTGGGAGGCAAAGATACCAATGCAGCCACCCTTTGTATCTGGCCTAAGACCGGCTATTCTAACCAATCCTTTGAGCTGCTTACCGTGGCAGAAGCGGTTGCAAAATTTCCCACACCGCAGCGAAACCTCCCCAATGGCATTGACGTTTCTTCCTGGCAGCCGGCGGATATAGGTTGGCGGGTTGATTATGACTTTATGATAGTCAAGGCAACGGGGGCTACCTGGTACAGAAATCCCAACCTGAGCGCTCAGGCTTCTGCCGCCCTATCCCGCGGCAAGAAACTTGGCTTGTATCACTTTGCCCAGGAAAGCGATACAAATAATAGCGCTATTGCAGAAGCAGATTGGTTCATCAGCAATATCGGGAGTTATCTGGGCAAGGCAGTGTTGTTTCTGGATTACGAGCGTGACTTACCGGGCACGGACAGCACGTGGATAACCCAGTTTTGCCAGCGCGTCAAGGCGCGTACCGGTATTTCTTGTCAGATATACGCGTCGGGCAACTGGGCTAAAAACTATATTAACGGACTATGGACTCAGTTAGGGGTTTGGCTGTGGCAGGCCAATTATTCATATGGCTATGCCCCTTTCTACGGTTATAATCCAACCGGAACCTACATGGTGACCCCTCAGCAGGGCATGATGATTCACCAGTATACCTCCAGTGGTTATCTGACAGGCTATAGCAAAGCGCTGGATCTCGATGTCCTTTATGGTAGCTACGCTGACTGGGATTACCGCTGCAAAACCTGAAATGCCCCAAAAACCCCTGCCTGGGACAGTATCTCACAAATCTCCTGTCTCACACATCCCCTTCTTGAGGTAAAAACGTCTGACGCGCAAAGTTTCTGCCAAATCCTTTGGCAGCTTCAAGGTCTGTGGCACGGGGAACAAAGCGCACCCTCAACTGTGGCTCAAAAACTCTGGCGCGCAGGTTCTGCAGGCGCGCAGCCAGGTGCGGTACGGCCTCACCGCTCCAACCGTACGTACCAAACAGGGCTACCGGCCGTTTAACGATATTGATGGCATCAATCTCTGCTAGAAGATTCCAAACCACCGGCAGGGCATCACGATTGATGGTGGGTGAGCCAATAAGCAGCGCGTCGGAGTTGTTTAGGGCCTCGTGCAGATCGCCCGGCTCATTCAACACCAGGTTATGACTGCTGATGTGAGCTGCGGGCAGTATCTCAGTTACCCCTTGAACGATATGTTCAGCCAGGCGGGCAGTGTTGCCGTAGGCGCTGCAATAAAACAGGGCTATCCGGGTAGGCTGAGCAGGCCGGGGCGTGGCCCACTGCCGGTAGCGCACCAGACTATTCTCTAGTTCGCAACCCTTTGTTACTATCGGGCCGTGGCTGGGGCAGATAAAATTGGCATTGATGTCCGCCAGTTTGTCCAATCCCTGCAGCACGTAAGACTTGAACGGTCCCATAATACTATTAAAATAACTCTCCATTTCATGTATATAGTCACGCCTGTAGAGCACCTGCGTGTCAAACAGGCGAGGTTCGCAAAAATGCGCTCCTAAAAAATCGCCGCTAAACAAAACCTTGCGCTCCGGCAGCCAGGTAAACATGGTATCAGGCCAATGGAGAAAGGGCGCAAGGATAAAATGCAGGCTGATGTCGCCCAGATCAAGGTGAGAGGTGGTTTTGATCATCTGCAGGTTAAGATCTTCACGGTTTGTAATGTGCTTAAGGTTCATGGCTCCCGGCGCGCTCACTATGATGGGAATCTGAGGCCAGCGCTCCAGCAACGCGCTTACCGCGCCGCTGTGGTCTGGCTCCGTATGGTTCATCACCAGGTAGTCAGGCGGCATACCGCCCAAGGCCGCGTCAATCTTCTCCAGCCAATCGCGGGCAAAAGAAGCATGACAGGCATCAATCAAAGCGGTCTTTTGTGAACCGATCACCGCGTAGGAATTGTAGCTGGTTCCGTAGCCGGTGCGCATCTCGATGTCAAACACGCGCATACTGGGATTTAACACGCTGGTAATCAGAATATCCGGCGCTACCTGTCTTAGTTCAACCTGTTCTTTTTGTGGTGGTGTTTCCTGCCGTGGCTCCTTATGCGCTTGTTCCTTGTGCATCTGTGCCTTCCCTCCCGATTGCATGGTTGCCCTGTGCCCTTGCGCGTCAGGGACGCAGGCAGAAAGAGCAAAAACAACAATTATATGACGTCTTTTTGGTTGACGCCCCTGTGACCTGACAGTACCCTGTCATTGTACTACCCGTGCTCGTTTTCCCAGTTGACAATCTGCCAGGATTGTTCCTGAGCCCACGCCTCCAGGCGACGGTCTGGATCTACCGCTATCGGCTCAGTAGCTGCGGACAGCAGGGGAATGTCAGAGAAGTGGTCACCGTAGGCATGGGTCAGTATCCACCCTTCTGGGCCGTAGGTGGTGTTGGCCCATCGTTCAAACTGAATCATTTTCTGTTCACCTTCCGGCGGCTCGCCGATGGTTTCGCCCGTATAGGCACCGTCCTTTACCTCCATCCGTGTGCAGATATAAGCTGCCGCCCCGATGTCGCGGCTGAGTTCAGCGATAATCGGTTCAAAGGATGCCGATACCACAATCAAGGTGCGTCCAGCACGCCGGTGTTCGCGCACACAGTTTAGAGCCGGCTCAAGCAGCAGTGGGCGCAGCTCTTCAAGGTAGAGGTTGCGCATGATGGCATTGGCATCACTGGCCGAGAAATTCTTGAACGATGAAAAGATGTAGCGTCGCGGCTGAGCCTGATTAAGCTCCGTCCCCATCTTGTAGCGCATCCCCCACAGCAGGCTTTTGGCAATGGCCTTTTTGGGCATGATGTGGTAGCGGTTCAACCGAGCGATCAGCCGCACCGGCGAAGAAACGTTGATAAGGGTGCCGTCAAAATCGAAGGCCACAATCTCTACCGGGCGGTTGTGGCCGGCGCTTGTCTGGACGGCGGCAGTAAGACCGGTATCCTGCGAAGAAACCGTTGCTGGCGAGGGGTTGGCGGGGGAGTGACGGGCAGGGGAGTGGCTGGTGAGTGGTGAGGGATTGTGATGGGCAGTTGGGGCAAGGTCAGCGGCGGGGGAGTGACGGGCAGGCGGCAAAGAGCTGGCCTCCTGTGAAGGGCCAGCTGTTGATGAAGAAACCGTTGCTGGCGAGGGGTTGGCGGGGGAGTGACGGGCAGGGGAATCGGTCGCCTCAATTTTATCCAGAAGCCGGTCGCGCAGCTGTCGCAGAGCCTGGGCACGGTGAGAAACGGCATTTTTTTCAGCTGTGTCCAATTGTGCCAGACTGCGGTTGAGCACATCTCCCTCTACCTCAAATATCGGGTCGTAGCCAAAGCCGCCCTGGCCACGAGGCTCAAAACCAATGCGTCCGGCAAATTTGCCCGTGGCTGTTATCTCAGTACCGTCCTCATCCACAAAAACAAGGGCGCAGATGAAATGGGCCTGGCGCCGATGTGCGGGTATATTAGATAGTTTTTTTAGCAATTTACCATTGTTGGCTTGATCATCGCAGAACTCACCCGCATAGCGCGCTGAGTAAACCCCCGGCGCACCACCTAGGGCATCAACTACCAGTCCTGAATCATCCGCCAGGCTGGCCCTGCCGCTGAGTTGATGGGCGGCCTGGGCCTTGATGCGAGCATTGCCCAGAAAATCGTCAGCGTTTTCTACCGGCTCCTCAACAATGCCCAGGGTGTCCAAACTGACAAATTCCCAGTTCTCAATGTTCAAAATGGCGCGGATCTCCGCCAGCTTATGCTGATTATGGGTAGCAACTACTACCGTTTTGGTTTGTTTCAATGTCCGGCCTGTTTCTGCAAGGCAAGTAGATGCTCCAGGGCGGGACTAGCCAGGTCTAATAGGGCCTCTAACTGGTGGCGGTCAAAGCCGGTACGCTCACCGGTACCCTGGATCTCAACGTACTCGCCGCTGCCATTGACCACCAGGTTCATATCCAGCTCGGCGCGGGAATCTTCCTGATAGTCAAGATCGAGAAGCAGCCGACCATCAACCATGCCCAGACTAACCGCCGCTACCTGGTCAACTATTGGGCTGGTGGAGAGTTTTCCGGCCTGTTCCCAGGTTGAAAAGCCGTCGCGCATCGCTAACCAGGCGCCACATATGGCAGCGGTGCGCGTGCCGCCGTCGGCCTGAAGCACGTCGCAATCCACCGTCATTGTCATTTCGTTCATAAGACCCAGATCGACCACCGCCCGCAATGAGCGGCCTATAAGACGCTGGATTTCCTGGGTGCGGCCTTTTAGGCCAAACACCTCGCGCTTGGTGCGCGTAGGTGTGGATGCGGGCAGCATCGCGTACTCGGCCGTCACCCAACCCTTGCCACTCCCGCGCAGCCAGGACGCCACTGTGGGTTCAATGCTGGCGGCACACAGTACCTTGGTACCACCAAACTCAACCAAGCAGGAGCCCAGGGCACTGTCAAGATAGTTACGGGTAAAACGTATCGGGCGCAACTCGTTAGCCTGGCGGTTATTGTGACGGCTGCCCATGACCCGGACAGAGAGCATGATAGTTCCTTTCCTTAAAGCTATTTAGAACAAAGCAGGACAGGCGCGGTGGAAAGACGCAAAGAGGGGGAGGGAGGCGGCAGGATACCTCTTCCAAGCAGGGGCACTCACCGGCAGTATGCCGGTCGTTTGAGGTGGGTTTGTGTCGCGCGTTGTGTAACACAAGCGTCTTGTCCCCCAGTTGTGGTTTTCACGCCGACACCCGCGCCTTTTTCTGCAATTGTTTCAGGTTCACCACTTCTAAATCAGAAAACGGGTGACAGAATATCGCCTGCCCCAGGTTCACAAATGTGTTATATATATTAGCAGTAGTTGCAAAGGAGTAATGCGGCCGGGCGCTTGCGGGTGCCAGTTGCCGACGCCGGCGCAACGTATCCTCCACATCCAGAGCCGTTTCGGTGGCCGAAGAAACAATGTTGACATCCGGGCCCATAATGCTGGCGATCAGGGGAATCAGCAGTGGATAGTGTGTGCAGCCCAGCACCAAGCTATCAATGCGGCAGTGCTTCAAAGGCTTGAGATAGTCGCGGGCGATTTGAGCAAAGGCCGGACGAATATAGATGGCGGCAGCCTCTACCATGATGTCTTCCAGGGGGCCACGGCCCAGGCGCAGACCCTGCTCAACAATCTCGACAAATCGTGGCGTGGCAGCGCTAAACACGGTGATGCCAGCGTCCAGGGAACGAATGGCCTGGGTATAGGCGCCGCTTTCGATGGTCGCCACGGTTCCGATTACCCCCACCCTTCTTGCGGTGGTAGAGTGTGCGGCAGCGCGCGCCCCCGGCTCAATCACGCCAATCACCGGCACTTTTACTGAACGCTGCACAGCCTCCAAGCCAGCCGCAGTGGCCGAATTACAGGCTATCACAATCAACTTAACCCGCTTTTGCACCAGCCAGCGCGCTATCTCCAACGCAAAACCCTCCACCTCTTTAAGGCTGCGTGGGCCGTAGGGACAACGCTGCGTGTCGCCAAAATAGATCAAAGACTCATGCGGCAGAAGGCGCGCTATCTCCCTCACTACCGTAAGACCCCCTATCCCGGAGTCAAACACCCCAATAGGCAGGTCTTTTAGATCGGCACCTGTTTCTTCTGTTACCAGGGGTATGGATGCGTCTGGCCCGGCAATTTGCAGGCACAACTTTGTCATGTGCCAACCTTCCCAAGCCGTCTTGTATCTGGCCAGGCAGGTAGGCATAACGGTGCTGTCACCGCGCGATTGACCGCGAGCTCTGCTCGGAAATTGACCGTGGGCCTCGCTCGAAAACCGCGCGCGAAAAAACCGGTCGTCACCAAAGCGTCAGTGCTCACGTGCGCGCCCGGCGTTGCTATAGAACCTGAATCTTCCATGCGCTGATTATACCAGCCTACGCGCTATTCTGTCTGGATAAGACCGGTCGCCCGTGTGTTAGTTGATGGAAAGCGTTACTGTACAGACCCTAACCCGACGCACAGAGGGCGGCGTTGCAGAGGGTGGACTGGCAGGCATCATGCAGATGGCAGAGGGCACCTGGCAGAGGGCGGCGTTGCTTTTCAATGGATCGATCAATCCGCTTGAGACTTATGCTACACTACTGCTCTGCATACTGTCATCCCACAGGAACTGAGACTTTTTGAGCACAGGCTTTTGTTAGATATTTACTGGGGGCGACTGGTTTCGACATATCGGTTTTGAAAAGGGAAGCAGGCCGTGGTCTCCTCGCCACGTAAAACAGGGGTACCGTCAAATTTACTTGACAACAAGCAGTATGCTCTCGCTGCCTGATTAGTGTAGCGACGTCGACTTGATGTGTTTCCCCGCCATCAACAAGACGCAACTAAGGGGAATGCTCCGCGTCTGATTGTTGGCTAAGTCGCGGCAAAGCCAGGCCAACTGGAACCTGAGACGCCCGTTTGTGAGCCATCCCAGGTTTAAGATTTGATCGCAAACTGAGCCTGGAGATGCCCTTTGAGAAGCTCCTATGGACCGGAGTTCGATTCTCCGCGCCTCCACCAGTTGTTTGTTTATGGGTTTTACGGGTTTTAACCTGCTTTATGTTTGTGTCATCCGGGGACTCGAACCCGAGAGGGCGCGAAGCGTTAAGCAAACGTGCCAGTGGCACGTTTGCAGCTGAGCGGGCCGAGCACACGGAGTGGGCGAGGCCCTGCGGATTGCCCTGGGGC
>JAITRZ010000068.1 GCA_031288185.1 Coriobacteriales bacterium
ACGCCTCGCCCCATGTCTGGCTTCGAGTCCTGTCTGCTGACAGGCTCACCTGAACGACAACATCCTATCTGCTGGCAGGTTCATCTAAACGGTAATCTGGAGCGGCAGACGGGACTCGAACCCGCAACAATCAGCTTGGAAGGCTGATGCTCTACCAATTGAACTACTGCCGCCTGTAATCCAGCGCGTGGTTACTCTATATGAATAGAGGCTGGTTTTCAACTGGGAAGGACGCTGGAAAAAATCCAAGCAACAAAACGAGTTTTGTGAAAAAGCCTCTATCCATCACTTTTACACTGGGCGACAAGCTCAGCGATAACCCTATCGGCATCAGTATAGTCAACCTGACAGGTGCCGACCTGAGGATGGCCACCACCTCCATATTTCAGCATCAGGGCTCCCACATTGGTATGAGACGTGCGATTGAGCACCGAGTGACCCATCGCTATGGGGCAGTTGCGCTTATCGCGGCCATCAACAACCCATAGAGAGATGTTCTGTTGCGGATACAAAGAATAGATCAAAAAGCGGTTGCCGGTAAAGATAGGATCTACGCCACGCAGGTCGGTGACAATGACATTGCCATCAGTATGGGTATATTGCTGGAGCATCTGCTTGAACAGCCGATCCTGTTCAAAATACATCTCAACGCGCTCTTTGACATCCGGATCCTGCAGGATCTCATCAATATCCTTTTCTGATATTTCAGTTATCAGTTTTTCCATCAGTTGGTAATTGGGGATGCGAAACTGTCTAAAGCGGCCCAGACCAGTGCGTGGATCCATCAAAAAGCCAAGCAGTACCCAGCCCGTTGGGTTTAGGATCTCGCCCTGGGTTAATTTGGCGGAATCGACCTTGTCCACCGCTTCAACCATTGTGTCAAAGTAACTAAGTCGATTGGATCCATCGTAGTAGTCGTAAATAACGCGAGCGGCACTATCAGCCGGTCTACTGGCGCCCTCAAACTCGAAATCTCCCAGACGTTGCTGCTCAGAAAGGTGATGGTCAAACCACAACGCAGCGCCGGGTACATAAGGAACATTGGCCAAAACATCATCGGGCTCAATTTCGACAAGACCATCCTGAAGATCTTTGGGGTGCACAAACTTCCAGGAATCAATAATTCCCAGATACTTAAGCAGTGTTGCGCATGCCAGACCGTCAAAATCGCTTCTAGTTAAAAGTCTCATGGTTAACCCTTTCTGCCTTGGTGTCCTGCTAGGTTCTGTTTTGCTGTTTCCTCTGTCCTGATGTCAACTTTTACAGGCGGCAAACAGGCAACGGCAAACAGGCAGCAACATCTTGGTGCACAATCCTGCCTGCCAGTATAGCATTGACACAGGGTGTCTGAGACTTTGAAGAGGCACTTAGGGTATTATTATTGTTATAAGGCTTGCGGCATAGCGTACAGGCGCGCGAACACAATAGCGTGCAGACGACCCAAGCAGATGCCACCAGCAACGTTTGAGCGACAGGCACCATCAGCAATCTGATTGGCACATCCTTTCAAGGATGCCCTTGTTCAAACGATGCAAATGGATGCCATGCACAATGTGGTGCAGGCAAAAAATCGGAGTAGAGAAGGAGTTTTCATGAAAGACACGGCAATCATAGTAGTGGACATGCTCAATGATTTCGTCACTGGCTCTTTGGCCTGCGAGCGGGCTCAGCGCATTATTTCGCCGCTGGCTGAGTTGCTGGCGGCAGCACGCGAGCGCGAGCTACCGGTGATCTATTCCAATGACAGCCACCTGCCTGGCATTGACCATGAACTGAAGTTGTGGGGCGAACATGCCATGATTGGTACTCCCGGTGCCGATATAATCCCTGAACTGGAGCCGTCTGAGCGCGACTATATTGTACCCAAGCGCCGCTATTCGGGCTTCTTTCAAACGGGCCTGGAACTGCTGTTGCGCGAGCTTGGTGCCAAAACGCTCATTATCTGCGGCCTGCACGCCCACATGTGCGTACGCCACACCACCGCCGATGCCTACCAGTGGGGCTACCGTATCATCGTGCCTACCGACGGCGTAGACTCCTTTACCGAAGAAGACTACCTGGCTGGCCTAGACTATCTACGTAGCGTCTATGGAGCCCAGACTCCCACGATAGCCGAACTCATCAAAGAACTGTAACTATGGAAATGTTGAACAAGGGAAGTGCCATCACCCGCGCACAAGGCCACGAGCGAGCAACCCTATTTTGCTTACATAAAAAGCATATACTTCTCCCAACCTGACACGCGCCATGCCTGAGTTCACCGGCAACCCACCTCAATCTACCGGCCCGTCCCCAAGCCCCGCCTTGGCTCCGGCTATTTCAGTGATAATGCCCGCCTACAATGCCGCCACCTATCTGAAGCCTTGCCTGGAGAGTGTGCTTAACCAGACGCTGACGGATATTGAGGTAATTGTCATAGACGATGGCTCTACCGATGAAACCTTGCGGATATTGGCAGACTTTGCGCGCGTCGATAGTCGCCTGCGAATACTGACCCAACAGCACGGGTATGCCGGACGAGCGCGTAATCGGGGGATGGATCAGGCCTGCGGAAACTATCTGGCCTTTTTAGACGCGGACGACCTGTTTGCGCCAACCTTTTTAGAGCAGATGCTTAGGCGCGCTCGCCAAGATCAGTTGGATGTGACCATCTGTCGTTCCCAGCGTCTGGATGTCGTCACCGGCACCCAGACTCCTTTGGATTTTGCCGTGAGACATGTGCGCCCTGAGCCGGTCTATAGCGCCAAGCAATTAACAAGCGTAATGTTTCGCTACAGTGTTGGTTGGCCCTGGGACAAGCTCTTTCGCAGCGAGTTCCTCCGGGTGACCGCACTGCGTTATCCGCCCCTCGCAACCAGCGAGGATGCCCCTTTTGTGTTTATGGCGCTGATCCTAGCCGAGCGCATCGGCTTGGTGGACGATGTGTTGGTGACCCATCGGATGGGAGATGCCACGTCTAATGCAAATTCACGCGACACCTCCTGGCATGATGCCCTCACGGCCGCGCAACTGATAGAGGAGGAGTTGCGGCAGCGTGGGTTGTGGAACCGCTATCGGCAGTCTTACCTGGCCTGGATACTGGACTTCTCCATCTGGAATTTTGAGACCTTGCAGGGAAACTCGCAGCAGCAATTTTATGCCGCGATGCGCGCCAAACTTCTTGCTTTTGACAACTTTCCGCCCAAGCAGCAGCTGTTTTATCCCTATCAGGCTTTCTACCTGCACCTTATTCGTCTGTGTGCCAACCCTGCCAAAGTGTTACATATGTCTCGGCTGGCGCGCAGGGTAAGGAGGGTACTGCGGGCGTTTTTCAGGGGGACGACCAAAGGCCGCAGCGTCGAAAAACGCGGCCGCATACCAATCACTAAATAAGGAAGCACTATGTCACAACCCAGGATTTCCATCCTGATACCCGTCTATAATGTTGAGCGTTACCTGCGTCAGTGTCTGGATTCTGTTGTCGCTCAAACACTGCGGGATATTGAGATAATCTGTATCAATGACGGTTCCCGTGACGGTTCCCTGGCTATCATGCAAGAATTTGCTCAACGTGATAGCCGTATCAGAATCATCGATAAGGCAAACGGTGGCTACGGACAGGCTATGAACAGGGGATTGGATGCGGCCTGCGGTGAGTTTGTTGGCATTGTGGAATCAGATGACTATGTCGACCCCGAAACCTTTCAGACCATGTATGAAGCCGCCAGGCGCAATGACGCTGAGGTGGTAAAGTGCGAATTTTATCTAACGTGGACTACGCCCAGGCTGCGCGAGAAGCGCGTTAGCTACATGGATGGATATCCGCAACGTACCAATACCATTGTGAATCCCGCCAGTGACTATCAGATAATGTGGCCGCAACCGGCAATTTGGAGCGCTATCTACCGCCTTCAGCTGCTGAGAGAACACCATATCCGCTTTCTGGAAACACCGGGAGCTTCGTTTCAGGATACGTCTTTTGGTTATAAGGTCTGGGCCGTGGCTACAAGGGTGTTTTTACTGGACAGGGCCTTTGTGCACTATCGCCAGGATAACAGCGCGTCCTCTATTAACGCTACTACCAAGATCAACGCCGTTGAGCAAGAATTTGATGAATACTTTAACTTTTTATCACGCTATCCGCATAAACAAAAATACTTGATTCCTATCATGCAAAACATTGTCTATAAGACCTACCGCTGGAACCTCTCTCGCATCGACCAACGTTTTCGCGCGGACTACGTGCACTTTATGTATGCCTATTTCAAGAAGCGGATGGAGGCAGGTTTCATTGACCCTCAATTCTTTGAACTGCGCTTTTACGACGAACTGAAACTGCTACTTGCCGATCCACACAGGTACCTTAAGCTGGTGAACTCCCCTGTCAATGCCTGGCTTTTCAGGCATGGCCACGGCTACCATTTGTTCCCCGGCGGTTGGTGGGAATCCCTACGTGACGGCGGCTGGTACATTAAGCACAAACTGCTCCGCCTTTGACGCTCCTGTTGGTGCCGGAGCCACAATCGGGAAGACCGTACCGGAACCTTTACGCAACAAGCAGAAGAGTGAGTAGGCACTACAGACGGCAGAAAAAGCAATAATCAGTTTGTGTATTTTAAGGTGCCATCGGGAAAGATGTCTTCCACATGATGCCAGTTTTCTGCCCTTTTAGCGTCACCTTTGACGTCAAGAACCTGATAGTGATAGTGGGCGCTATCCCCAGCGTCAACCAACCAGTAAAAGCGGCGGATAAGAGCGGCATCCTGTGGCACCTCAAAATAGGAGGGGCCATAGGCGGCATGATCCAAACCGGCGGCAGCTATAACGGTGGCGCGTAGATTTTCTGTTGTTACCGGGGCGCTGTTGAGCTGCATGGGCGCACCAAATGAGCCGGCAGGCTTAACAAACAGGGTCGCTACTGAAGGATCAGGATCAACGTTCCAGGGCAAGCCACCTCCTGCCGCGGCGGGAGAACCACTGTAGCCATGGTCAGCGGTAATGATGATAGTGGCCTGATCGTACAGTCCCAGTTCACGCAGTTGCCGGAGGTATTCAAACACCGCTCGGAAAGAACCCATGCCCTGACGAATGACCGAGCTGGAGCCCGCTGAGGAGTATTCAGCGTGTTCATCCATGTAAAGAGGGGTATGCGGACCCATCAAGTGATAGAAAGCAAAATTTTTCTTGGGCATGTCTGCTTTAAGGGGGCGGGAGCGAATGGTTTTCATGAACTTGACATCATCAAACACGTACACTTCATGGGAACCCTTGCTAAACTGGTAGAGACCAACCAAGTCAGAAGTGCTTATCCAAAGCATCGGTTTTAAGGCTATCGGCGCCTGACGATAAGCGCTCAACAGGCCCAGTCGCAGCAAAACATGTGGAATATCCAGTTCCTGTTCCAACGGCTGCAAGTTTGAAAAGAAGGGTTTGATTAATTCAGTATCAAAATAGGCAATATCATCTGAGTAGAGCTTCAGCTCATAGTCAGCCGCCTTTAATTGCGGCAGAAACGTTGACTTACGATAGGCCAATTTCGCAAATTCTTCAGCTTTGCCGGTTGTTAACAGCTTGTTGCCGGTTAGTATCTCTATGACCGAGGGAAAGGTCCAGCGGTAGTGCGTGATATTGTTGTTAAAGTGCGTAAAGCCATCCAACGGCTCAAAAAAGTTTGGATCCTGTGCAAGGATCTCACTGACATATTCTTCATCAAAACGATCAAGCAAAAAGATAAGGATGTTATCTTGCGGGGAAACCTCGGTAAGGCCCTTGGTGGTTAAGACCTCACGGTACCTGGTTCTTTCACTGCCGGCGGCAATGCTGGGATTGAGCTCCGGGACGATTGCCGCCAGTGCTGCCAACTGCACAACAATGAGGAGGGCGGGTAGTGCCAAAATCACTATCTTGAAAAGTCGAGTCGAGAAGTAGCGGACGGCCAACACCGCCACTATCAATCCGATCCAAAACAACAGATTGAGCGCTGTTTGACCACGTAGCGCATGCCAAGGAATGGCATCGCCCGTCAATGCGCCCAGATCCGGGTTGAGAAAATTACCCTGCAGATAAGCCGCAAGCAGCACTGCTAAAAGCAGGGCTGTGATGAGGTCAAAGAGACGTCCGCGAAAAATCAACAACACGCCAGTAAACAGGACACCTGCAACCAATCCCACAAGCAGTATTGGAATGATAATGCCCGGTAACAGATAGGAGAGAGAGTCGCTATTGGCAGCCAGTAGATCGCACATAGTAAAGACAAGCAGCGTCAGACTTAAACTCGCGCTTAGCAAGGCCGCAATGAGAAGCCGGCTGCGCAGGCGTCGGTCGTCCCTCCACAGGTTCTGCCAAGATCCCCTGCCTCCCTCATAGGCAGCGCTTTGAGCCACACGCGCCTGTTTGCGAATACGGCGACGGGCAGAACTGCCAATTGGCTCACCGGGCAGCACATTGGCCGGATACTGATAGCGTGGTTTTGGGGTTGCAGCAGCGCGGGCAACCTTGCGACGGTTTAATCCGCGCTTGACCTCAGTATCACCCAAAACGCCTTTCTGACGCTTGATGACCCGTACGTAAAGTCGATAGAAAAACATCCGCACAGCCATCAGTGCCGACTGCGCGCGGTACACCAGAATGCTCAAGGTCACACCCAGGGCAACAATGACGGCGGTGAATATCTGAACAACATAGGTGGTAGTAGCAGGATCGATATAGGCCCAGGCCGGCCGGTGGATGAAAAACAAAACGATCGTCCATATGAGCAGCAGCAGACCCAGACGCACAGGGCGCTCAAAACGATGGGATGCCTTCATGCAGAGGCTCCAACCCTGGCCTGAGTATTAGGGGCGGGTCTCAGGCTCTTGTACCAGGCTCGTAGCTCGCGCTGGTAGCTGATACGGCTTATCAGGTACTCAGCTCCGCTGCGGGAGCCGTCGCCAACGTCATAGATGGTTTCATCAACGATAGCCGTGATCTTTTCTGTCCATGCGCCAGAATTTGAAGTCAACTGAGCAATTACAGCCGGTATACTGGCCAGTTCTGTTACTTCCACGCTTTGGCCAAGACGTTCTCGCAAACTGATGTCCAGCGGTATGGCCTCAATGCGCTGATAGTTGGGATTCATCATCTTCATGGGCGTGTTGATAAATAGCGAGGGTCGCTTGGTAGCATAGGAAAACTCCATGGCGGTGGTCGACCAATCCGTGATGACAAGGTCGGAGCGATAGACCGTTTCATTGGCAGCAAAGTCGGTTTCAATCACAAAGTCAGGGCCAAGTTTTTCTTGGTAGCTGACGAGGAGAGCAGCCATTCGCTCGGCGAAACGCTTGACATACTCTGGGTGCGGGCGCAGCACAATCTTTAGATTGGGCTGTTTAAGCAGGGCGGACAGCAATTCATCCAAACACAAATCCATAATATTATCCTGTTGCCAGGAGGGTGCTATCAGTATCTGCTTTTTGGCCGAGGTCAGGATGGCGGGGGCGGTGGCGGGAGCAAGAACAGAAGTGGTAGCAGCATCAGGAGCGACAGCACAAATGGGACTTTCCGGGGCAGTGTCCGCCTTTTCCATCAATCTTCTGCTCTGGGGATTTTTGCTTCTCCCCTCCCCTGACGTGCCGTCTGCCTCTGGCTGCACCTCTTTGGCCAACGCGGCCACGCGTACCAGCAGCTCATCTAACAGTCCAAACCCGGTTTTAACGATGGTCTTTTGGGGCAGGCCATAGGCAGCCTCAGTCTGGCGCAGTTCAGCAATATGGTTGGGACCATAGGCAAAGACCGTGTCGAAGTGATCAAGTGCCCCTTCCTGGAGCATCAGATGAAAACTGGACATGCCGTGATCAAGGTACACATACTCTACATCGTCACGAACGATGGAACGTTTAAGGTGATACCTGTCCAGATCCGGGGTGGTCATCAGCACCAGATCAGCATCCAGCTTCATGAAAAAGGCGATCAGATCCCGGTTGTCAATGAACCAGGGACAAATACGCGGGATGTCGGTGGTAAAAATATGGTCGTTGGGATCGCTGGTCACATAATGGATAGTAATATCAGAGTGCTTGAGCAGGTAATCGATAATGCCGCTAAAGTATTTGTAAAAACCATTGGCCCTCAGAGTAGATGACCAGTTCACGCAGGTTGTCCGCAGAAAAGAAATGCCTGGCGCAAGCCTTGGAACGCGCGCGCAGTTCGCGAGCCTGGATGCGCAAGACAGCCTTTTCTGCCTGACTGAGACGGGGTTTGGACAAACGCCGAGAATAATCAATGTGCTTTTTAGGATCATAGATAAGGTTGCACAATGCCAATACCGGTATGGACAATACATTGCCAGCGGCCCAGTATAAACCCAGACCGGCCGGCAATACAGCTGCAAAATAGGCACTAAAAGCCACCAGGAAAAGAGCCATGCCCCATTTGCCCATAAAACCCTGTTCTACCTGCAAGACGTTATAACGATTCTGAAAAACAGCCAGTACCAGAGCACTCAGACCAGAGGCGAAGGGAATGGCCAGGGTGGCGCTGGCCAGTGAGGGAACCGCCGAGAGGTCGATACCCAGAAAATGGGTGTCGAAGCTCTGCATGCGTTCCAGGAAGGCATCGGCACCGGGCAGCATCGCGAAAGCGTGGGGATCAGCCTTGACTGCCTCAAGGGCAAACAACTGGGCGCTCAATCCCATGTCAGCGCGCGACATGCCCAGCACCTGGGTGGCGTGCTCAATCAGGGCGTTGATGGTGGCGAAATCAAAATGAAAGAGATGTTCCAGCGGATTATAAATAACATTGATCAAGCCTAAAATGAGGGGAATCTGGATCAACAAAGGGGCAATGCCGGCCAGCGTACTGTAATGCTCCTGTTTATACAGCGCCTTCTGCTCTTGGATAATGCGCTCGCCACTGCCAACATTACGCCGTTTGATCTCGGCCAAAAGCGGTGCCATACGCACCATCTTGATGGAATTTTTCTGGGCAATAAGTGATAAAGGGAAAAGCAATACTTTCGTCAGCACCGTAAACAGGATGATGGCCCAGCCATAGCTGCCTACAAGCATATAGCACCAATACATGACATAACCCAAGGGCGTGCCAAGTGCCAGATTGATTATCTCCATAGGGCGCTGATCCTGTTTAACGGGCAAAAAAACAACTAGTGTAGTCTAGCATGTATTGTAGGCAGTACTCTATAAATCTTCGGCCATCGACCGTTCACCGGCCGCTGCACCAACCGGAGGTTGGTGCTCCCTTTTCTGTCGTAGCCTGGATTGCTCCGCTGATGCCCGGAAAAATGGAGATGGGAAGGCCATAACGCCAGCTTGCTCCTATACCGTAAGGTCGGCTTGTCCCTACCGCTTCTAACTGAAGCGATACCACTTACCGTCGCTACGGTACTCGTAAACAAACCATCCTGGCGTGATGGTTGTATCATCGCGGTTATCAGCGTGACCAACGCTATCGGTTGTATCATCAAACGTGAGGTTATGAAAAACGCCAAAGTTCTTGCCGTCTTCACTAAACCAATATTCAGAGAAAACCAGATCATACTCAAAGTAATATGGGTTTGCGACGCTGTCGCTCATTCTTGCTAACTTTGCCGAATCGGGTTTAGCAAACCACAGCCAGGTTGTGCAGCTACCATAGTCATTAAAGTTGGTTAGAAAACTTGCTGGAGCAAAGCCTGAAAGGACGCGCTGTTCATAGGCAGTAATGCCGGCACTCACACGCTTGTCGGGATCATTGGACCAGGAATTCGCCACACTGCCGCGCAGGCAATCCGTACCGTCAATATTTTTGATCCAGGAATCAAGATAGATATACTGTTGTCCGTAGACGGTCTCATCAATGAGGGCTCGACCGGCGGGGGCAACAGCAGCTGCAACATTCCAATTGGTATTAACCGTACCTGCATTTTGATAGTAATTGCCCTTGACAGTTGGAATGCCAAGATACGGGTTGCCTACCTCAGCATACTGCATACCTGTTAGTTCCAGGCAGATTCGCTCATTTAGTTCAGCACGATTGATCAGCCCATCAATATGGGCCTTTCTAATGTAACCAGTAAGGGAAGGCACGGCAAGGGACAAGATGATGCCGATGATAGCGATGACCACCATCAGTTCAACCAGGGTAAAGCCTTGCTGCCTTACATCGGTTCGTTTGGCGAATCCCTCAAAGAACCACTTATGGATACGCCGCAGCTTTCGCCGTTTCTCCTCGCTGGCCGGTTGGTGGCCCTGCCACTCAAAAAACAATGTTTTAAGCTCCATAACAACCCCTGTATGTCTCCAAACAAACAACAGTCACGTCCTTCTGACCGCAGGCGAACAGAGAATAATTTGCTCTTTGCAATGGCAAAAAACAAGAAAACACAAGGTTACATCCTTGCTCTCGCACACGAGAGCAAGCCCCCGTCTGCTGATAGTATAAGGCATCATAGCATAAAGCACCATCCGCGCCCCGTTTCAGGACGAAGTTTCAGGCATTATGAACCTTGCAGGTTAAAACCCAGACAAAGCGGCACTACCGGGTTCATATACAAAATCAGGCGCATACCGTTGGGCAGGTCATAGATAAACAACTCGTACTCTTCTGTTGCGTACACAAGCGGTGTAGGAGAAAAGGCCGGGAGGCGCTGAGATTGCTTTTCTCTATCCAAGGCGGTCGCTTCCTGTGCGGGAGTGGCGGAGAGTTCGGTATCATCGGCAGGTTGAATGTCAGTAGCTGCCTGATTGGTCGGTTCGTTTGTTTCGGTAGAGGCAGGCGCGCGCAAGCTGGTATAGGGATAACCATACCGCTCGGCAAAACCGGCATCCAACTGAGTAACCGCTGCTTCCACCTTGAGCTGACCGCTGTTTCTGGCTGAACCTACCAACAAATCAACAAATTCCCAGGCTGCCAAATCTTGGCCTCCGGGCAATGATTCCACACTCCTTGACTCCGGAACCGTCGCAACTTCGCTTGCAGCAGTGTCGCTCTCACCTGACGCAGCAGAAGACGTGGGTTCGACTCCCTCTGCCCCAACCTCTGGTTCAGGAACAGGCCAGGATCCAGAAAGCAGAACCAAGGTTATGACGTTGCCATCCTCGTCAACCGCGCAACGCAGATCCGCCGCCCCGTCCCCATTAAAGTCCCCCGCATCCAATACATAACAACCCTGACCACTGTTGGTATCGGTTATCAGGAAGTCAAAGGCTGCGGCCACGGCACTTGGCTGCGGTGGTGTTGGCAGCAAAGCCACATTCATACCGCGCGCGGCCATTACGCTAAACAAGAACTGTGGCACCTGTCGCTCCAGCAAAAAGTCACGCTCAAAGCCGCTTAAAGGTCTCAGTTGCTCTGTCGCGTAAAGGTTCCAGGGATACAGTGATACCGCTTCTTCAAAGACGTGCTGAGACACATCGGTGTCCTCGGCGGTCGCAAGCACCACCGTTTCGTTTTGGTAGGAATCTATCAGGGGATAAAACAGGCTGGGACTGACAAAGCCGCCAATAATAATCAACGCCGCAAGCACTACCGTCACCCCGTCATAAAACGCGCTACGCCTGCCAGACACCATAGGAGAAGGGGGCGTTGATGCGGGTAAGGAACCCCAGGATGCCGAACTTCGTTCAGGCGGCGCAGAACCCTGTTCAGACATGGCTTTCCTCTCTGCCAAGTGTAACCGATGACACAGCGGGGGGTATGCCGGGTAGCCTCGGTCTGTCCGCTATGTCGGATGCCTGGACGTTAGTTACCGCTCGCGCGCCTGTTGGTTGAGGCCCGTCTTCCCTGCTCGTTGTAGTGTCTGAGTCATCAAAACGCTCCTCGGCTTGCTCGTGTCCTTCTTCTGCAGATGTTGGGAGAAAACTGACGCTGACGCTAGCACCGGCATCCACCGCGCTTTCTATCTGCAGTGTGGCGTTATGGGCCCGGACAATCTCAGCACAAAGAGCCAGGCCCAAACCTGCGCCACCGTGCCTACGAGTGCGGGCCTTGTCCAGCATATAAAAAGGCTCGGTGAGCAGCGGTATCTGTTCAGGAGGAATGCCGGCGCCCTGGTCAGTCACCGTAAGCACGCAGCCGTCGCTAGCTGTGTCACGAGTGGCCCTGAGCGTTATTGTAGTGCCTGGCGGTGAAGCCTTTATGGCATTATCCAACAGATTATTAAGCAGCGAGGCAAGCAGTTCCGGGTCAGCAACAAGACGCGGGGAATCAACCTGGGTCGCAAAGCGCAGTCCGCTACGCTCAAAAAGCGGCGTCAGTGCCAGTTTGAGCTGCGCGATGTACTCTTCAAGCTCAATATCTTGCAGGCTGGGGCGAAAGTTGCTGATTGTCAGCAGTTGCATCAGCTTGCTGGAAAGACCCTGCAGGTGCCTGGTTTCACTAACAATCACACTGGCAAATTCCTGGCGTTGGGCGTCGCTGACACCGCGTTTGATACGGAGAATGTCGGCAAAGCCAAGAATTGAGGTAAGGGGTGTCTTCATCTCGTGGGCGAGGTTGCCAATAAAGACACGCCTGGATTCTGCCAAACCCTCCAACTGGGTGACGTTACGCTCAATGGATTCAGCCATGATATTGAGGTTGCGAGCAACCTCAGAAACCTCGTCATGGCCTTTGACGGCGGCACGGCGGCCCAGTTCACCCAGAGCGATGTGGCGCGTGGTGGTGGAAAGATCGCGCAATGGCCCCAGCAGGCCCCGCATCAAAAGCAGCAGGATGCCAGCAACCAACAGGGCTGAGAGGGTGCCGATGAAGCGCACCATATCCAGATTAGCTGCGAAAAGGTGGTAGGTGGAAGTGATGTCCAGGCTGCTAAGCAGTTGATAGGGTCGGCCATTTAGCTGCACCGTAGACACGATAAGCAGGTAGGTCGCATCGTCCGTGTTGGTGATGCGAGCCGTGTAGGCAGGTTCATTGAGCAGGGTTCGTTCATCAGACTGCCGCTTGGCTGTCTGGTTGACAGCATGGAGAAGCTGCCCATCGCTAA
This sequence comes from Coriobacteriales bacterium, assembly GCA_031288185.1. GTDB lineage: Bacteria > Actinomycetota > Coriobacteriia > Coriobacteriales > UBA8131 > JAITDU01. The sequence goes on from JAITRZ010000068.1 coordinate 12,938, forward strand.
ACAGTGCCACGCCCAGCGAGCTGTCAGCTCGCTGGCGGTTTAAGACCTCGCGGGCCACTGCCAGCGCCTCGCCTTCGTCCAAGCTGATCACGCGGTCAACTAATTGCTGGTAGATAATGGCGTTTTGTAGTTCTACCACAATGTAGTTATGGCGCGAGAGCGCGTCTTGGCGATCACGCTCAATGGCCAGATGGTGGTTGTTGGAAAGGAGCAACAGCGAAGTGGCGTTGACAACCACAATCACCAACGCAAGCGTCAGCAGAAATATCTTCTGCCAGAGTTTCATCCGGTGCTACTTTCGAGGGAGCTGCCAAGCACTATCCCGATCCTTCCAACCTATATCCAAGACGTGGGATTGTGACCAGGGCTTCGGCCAGAGCCAGCTTCTTGCGCAACTGCTGCACATGGGTGTCCACCGTGCGAGTTTCACCCAGGAAGTGGTGGCCCCAGACGGCAGATAGCAATCGCTCGCGTGTTAGGGCGATGTCAGTGTTTTGGATAAAAAAGACCAGCAGGTCAAACTCCTTGGGCGTCAACTGCACCAGCTGGCCATTGTGGAGCACCTGGTGAGCGTCAATGTCCACACAGATGCCATCAAAGCAGACTGAGCCTGCGGCTCCACGCTGTGTACGTCGCAGTACCACATCAATACGAGCCAACAGTTCTACCGCTTCAAAGGGTTTAACAATATAGTCCTCAGCGCCCATGCGCAGGCCGCGCACTTTCTTGGAAACTTCGTCTACCGCAGTAAGAAAAATGACAGGTATCTGACGTTGGCGGTGGGTCATCTCCGCCAGTACATCAAAACCATCTAACTGAGGCAACATCACGTCCAAAAGGACGAGATCATATTCCCGCTGCTGAATGAGCGCCAACGCTGAGGAACCATCAGCTGAGACTTCGCTAGTATAGCCGCCCAACTCTAACGTGGCCTCAACCATCCTGGCGATATTCTCATCGTCTTCAACTATTAGGATGTGTCCGCTCAAAATCGCCGCTCCGCTTCTGTGATCCGTTACGCAGGTGAGGCAAGAGGCAACTGCCGTTGCCAGCGGTATTGACTCATTTGACCGCCACGCTGCTGTAGCGTTTAGTGCGCGCAAGCGCCCATTGCGCGCAGTGAGCGTACCCGGCCCAGGTGTTGGCTTGGTTTGGCCGTTGGTGGTTTGGCCGCCACGTTGCTGCAGCGCTGCTGTGCCCTTCCCTATTTTAACGGAAAGAACACATCTTGACGCCTTGCGAATACCAGGATGCCAGCACTGCCAGACTATCCGGCCTGTGGCGAAAAGATACCAGGACGCCAGTACTGCCAAACTATCTAGCCTGTGGCGAAACTCCGGTACAGTGAGCGAAAATACGGTAAGTGTCTTGGTGGAGCGTTACTGCCTCATGTATCCTGTGAGGAAAATCCGGTAATTTTCCGGGCCGCCCAAAACGAAAAAGGCATCGTAAAGAGAACCGCTACATAAGCGATAAGCCAGATAAAACCCAAACCACTGAGATAGCGATCCATAAAGGTGACGACGGTTCCGTGCGTGGACTCAAGATTTCCAAATCCGGTTTGAATGGCGGTAAAACAAAAGATGAGGATAAGCACAAAGATGGTCGCCCAGATCAGAGGTTGAACAAAATGTTGAGCTACCACGCTTGTCGCGCCCAGGGCTCTGCTAAATCCCTGCCCAATTTTCTGGAGAGGCACTATCGAGCTGACAACAAAGTTGATGACAAAGCCAACGCCAAAACCAAAGGCAAAGCTCTCCCAGGTAACGGACTGGCCGTCAATAGATGCCGCTGCCAATCCCATCACGGCGGCCATAATGACACTGAATAGTATGTTCAGCACAATCCCAAAAGCAATTTTTCTCTTTTTCATGAAGACTCTTTTCCGTTCATATCCCCCTGTGGTATCTGAGGCACGATACCCGTTAGTTTTATCCAGTACGTCACAGGCTCGCTGCGTTCGATGCCGCTGACGGTACCTTATGAGGTAGCGGCATTAAGGAAAACCAGCGTCTGGTCGCCTCTGTTACCACCCCTGTCTTTGACCGCTCCCAACCCTGATAGCTTCTGCCCCTGATTGCTCTGGCCCCGCATCGGTCAGGTTGGTGGCACTGGTGGAGGCAGCGCGAAGGGAGGTAGCGCAGACAGAGGCGGCGCAGACGATACTCTTTGAGATAACAGCCTCCCCACTCTTGAGGCGCGCGTCCATCATCGGTGCCACCATCGGCTGCCCTGGCCCGATAAATGGCTTTCTAACGCACGCTGGCACCTTTTGTTTGCCCTTTGCCTTCTGTCTTCTGTGGTGGAGAGCGCCTATACTGATGCCGCTACGGCACGTATCAATCTTTTTATTTGGCTCGCTTCGATGACATGGAACCAACGATGGGCCTGTCTTGCTTGTCAGTAAACTTGCTCAAACACAAAAAGACTATGTCGGCAATCCAGCCGATTGCGAAGAACCCTACTGTCAATAGCCAGATTATGCCTGTGCCGATTTTTCCAACATAGAATCGGTGAGCACCAAACAGGCCAAGAAACACGCAAAGTATAAGCGCAACCCACCAACTTTTAGTGCTCACGGTTGGTGCGGCTGAAGCACTTGTTTCAACCTTGGACGGTGTGGAAGTAGAATCAGTACTGGAGGGTGGTATAGGAGTAGAGTCCGCACTGGAGGGCGGTGGCGCGCCATAGTTATTATGAATGGTTATATTGACTGTTTGCGGATCGTTGTCTATGAAAGGCGTCCGACGAAACCCGAAAACCCTGCCTTCACTTACGCCGCCACATTTTGAGCAGATTGGCATGGTGCACCCTCACAATTCAATTTGAACTCAAACAGAAAGCCACTACAACAAGTATCGGCTTTTACGGACGCTTGTCCACTCACACCTGCGCCGGGAACCGCTGAGGACAAGTTTGAAGCGTCCTACGGATGTTGTTGCCCATTCATACCTGCGCCGGGAACCGCTTGGCATGGTGGCTTGCCACCGCTGTGTCATCCCGCCGACAGGCATGCGAACCAAAAAGACTTGGTCGGGTTGACAGGATTTGAACCTGCGACCCCTTGACCCCCAGTCAACCATCCTAACTACTAAACCGCAGGTCAACGCACTGCTATATGCAAAAACTCCCAAAAACTCCCAAAAACTTTCGCTCAAACAGCGGCAAAAGTCAAAAAGCAAGATAAGCCCTGTGGAAAATGGGACAAACCAAAGGGCGGTTTCTCACATTTTCTTCCCGTCGCAAGCGGCGGCACAGGGCCTAACAGGGATTTTATCTTTAAGGACAAGGGCAAAAGGAG
>JAITRZ010000058.1 GCA_031288185.1 Coriobacteriales bacterium
TACTACTGGCTTCGCTCTCCGCGCCTCTTCACTTACGGGGTCGCTATGGTCAACGCCTCTACGGGCTCAGTCACTTTCGGCGGCACGAGCAGCACGTTCGCCGTCCGCCCCGCTTTTCGTATGGATTTGTCATAGGGAAATTGCAAAATTGGAAGAGGCGCTGGTATCCAAAACACCGTTACTTGTGTTCCCGCTTTCAATAGGAGTACAATGTCCCTACCTCATTCTTGGCCGGCCAATTCGATGGACCGACATGCATGAATAGGGTGCCTTTATACTGCTGTGGACAGGTATTCCCCTTTATGGTAGCGAAAGCTGAAAGCAGCAGCGCGGGTCCCACCTTTTGATAGGTGGGTTCATCCTGTCGGTTCAAGAATGAGGTTTTTCCAGCCAGATTTTTCAGTTGGTCTTCCCTGATTTCTGCCAGAGTGAAGCGCTATACTAAATCCATGGACAATCTGTTTTCTAAGCTCGAGCAAGACGCGCTTGACAGCGTGGCTCCTTTGGCAGTGCGGATGCGCCCAACAACGCTGGATGAGCTTTTGGGGCAGTCCGCCGTGTTGGGGGCCGGCACCTGGTTACGCGGAGCCATCGAAGCCGACACACTCTCCTCAATTATCTTATTTGGGCCTGCGGGCAGTGGCAAAACCACGCTGGCGCGCATTATCGCTCGCCAGTCTCTGGCCCACTTTACTGAGGTCAGCGCGATTTCTGGCGGTGTCAGCGACCTCAGGCGCGTGATAGGCGAGGCCGCTAAGCGCCTGAGTGTTGAGGCTACGCGCACCATCCTGTTTGTTGATGAAATCCACCGCTTTTCGCGTTCTCAACAAGACGCGCTGCTGCACGCCGTTGAAGATCGTACGGTGGTGCTGATAGGTGCCACCACCGAAAATCCGGCCTTTGAAGTTAACACCGCCTTACTCTCACGTTCTCGCGTTATTGAGTTTAGGGCGCTTAGTGCAGATACCATCAGGCGTATTGTTGCGCGCGCCCTCACTGATCCACGCGGATTAAACGGTGCTTTTGACATTACAGAAGCTGCGCTTGGCGCTATCGCAACCCTGGCCGCCGGTGACGCCCGCAGCGCCCTTTCCACGCTGGAAATGGCGGCTGAGGTGCGCCAGGCGCATGAGCAGAGCCAGGGGGTGCGTGAGCAGGATCAGAAAAAGCAGGAACAGGCTCAAAAGGCGCGGCCTGCTTCTTTGGCCCAACAACCAGACACTGCGGCGCAACAGACTAAGGAAGCGCGAACGGCGCAGGCGCAACAGAGTAAGGCAGATCAGGCAGTGCAGGCACGCGAGGTACCGTTTGAGCCTGCAACCAAAAACCAGAGTATGCTTTCCATAGACCTCAAAGATGTACTTGAGGCTACCCCACGCGCGGTTTTGCCCTATGACAAGCAGGGTGATATCCACTATGACGTTATCAGCGCCTTTATCAAGTCAATGCGTGGCTCAAACCCGGATGCCGCAGTGTATTGGCTGGCGCGGATGCTGGAGGGCGGCGAGGATCCCAAGTTTATCGCCCGCCGCATTATGATCTTTGCTAGTGAGGACATTGGTAACGCTGATCCCCAGGCGCTCCTTATCGCGCACGCCGCCTTTGCGGCCGTAGAGCGCATCGGCCTGCCGGAATGTCAACTAAACCTCAGTCAAGCATGCATCTACATGGCACTGGCGCCCAAGTCCAATGCCTCCTACCTGGCCATCGCTCAGGCTCGCCAGGAAGTGCGCTCAGGTTCACTGCGGCCGGTTCCCAATCATCTGCGTGATCGCCATCGCCCCGGTTCTGAGAACTACGAGCCTTATCTCTACCCGCACCTGGAACCTTCTGGCTATGCGCATCAGCATTATCTTCCTGACGGATTGGATGCCACGTTCTTTGTGGCTGGCGAAAGAGGCTGGGAAGCCTACCGCAGCGAACTGCGTCAACAGGATAGTGAGCGCGCCGCCGCTGAGGCGTCGCAAGCCAAAGAAAGCGCCAACGTTCCTAAAAAACCAGATACAAACAAGACCGCTTAAACCGCGCGGTGCCTTTATCCGAGGGTTCATCTCTGTTATTATCTGGATACAGGCAACCTGTTGAGAGGAACAGCGATGACCGAATTGATTTTGCAGATACTTTTTATAGTCATAGCCCTGTTTGTGGTGGTGCTGATAATCTTTGTTATTCACCTTATTGGCACCGCGCGCAAACTAAACAAAACCATAGACAACCTTGCTCCCACCATCGCAAACGCCAATAAGGTGATTGCAGACGTGCAGCCCATTCTTGAGGCCGCGCGTCCGGCTGTACAGCGTGTTGATCCCTTGTTGGAGCGCGTGTCGCTAACGGTGGACGCTGTTAATCTGGAAATAATGCGCGCTGACACCATCCTGGCCAATGTCGCGGATGTTACCGACACGGCGGCGGGCGCTATCGGCAAGGTTGTCGAGATAACCGACGCACCGTTAAACCTCCTTAACGCTGCTACCGACAAGGTGCGCAACATCCTGGGTACCAATGTTCAAAAGCAGGCGGCTGCCAAGTCGCTCCAATCGTCCACTGCCCCTTCTGCCGCGTCTGTTGTAAGCGCTGTTAAGCCAGCCAAAGACGGCGGAGGAGCCAGCGACCGCGCGCGTCTTGCTTGGGACACTATTATTGCTCAGCAGGCACAGGCTGCCGCGCCCGCCGATACATCGCCCCTCGCTTCTCAACAGCCTGCTTTTCCGCAGACGCAGACGCAAGTGCCTCCTCAGCCAACTGCTCCTCAGCAGCCTACTTCACAGGGCGCGCCCGCCGCGCAGGTTCTCCCAACCGATCAACCGGCCGTCCAGCCCCTGGGAACCGATGCTGCTCGCTTCTCGACAACCGTTCAGTTTCCTGCTGTTCAAATCCCAGAGGTTGATGTGGCCAGCCGTCTGGCCGCTGTGGCCCAATCTGCAAAAAACTCGCCTTCCGCAGCCGATACCGCAACAAGCCCTGTGCCCCCGCCAGCCCCTGAGCTTGCCTCCACACTACCCGCAGTTGAAATACCCGCAGCCTCACCCGCGCCAGCAACCGCTGCCCCTCCTGTCTCCACCATAGAGGCAGTGGTGAACCAGGATGCGGTTTTACCAACAGAAACCAAAATAGCCTACGATCCCGATTTTGAACCTGACGATGAAACGCAGCTACCGCGTCTGGTCACGCCGCCTGCGCGGGAACAGACCGCTCCCAACGTTCCCGGTCAAAATCAAGACGGCTTCTTTTTGTTTTATACGGATGACAGCGGGCTCAAGAAGGCTCACTGAGGCCGATGTTTTCAGGGATTTGGTCGCTTGGTTTGGCCTCGGCCACCCTCACCCTGCTTCCAGCCCGCCGTGTATCCTAAACGTAACACCGGCAACCCTGCCGCCAACCGCCACACAACCGCTTGTCCGCGTTGAGGCACCCCTCAAGACCGCTCCATCTTCAGACCACTGAAAGGCACAGGTAAGCTCCTTGTCCCCACAAGACAACCTCACCACCATCCGCCGCCGCTTTTACCTGACGTTCACCGTCATCGGCATCGTGCTGATCCTGGTTGGGGCTTTGTATGTGTTGGGTCAGATATGGACGCCAATCTCAGTGGTACTGGCTTCGGCCTTTCTGGTTTTTATCCTGCGCACACCGGTCGCCTGGCTGCATGCTCGTGGAATACCACGGGCTCTGGGCGCGGCGGCGATGTATATAGTTGCCTTGGTGATTATCTTTTTGATTCTCCTGGTTTTTGTGCCGGTAGTGGTAGAACAGTTTATCGGCTTTGTACAGCTGCTCCCCAGCTATTTTACTCAGGCCCGCACATTTCTTAGTGATTTTTCCCAACAATTTGCTCATCTTTTTGATGATTCTGGCATCCCGCAGCTGTTTACCAGCCTGGCAGAGGAGATGTCCAATCTGGTTTCGGGCCTGGCCTCTGCCTCGGCCAACTTCATGCTCATTACTGCTTCCAACGTGACCATTGGCTTTGTTGTCGCGGGCGTTTCCATTGTTGTGGGTTTTTGGGTGTTGAAGGATCTTCCTCGGATCAGTCGCGAGATTATGACTATCATTGGGCCCAAGTATGAAACGGACACCCGTGTGATTGTTGGCGCCCTCTCTCGCTCGCTCAACGGATACCTGCGCGGCATGGTAGCTTCTTGTATCTGTACCGGCACCTTGTCTGGTATCTGCTACACGGCCATTGGTATGCCGTATCCGGTTGTGATGGCTCTCTTCACGGGGTTGATGGTATTTATTCCCTTCATCGGTCCGACCCTGGCCTGGATAATGGCCGGACTGGTTGGTCTGTTTATCTCGCCCGTAACCGGCCTGTTGGCAGCCGGCCTGACCATAGCGTCACAGGTGTTCAATGACAACGTTATCTATCCGCGGGTGATGTCGGGAAGCGTAGAGCTGCATCCCGGTGTCATCTTGGTGGCGATTTTTCTGGGAGGCACGTTGGGTGGCGTTTTTGGTATGCTCTGCGCGGTGCCGCTAACGGGGGCTGTCAAGACGATTTTTGTCTACTACTTTGAAAAACGTACCGGCCGCCGGTTGCTTTCTGAGCAGGGCGCGTTGTTTAAGACGAGCGCACCCAGCCTTTCAACGCGCTCACATAACTTTTTTAGCCGGTTTGCTCATCGCACCCAAGGTCGGGATCAGCAGCAGGATAAGAGTCAACCGCCCAACCGTGCACAGGGAAACCGTCAGGCCAAAGAACACCGTCAGGCTGAAGAGTACAGTCAGGCTGAAGAACAGCATCAAGCCGTGCTGTCTGTTCGACCACCCATCAAACGCTCCTCCCAAGAGGCAGCGTCCCTGCCGTCCGCCCGGTCGTCTGCCAAACGTTCTGATACCAGCGAGGCATCCCGGCCGTCTCGTACTCGTCGGCCGTCCCGTACCCATCCCGACACGTCGGATCAAGGAGACCTCTGAATGCTCAGCGCGCAACTACGTGAAAAATACCTGACCTTTTTTGCGAACAAGGGCTGCAAGCGTTTTCCTTCTTCCTCGCTGATTCCTCCCGATGCTTCTATGCTCCTGACCAGCGCCGGTATGGTGCAGTTTAAGCCCTATTTTCTCCAGCAAAAACGTCTTGAACCTCCTTATATTGGCGCCACTACCGTGCAGAAGTGTGTGCGCACCACCGACATCGACATTATCGGTACCACCGGTCGCCACCTGAGCTTTTTTGAGATGCTGGGCAACTTTTCTTTTGGCGGTTATTCTAAGCGCGAGATGTGCGCCTGGGCCTATGAGTTTGCCACCGAGATACTGGAGATGGACAAACAGCGCCTGTACTTTACCGTTTATGAACAAGATGATGAGGCTGCGCGGATATGGGCAGAACTAGGCGTCGCCGCAGACCATATCAGCCGCTTGGGCTGGGAAGATAACTTTTGGGTAGCCGGTGCCACCGGCCCCTGCGGTCCCTCAAGCGAGCTGTACTATGACCAGGGCTTGGCCTTTGGCTGCGGCCGGTCAAACTGCGCGCCGGGCTGTGATTGCGACCGCTTTGTAGAGTTCTGGAACTGTGTGTTTACGCAATATGACATGCAGGAAGACGGCTCCCTGGTTGACCTGCCCACTAAAAATATTGACACCGGCATGGGCCTGGAGCGTACGGTGGCTCTGCTGTCCGGCGTACACTCTAATTATGAAACGGATATGTTGCGTGGTTTGATAAAGGTGGGAGAAGAGTTGAGCGGCACGCGCTATACCAACTCCTTTGTCCACGATGGAGAGGGCCAAGGTGGTGTCACATCCATGGTCGCCACGCAACCCACCACCACCGCTGAAACTCTGGAAACACCCAGAGGTGGTGTCACACCTATGGTTGCCACGCAGCAACAACAGCAAAATGACCTGTCTTTACGTATTCTGGCTGATCACAGCAGGGCGGTGACCTTTATGATTGGTGATGGTATCCTGCCTACCAACGAGGGCCGGGGTTATGTGCTGCGCCGCCTGTTGCGGCGGGCGATGCGTCACGGCCTGTTGTTAGGTATAGAGGCGCCGTTTCTTGACAACTTTGTGCGTGCTACCGTTGATGCCCTGGGTGATGTTTATCCTGAGATTGTTGAAAATCAGCAACTGATAAAGCGCATTGTGCGGGCCGAGGAAGAGCGCTTTACCACTACCCTAAAAAGTGGTCACAGCTACCTGGACAAGCATCTTGCCGCAGCCAGGGAAAACTGCGGCCCGTTAAGCGGGTCGGTGGCCTTTGAGCTGCATGATCGCTTTGGCTTTCCCATTGATCTTACGGTGGAGATCGCTGGTGAACAGGGTGTCAAAGTTGATACTGAGACCTTTGAGCAGTACATGGAAAAGCAGCGTCAGCGGGCGCGTGAGCACGCTGACGCTGATGCCTGGACACACAGCGACGCACTCTACGACGCGCTGCTGCGCGATGTGGGTCCTACCAGTTTTGTGGGCTACAACCACCATGAGTTGACGGCAGAGGTGCTGGCCATCGTGGTGGACGGCCAGGCCGTGTTGGAGATAGGTGACGGTGAAGCGGCTGAGGTCATCTTGGATCGCACACCCTTTTATGGCGAAAGGGGCGGCCAGGTGGGCGATACGGGCACGCTTACCGTTTATGCCGGTGTTGATGACGGCAGCGATGAGCCCCTGCGGCCCCTGGACGCGCAATCGTCCCCTTTAGAACAGGTGGTACGCACAATCCAGGACAAGCCTGTCAAACGGGATGAGGTTGCTGTCCGGGGTGAGGTCGCTGCTCAGGATGAGGTTGCTGTCTGGGGCGAGGCTATCGAGCGAGACGAGGCGATGGCACCAACGGTTAAGGGTAAGGCCGCAGATGGTGCTGACATTGGCACTGACACGCTGGGCGCATTGGTTAGCGTGGGTAGTTTTGATGTGACTGATACGCGGTTTTATGCCCAGGGGCTGTTTGCCCACGTAGGGCGAATTGACGGACACCTGAAGGTTGGCGATACCGTTCACGCGGCCATCGACGGCCTGCGTCGTGAGCGCATAGAGCGCAATCACACGGCAACCCACCTGCTGCACTCTGCGCTGCGCCAGGTACTGGGCGAGCACATCAAGCAGGCCGGTTCATTGGTCGCCCCAGAGCGGCTGCGATTTGACTTTACGCACTTTGAGCCGATAACTGATAAACAAATAAGCAATATTGAACAACTTGTCAATACCCGTATCATGGAGGACAGCTCCGTCAGTTCGCATACAACCACACTGGATGCCGCCCGCCGCGACGGGGTTGTGGCCCTGTTTGGAGAAAAGTACGGTGAGCAGGTGCGTGTGTTGGAGGCTGGGCCAAACTCACGTGAGTTGTGTGGCGGAACCCATGTAAGCCATACCGCCCAGATTGGGCTTTTTAAGATTGTGAGCGAGTCCAGCGTTGGCGCTAATCTGCGTCGGATTGAGGCTTTGACTTCCTTTGACGCTTTGGAATATCTCAACCAACAAGAGCGGGAGCTGCGGCGGGCGGCCGAGCTGTTAAAGGTGGTACCAGCTGAACTAACGGATCGATTAGAGCACCTCACCCGCCATCAACGGAAGCTGGAGGCAGAATTGGCGCGTATGCGCCAAAACGAGACGCGCGCCGGAACTGAAGCGTTGCTGCGTTTGGCCTGCGATCTCAACTACCGGCTGCTCGTAACGCGGGTTGAAGCCGTAGGCCTGGAACAACTGCGCGCTTCAGCGGATCACCTGCGGCAGCAACTGGGTACAAATTCTGCGGTGGTGTTGGGCGCCCTTACCGTTGATGGGGCTCCGCTCCTTTTAGCGGCGGGCACCAAGGAGGCTGTGCGCAATGGTTTTGATGCTGGCACCCTGGTGGCGTCCATTGCCCCTCTCATCAACGGTCGCGGCGGCGGCAAGTCACAGATGGCCCAAGCGGGCGGTAAGGATGCCCAGGGTCTGGATGCGGCTTTGGCAGAGGCGCGCCGGCTCCTGGGCGTTCAAGAAAGCGGGGGAGTTTAGGTGCCTGATTCAGAGCCGGACAGCCTGACAGAAGCGGGTGTATTGGGTCTGGATCTTGGCGAGCGCCGCTGCGGCATCGCCGTAGCCAGTCGCGCGCAGCCCATCCCCATTCCCTTAAAAACCCTGAAAACGCAGGAGGTATTAGCTGGCACGGGCGACTTTTGGCGGATTGTGCGCGAGTATGACGTGCGCCTGCTTGTGGCGGGAATGCCCCTTTCGTTAGACGGCGCGGAGCGCTTCCAGGCCCGTCAGGCCCGTCGTTTGGCTGCGCGTGTTTCTGCGCGGTACGGCCTGCCTCTTGAGTTTGTGGACGAGAGGCTGTCCAGTGTCGAGGCCCGGAATCTTCTAAGGCAGGCAGGTTGCCGCGAGCGCGATATGCGGGGAAGAACTGATAAAATAGCTGCTGCCTTAATTTTATCGACCTGGCTTGGCAAGCAAGCTCAGTCGCGGCCCCCTGTGGGGCAGTATGACGGTGCCAAAGACCCGGCTGACACACAGGCACCAACCAACGACGACAGTGAGGACTGTTTTTGATGCCAGTTTACAGAGGCAAACATTTGGGGGGAGCACACAACACTCAGGATAAGAGGCGGGGGGACGCGCCTGAAAACCTGACCGAACCCGCCCACCCGATTTTTGAGCACCGCGAGGTTCACGATTCTGCCGCCGATCATTTTGGATCGAGCGCTCCCATCAACCCCACCCAGGCTGTCGATGCTGAAAATTACATCAGCGTCGCCCAGCTTGCCACTAGGGAACGTCCCCGTCATCGTGTTGGCAAAACGGTGGGTATCCTGGTGCTCATAGGTCTGGGGTTGGCACTTTTGGCCGGTGGCGTCCTGTTTGCCTACCATCAGTTTTTGGCACCGGTTTCTGATGGAGTGCCAGGGCAGCAGGTTCAGGTGCGTGTTTTGGAGGGTGCCAGCACCGCTCAGATTGCCAGCATCCTTAAGCAGGCCAGCGTGATAAGCGATGAGCGAGCTTTTACTGCTGCGGTACGAGCCGCCGGTGCCGAGGCCCTGTTAAAGCCGGGTGTCTATGATCTGCTTACCCTGATGGACACTGAGTTATTGATTCAATCTTTGGTTGGAGGCCCGCCGCTTCTGGGAACCAGATTGACCATTGCCGAGGGTCTAACGGTAGAGCAAACTGCGCAGGTAGTTCAGGATGTCTGCGGCATCGCTAACACGGCCTTTTTGGATAGAGCTTACGCGGCCGATGAATACGTGCCTGACTATCCCTTCTTAGAAGGTGTTTACAACAATTCGCTGGAGGGCTTTCTCTATCCCAAGACTTACGAGGTACCAGCTGGCGCCGATGCTGATTATGTTATCCGCCTGTTGCTCAACCAATTTGCCCTGGAAACGAATGTCCTTGATCTCACCTACGCCACTGAGCGTAATCTCACTCTGTTTGATGTTGTCTGCCTGGCCTCGCTGATTGAGCGGGAAACCGGTGCCGCAAAGGAACGAGAGCTGGTTGCTTCAGTCATCTATAACCGCCTGCGCCTGGGTATGCGCCTGCAAATTGACGCTACGGTGATTTACGCGCTGGGTCCTGGCTACGATGGCCACCCGCTTTTGAACGGCGACCTTGAAGTTGATAGTTCATATAACACTTATCGGGTCGATCAGTTGCCGGCCGGACCAATCTGCTCACCTCGTATCGAATCTTTGCAGGCGGCGGCGCATCCCGCTCAAACCAACTACCTGTACTATGTGCTTACCGACACGCAAGGCTTTCACACTTTTTGCGCTACGAGCGAAGAGTTTGAGGCGGCTAAGATTGTATATCAGGAAGTGTTTAACATTGCCGGTTAAGGACGGCACAAGGGGCACCGGCCGCACATCGTGTTGTCTCAACAGAACGCAGGGCTTAGAGACGGCTCCGTATGGCGCAGGCGACATTGGCCGCGTGCCGCATCATGTGAGCGCCCCTGTTTTGTTTGCCCCTTTTTGGCGTACCGCGAGCCTATGTTCCTGTTAAAACCTGACCAAAGCTATGAGCGTGTGGAGGATATTTCCGCAGCCGCTTTGCGCGCGATGGGCGTGAGCGCCCTTTTGCTTGACATCGACAACACTCTGGTTTCGCGCGCGAGTGGTACAATGCCGTCGTCAGTCAACGCCTGGGTGGCCCACCTTAAAGCCAGCGGCCTGGCCCTGTGTCTCATATCCAATAATTGGCATCGTTCTGTCTTTGACTATGCCGCCGAGCTAAAACTGCCCCTTGTGCACAAAGCCATGAAGCCGCTGCCCTTTGCCTACCTGCGCGCTTTGGGCAAGATTGCTGCCCAAAGAAAACAGGCGGCAGTGATTGGCGATCAGCTTTTTACCGATGTCCTGGGTGCCCATCTGCTGGGTATCAGGGCCTTGTTGGTGCAACCACGCTCTGAAGCCGACCTCTGGTACACTAAGATCTTTCGTCGCCTGGAAAAGCGTCTGGGACGTTAGAAACTACCGCCCAGGCCGCACTCTAGCACCGAGCAGCGCCGCCCAGGCAGCGCTCTGGCGCCAGGCAAGGGCCATGAGCGTTACGTCCATGAAAAAAGCAAGGGAGTAGTAATGAGCGCCATCATCAATCCCCCAGCCAAAACCGGCCTCATCGGCTTTCCGGTTGAAAAGTCGTTGCTGCCAGCCCTCTATAACGCCGCCTATGACCAGTTTGACCTTAATTGGCGCTATCATCTCTACCCGGCCGCGAGCAGCCGAGACTTTGACCGGTTATTTGCGGAGTTGTCAGTTGATGAGTCCTGTGCGGGCCTCAGTGTAACCTTGCCCTATCAACGCGCTGCCGCTGAGGCCGTGACATCAGCCGGCGGCATGTTGGTGGACACGGCTCAGGATGTGGGAGCCTTAACTCTGGTTAGTTTGGTTTACCACGGTACGCCACTCGCCCAACAATCAACTTCAACAGAAACACTGCCGGGCAAACAGGCGGCCTTGGTGGACAAGAATGAGGTGTCCCCGCCCTGGGTATCGCTTCTTGGCTACAATCTGGATGGGGCGGGCCTGGTGGCCAGCCTGCGTCGGCGCACCGATCTGCACCTTGTTGGTGCCAGGGTTGTTATCTATGGCACCGGCGCAACCAGTGCTTCGTTCTGCCTGGCTCTGGCAGCTGCCGGGGCATCAGAGGTAACCGTGGTCAGTCGCCACAGCGCGCGAGCCCGCGATTTTGTCGCCAACCTCAGTGCCAGTTTTTGTAAGCAACAACCAGACGGGACGTTCAGGGGGCTTGGTGATACGGACGAGGTGTTGCTGCGCTCGACCCTGGAAGAAGCAACGCTCCTCATTGATGCCACGTCCACAGGCACCTATCCCGATGATCTGGCACTGCTATCCACCAATCGTATCAGCCCTCAACACACGGTTTTAGATGTGGTGTATGGTCAGGGCCAGACCCAGTTGTTGCGCGCCGCCCGCGCCGCCGGTGCCAGGGCCTTTGATGGTTTGGACATGATGGTAGAAACTGCGGCCTTGGGCTTTTCCCTGTGGTGCGAAGCCAGTCGCATTCAGCCTGTGCCAAACAATGCGGCGGTATTTGATGTCATGATGAAGGCCGCTCGCGCAGAACTACAGCGTCGTGAACTGATAGCCCCTTAGCGCTTCAGGTGTGCTTGGCTTTTAGGCTACCTTGGCACCCAGCAGGAGTCTTATAAAGCGCGCGTTTAGTCCTTGGCGCCCGGCAGGCGTTTTCTAAAGTTCAAAAGAACAATCAGACCCACGGCGGCAATGGCGGCCCCGGCACAAAAGACGGCCGTGTAGGTAAACCAGGATGCCACTGCGCCCAGGCATAGCGCTGCCAGCCCGGCGCCTATATCAAAGCCCACCATCACGGTGGCGATAGCGCTGCCACGGCGCTCAAGGGGTGCTCCCAGGGTAGCCGCCGCTAAAAACAGCGAAAAGCCCGTACTGTAGCCTATACCCATAAGTACCGCCGCTATCAACAAAACCGCCATATCACCAACAAAGGCCAGAGCTAGCAAACTAACAACCATGCAGATAAAGGCACTCAACGCCGGCTCCAGATAGGTGCGCTTATCTGCCCAACGGCCAAACACCGGGCGGGCCACAAAGGCGGACAGCGCCATTACCACAAAAAACGGGCCGGCTGAACCCAGGCTGCGGGTTTCTAACATTGTGGGTAGGTAGGTAAAGAGGATGCCATAGGCTGAAGCTGTCAGCATCATCAATACCGCTGCCACCAGGGCCTTGCGCTCCAACAGAATATTTGTTATAAATAAAAGTAATTTATGGTTTCGACGGTTTGAGGGCGATGACGTGCCTGGTTCTTGGGCGGCACCGCCTGCGTTTGTGGTCTGCTTAAGCGTCTGGGATGGTTGAGGCATCCGCCGGTAGCGGATAAAACAGCTACAAAGCAAAGACAGCAGATAAAAGCCAGCGCAAATAAGTACCGCCGCAGAGCCACCCCACTGGGTAAATACTGCTAATCCCAGGGCTGGTGTAATCACCATGGCTACGGAGGAGGCCTGGGTAAAATAGCCCATGCCCTCGCCGTAACGGGCTTTGGGGATGCTATCGGTAGCGATAGTTGAGCAGGCCGTGTTTGTGAGGCCCCAGGCCAGGCCCTGGATAAAACGGATGGTGAGCACTGCGCTCACCAGCGGTGCCAGGGCAAAGGCCACCGACGTTACTATCATGCCTATTGTGCCCACACTAAACACACCGCGTCGGCCAAAGCGAACGGTAGCCCAGCCGGCCAATGGTCGGGTGATGATGGTGGCCACGGCCGTCAGCGCGGTAAGCAGGCCCAGGATCCAGTCAGCAGCACCCAGACTATGGATGTAGAGCGGTAGCAGGGCCGGTAACATCCACATGCCGGAAAAGTTCAGAAAATTTAGGAGACAAAGGAGCACAAATCCACGCGTCCACAGAGGAGTTTGCGCGGGCTGTGTTGAGGGAATGCCGTCGCTCTCCTGGCCTTGTTCTGTCTCGCTGCCAGCGGCATAGCACTCGCCCCTCACCCCGGCTACCGGCTCGCTACCGGCCTGGTGCCTGCTGTTGGGGGTTGAGAATGGGTCGCTGCCGGTCTTTTGCTCTATTGTGCGCATGGTTTTAGAATATCCTAAATAGTAAACACGTGGAGAGGACAGCGATGAAAATAATGGTTCTTAATGGCCCCAATCTCAATCTCTTGGGAAGCTGGCTGCCTGATGTCTATGGCACAACCACTTTGTCAGAGTTAGAACGGCAGTTGGCTGACTTTGCCTTACGTGAATGCAGCGATGTTGAACTCTATTTTTTGCAAACTAACCACGAGGGTCAGCTGATAGATTTTATTCAGAAAGCGCGGGTAAACTATGACGGCATCATCTACAATCCAGCCGCCCACGGCGCGTATTCCCTGGCTCTGCGTGATGCCGTTGAGGCTGCGACGATCCCCGTGGTTGAAGTGCTGTTGGGCGGTTCTGGGGACACGCCATCACATTCTGAACGTGTTCCTGGCTCCGTTGCCGCTGAGTCTGCTGCTCCTGAGCCTATCACTTGCGAGCCCGTCGCCTCTCAGTTCGTCACCGCTCCCGCGCCCCCGTTTCCTGCTACGCCGGTTTCAGGTTCGCTCATCACCGCTGTCGCGGTGGCTCAATTTGAAGGGTGTGGCGTCAGTCCCTATCGCAGGGCTCTGAGCTTTTTAGTAGAGTATCTGCGCCGTCAGGAAAACCCATGACGCGCGCTTCTGTCGAAGCGTCTGACCTTGGCTCTTCCCATGCGCCTGCCGGAGCGTCTGCCCCTAACTCTCCCAGCGTCCCTGCCTTTGATCCTGCTAGCGCCCAGGCCACTCCCGGTTTCAACGCTGCACAGGACACCTCTTCTGCCGCCACCTTTTCTCAGGCACGGCTGCGACGACTGCGTCAGCAACTGGTTTTAAGCAAACTCGATGGCATTATTACCCTTAATCCAGCTGACCAACGCTGGCTCACCGGCTGGCGCCAGCTCTTTGACCATGAATCCGCCCACCTGATGCTGGTTACCCAGGATACATGCTTTTTGCACACCGATAGCCGCTACATACAGGCCATGCGCCAAGCGGATGTGACCCACCTGTGGCACCTGGACGCACGTGCCATCTCTCACGCTGAGTACCTGGCTGAGGTTTTGGCTGATCTAGGCAAACCCGGATTTCGTTTAGGTTATCAGCCACAGATTCGCCAGGATGTCTATCGGAATTTTCAGGCCAGACTTCGCAGGTTGGGTAGCAAACGCCCGCGACTGCTTGAGGCCAAGAGGCTGCTAGCTGGTTTGCGTGAGGTCAAAGACGCTGAGGAACGGGAACTGATGCGACAGGCCCAGGCCATCACTGACGCAGCATTTGACCAGCTGCTTACCTGGATCAAACCGGGGATGAGTGAGGCAGAGATCGCCAATCAACTGGAATTTAGTCTGCGGCAGTTGGGAGCAGATGGGCTGGCCTTTGAGTCCATCGTGGCCTCCGGACCCAATTCAGCGTTGCCCCACGCCCGTCCTGGCCGCCGACATCTGGCTACTGGCGATTTTTTGTTGTTGGACTTTGGTGCCCGCTACCAAGATTACTGTGCTGACATGTCGCGTACCCTCTGCATTGGCCCACCCAGCGCCCAGCAAAAACGCCTGTATGACGCGGTGCTCTTGGCCCATTTGCAGGCCAGACAGGTGTTGGGTGCCGGTACGACGGGCCGGGCGGCCTGGCAACAGGCGGTGGCTGTCTTGGATAGCCAGGGCCTTGCGGAGCACTTTCTGCATTCTCTTGGCCACGGGGTTGGCATAGAGGTGCACGAGTCGCCAACCTTGGGCCCCAAGAGCACTCAGGCGCTTGTAGCCGATAACGTGATAACAGTAGAGCCCGGCGTGTACCTGGCTGGTTTTGGCGGTGTTCGCATTGAAGACTGCGGCATCATCGCGCACCCTGTCGCCTCAGGCACCACCGCAACCGCCATCACCAACACCGCTCAAGACACCGCCGCAGCTGTGCCAAACAGCACTCAGGCTGGCATTGCTCAAGCCGTCGCTCAAAGCAGTGCTACGGATGCCACGGGCTTTCAGAGTTTTGCGACATCCCCCTTAGAACTGCTGGTTATCTGAATGCGCGCAACGCTGACGCAGGAGGTTCACCGTAAGACTTCCAGAAACGTGAACCCAGGCAGGGGATGACCAGCGGCACCGCTCTCGTGTCCCAGGGTCAATGAAAAAACCAGGCCGTTGCTACAAGGTGCCCGGAAACCACACAATCGTTTTCCCGCATATAAACTTTCATTTTGTGCTACCATAAACCCACGTTTTGGCATGAGCAAATAGCGTCAGTGGGCACCAGAGTGAGGGAAGGGAAAAAACGAACATGCAAAGTAATCTTCAGGCGCACACAAATCTCCGGGGGGGGGGGGTATTTATTTC
>JAITRZ010000067.1 GCA_031288185.1 Coriobacteriales bacterium
AGTGGCCGACATCGTTATTGCCGATGGGCGATGGTACGCATTTTATTGCGCTTCCCGCAAAAGTGAGAACAAGGGAAAAAATCAAACTCGGGGATAAAATCCTTGTCGCTTTCGAGCCGTGCTCTCGCGAGTAGGCAATTTTCAGGTTTGCGCACACAGCTGCGAGGCGAAGCCGAGTCAAATACCAAGCCCTGCGAAAAATGCACACCCCTCTCAAATGCCAAACGATTCAAAGCCGTGAAATCTGTGGAATTTCTGCTGATGCGGCAGCAAAACGTCCTGAACGCGACCCGTAAGAGGCGGGCGCAGATTCGGCGGCAAAGGACGGAATGGCTTGAAACAGCCGTATTTCAGATGAAATGAAAACCACTTACCGACACAAACCTTTGCATCAATAGATGGTAGGTAATATGGCGGAGAGCTGGGGATTCGCGCGTATTGCCCCAGGGCAATCCGCAGGGCCTCGCCCATTCCGTGTGCTCGGCCCGCTCAGCTGCAAACGTGCCACTGGCACGTTTGCTTAACGCTTCGCGCCCTCTCGGGTTCGAATCCCCGAAAGGCGCAAACATAAGGCAGGTTAAAACCAGTAAAACCCGTAAACAAACAAGTTGGCGGAGAGGGAGGGATTCGAACCCTCGAGCCCGGGGATACCGGACTAACGGTTTTCGAGACCGCCGCTTTCAACCGCTCAGCCACCTCTCCGCAGCAGGCAAGAATTATACCAGCAACAGGCACGCCTGCGATAGCTGCTTAGAGCACGTAGAGCAGAACACTCAGGATGTGGCAGACGCTACCGGCCAACACCCAAAGATGCCAAATTGCATGCATATAACGTACTTTTTTAAGGATATAAAAGATAGTGCCAAGCGTATAGCAAATACCACCTCCCAGCAGCAAAATTAAACCTCCGGCAGCAAGGACAGCAAGCAGGGTGCCAATCTTAAAAACAATCAGCCAGCCCATGGCCAGATACACAAGGACGCTAACCCAGCGTGGTCGAAACACCCAAAAGGCTTCGGTTGCAACGCCAGCTATCGCAAGGATCCACTCCAACCAAAAAAGCACCAAACCATCGCTTGTGCCCAGTGTTATGAGGCAAAAGGGTGTGTAGGTACCGGCAATCAACAGGTAAATAGAGGCGTGATCAAGAACCTTGAACACCCGCTTGGCGCGGGGGGCACAAAGCGCATGGTAGAGCGTAGATGCCGTGTACTCCAAAACCAGGGTACTACCAAATATCAGCGCTGAGGCCAGACGCACGTCGCCGCCATGGTCGATGGCCAGGCTGGTCATCAGCACCAAAGCGCTGATACCAACCAGTATGCCTAAGCCGTGGGTAGTGGCGTGGGCGATTTCCTCGCCCGTAGTGTAGATCCGAATGGAGCGATCCGTCTTTTTGGTCTGGCGCTGATCCGCCATAGTTCTCCTTCCAAACAACATGCGGTTGGCGGGTCTGTGTCCGGCTACAGCGTATGCTGGGCACGCCCTGATTTGATTATGCGAAGTCACAACCGCACAACCAATGGACGTGACGGTATCCTCCTGCCTACATCAGATCCTGTGGATCAATGTCCACAGCGCGGTTGACACCAGCGGGAGAACGCAGGCCGCGTAACAGAGGGGCCAGGTACTGGGCCAGGGGAGCGTGAGGAGGGGCTTTGAGTAGCAGATGCCAGCGGTATTGATCCTGACGCTTAGCCAACACGCAGGGGCTGGGGCCTAAAAGTTGCCAATGGGAGGGTAGATTTTTAGCGATGTGGATGCCAAGTTCACGAGCCTGGCTGATGATCGCGTCCTGATCAGCACCCCATACCAGGATATTGGCCAGACGGCCAAAGGGGGGATAGTTCAACAGGCGGCGGCTGACGCATTCCTGCTCAAGCAATAAGTCGCGAGAGTGAGCGGCGGCCGCACGGATGGCAACGTGTTCTGGCCAGTACGTCTGCACCACCACCCGGCCTTCCTTGCCTGCTCTACCGGCGCGGCCGGCAACCTGTTCTAGTAGCTGATAGGTGCGCTCCGCCGCCCGAAAATCAGGAAACTTCAAGGCAGTATCAGCAATCAACACTCCTACAAGCGTAACCTCGGCAAAGTCCAGCCCCTTGGCTATCATCTGAGTACCCAGTAATACACCGTGGGAGGCAGCCGCAAACTCCTCCAAGCGCCGCTGGTGGCCATCTTTTAACCGGGTCGAGTCAGCGTCCATGCGAATAATTGGGGTATCTTTTGGCACTATTTCTGTCAGCTGGTCAGCAGCAAACTGAGTGCCGGGACTTAGCTGGCGTAAGTAGATGCTGCCACACTGGGGACAAACGGCCGGCACAGGGCTGCGCGTATCACAGTAGTGGCAGAGTAGCTGAGGGGGCTGCTGATGCAGGGTCAACGAGGTGTCACAGTGGGCACAGGTTGGGACAAAGCCACAATCCCGGCACAACAGCACTGCGGCAAAACCACGGCGATTAAGGAGGAGTACGGCTTTTTCGCGACGCTTCATAGTTTGAAGCAGGGCCTGTTTAAGACGCGCTGAGTACATGCTGCGGTTTCCCGTATGAAATTCTGCGCTAAGGTTGACCACTTCTACCGGCGGCAGGGGCCGGCCACTGACGCGTTCAGGCAAGAGGATGCGACTCATGCAATGGAGGGAGGGAGTCGCGAAAGGTGAAAGGCTGTCGGCGTTGGAGGCGTCCTGTGCGGAGGAAGAAGGGCTGTGCCTACGCGCCACAGTAGTGGTCATGCCGTCTTGCGCTAGGGTGGCAACAGGTGTGGAAAGGGAGGAACCGTCCTTGCGCACCACAGGGTTCATGGGAGCAGATACGCCAGAGGGCGGCGGTTCGCTAGCACAAGCCTGCAAATCTGACGGTTCGCTGGTATGAACCTGCCAAGGATGATTCAAGCATCCTGAAGCCGGGCTTAAAGCTGACCCATCGGTATGAGCATACAGGAAGTGATCCAGGGCGCCGCAGGCCGCCAGGGACTCCAGGGAAGGAGTGGCCGAGCCCAGCACCACTACGGCTCCACACAATTGGGCACGTTTTAAGGCCACATCCCGGCTACCATAGCGCGGCGACGAACCCTGTTTGTAGCTGGATTCATGCTCCTCATCAATGACAATCAGGCGCAGGTTAGTAAGGGGCGCAAAAAGAGCCGAGCGCGCCCCCACCACAACCTGCGCCTGGCCACTTCGAAGAAGATCCCACTGGTCAAAACGTTCACCAGCGCTCAGGCGAGAGTGCAAAACCGCCACCTGCTCACCAAACCGAGCCCGAAAGCGTGATACGGTCTGGGGCGTAAGTGAGATTTCGGGCACCAACACGCAAGCCGAGCCACCCTTCTGCAAAACCGTGGCAATAGCCTGTAGGTAAACCTCGGTCTTGCCAGAACCCGTTATGCCATCCAAAAGAACGGCCGCCGGATAACGAGGAAAGCGTTGCGGCGGTATCTGTCCCGCCACCATAGCCTGCACAGAAGTCACAAACCGCTTTGACACCGCGGGGTCTTGCGTGTTGTGCCCGGTATCATCAAGCAGCGCGCGAATGGCCGCCAGGGCCTGGCTTTGACCGGCCGTAAGCTGTTTGATGGGGCAACTTCTGTCCGTCACGGCCTGGCTACCACGAAAATGTCTTCGCGCCGTAAGCTCAACCAAGCCGCGTCCTGCCAGCGCCTTTAAGGCTGCGTGCGGCTGATTAACGTCCAGGGCCAGGTCTGCAACCAGCATAGCGCCAAAGCGCAGGGCATCAATGATGGCCCGTTGTTTGTGGGCGGCTTTAGGCGGTTGATAGTCATAACCGGCTGCAGTTAACTGAACCCAACGATTGTCCACCGCCCGGGCCGTAGGTTGTCGAAATTGCCAGTCGCCTTCGGTGTCTTTCTTAAATCTGGGCCGAGCTCCCGGTGGGACAAACAGACGCAGACAGTCACTAAGCGGGGCCAGGTATTCCTCAGACATCCAGTTGGCCAATCGCACCGCCTGCGCATCAAAAAACGGGCTGGACAGTAACTGTGTCAGGGGTTTTATCTTGCGCGTATCAATATCGGCCGTAGGTTCAGATATAAGTTTGGTGATATATCCCAGGGCCGGACGATGAGCAAAGTCAACCGCCACCAGGCAACCCACAGCAGCAGACACGGCCAGGTCTGGCGGCACCAGGTAATCATAGGCACGTTCTAGCGCCCGACTAGGAATGTCCAAGACCACCTGGGCATACAGGGGTTGCGCGCGCAAGACAGAGCTCTCAGCGTTCACCTTCTTGGTCAGCTTCTGCGTGACCAAGGAGACACTGGGATTGTACGGTTATTGGCGTAGGACAACACGGCGTTATCAGGGGGATTGTTGCGCGGGTTACTTACTGCGGTCTTGCTGTCCTCTCTGCAAGATAACGCGGCGCGCGTTGTAGCGCAGACGGTCAAAGCGGCAGGCAGTAGCCCAACATCAAAGTAGGTTCCCAGCAATCGCTCGCCGTCACACTGAGCTGGCAGAGGTTCCGCAAATTCTATCTTGAGACTTTGAGTTTGGAAGGAGTGAAAGCCTGACAGCCGCTCATGGCGCCCCTTTTTCATGCGCAAGAGATAGTAGAGCCCACGTAATTTACCAATACCAGAGACAAAATAGACATCCAGAATGCCGTCATCTATGCGGGCAGACGGCGCAACCTTAAAGCCGCCGCCATAGGTAGGACCGTTTTGCACGGCTAAAATGAGCAACTGACCCTGCCAGTTAAACGTGGCGGCGCACAGTTGCGCTTGACGAGGTATTAATTCATGAAGCACGGCATCAACGGCAGCACGAGCATACAAACTGACACCGCGTTGTTTGTTGCGCAGGCGCAATTCCTCACTATGTAAGGCCACGGCCGCATCCACGCCAAAACTCAGGGTTTCGAGAAAGTAGGTGTCATTAACCTGGCCCACATCAACGCGCGCTAACTGGCAGGACGGCAGCGCGCGCAGGGCTGCCAGCGGATCCACAGGCATCCCTAGGCTCAACGCATAATCATTGCCGGAGCCCGCAGGAATGGCCGCAAGTGCCGGACGCTCATCCGGTGGACGCATCAATAACGCCTGCGCCAGGTCATGAACCGAGCCGTCTCCGCTTACACAGACTATGAGGTTGGCGTTGGTATGCGCGCCCAGATACAGCATGTGTTCTCTGTCCCGAGACAGCAATACCTCTAACGTTGCGCCAGGAAAGCTCTCTGTCAGCAGCGTCTCAGCCTGCGCCCGCAACTTCGCGCCGGTACCTGAACCAGCGCCGGGGTTTATGAGTAGGCTTATCTTTGCGTTGTGGGGTAAGTCCATAGCTTCCTCAAAACATCACAAGCGCGCTTGCCGGCTGAGAACCAGTCTACCCACGCTGCGGCCCTGTCGCCGTCCTAAGACAAAACTACGGGACAAAGTCGCCGCCCACAACCACCAGTATATTGCCTTCATAGGCATAGCGCCCCATTGAAGGGATCACACGACCGTAGCCCAAACGGGCTCGAATGTCCTCGGCTGCTGGTCGGTCGCTGTCATCACGATAGATGATCAGGGTGTCTTTATAGACAAAAGAATTAGCGTTTTCATAGCCCATGTTCTGGTAACCCGCTAATTCTAACATAGCCGAAACTGAGGCAGCGCTACCGGGAATAGCATAACCGTTGCGCACCGTTACGCTGTAAAGTGAGGTGTCGATACTCGATGCCTGATCAGCAAGAAGATCGGTGGCTGTGCCGACATCGCGAGGCTTGTATCCTTCAGGTACCTCCCCCTGAAAGGTCTGCTCGGAATAGTCAGGATACTCACCGGCATCCAGCGCCGCTATCAACTGCCGCGTTTGGTATTGATCGACCACAACATAGGAAATGTTATCGATCATGGCAAGGTCAGAGGGGATGGAATACGTAAAGATATCGCTTTCGCGCATCCCGCGCATTGAGTTGGCAACGGAGGCGATGTCGGTAATACTGAGGCTGGTGGTGGTCATGTCGGCAATTTTGGTGACCGTATTGACGATAGCAAGAGGGTCTTGCGATAAAACCTGTTTGGCCAAAGCCTGTAAGAAGGTGCGTTGGTTGGCCTGGCGCTGAAAATCACCGATAGTATAATTGCGAGAACGTACAAAAACCAGAGCGTGAGCACCGTCCAAGACCTGTTCTCCCGCATAGACATCATAGGGGCCGGCATCGCGGTCGCCAACAATATCCAAGGGCACATCCACCTCAACTCCGCCCAGGGCATCGACCACTTCCTCAAAGCCGGAGAAGTCAACCTGAGCATACCCTGATATGTGAGCACCCGTGAGACTGCTGACGGCATCCACGCAAAATTCTGGCCCGGAATGGCCGCTGTCCAGTTCCATCTGCCCATAGGCATAGGCGGCATTGATTTTAGCGGTGCCATAGCCCGGTAGAGTGACCTTGGTATCACGAGGAATGGAAACAAGCGCCGCCTTTTTAGCACCGGGATCAATGTGCGCCAAAATGATGGTATCAGAGCGCGACACCTCACCTTCAAAAGCATCATCGGTACCCACCAACAGCAACCAAAACGGGTCTTCAGGTCTGGCACGATCCGCCAGTACCGTGGACAACGTTTCCATGTCCAGCTTGTTACCCTCACTATCAGTGCTCAAGACGTTGTTAAAGTAGAACATCAGCCCAAAAGCTGAGGTCACGCCGGCCATCAGCAGGCCCACCAACACCACCATAATGCCAGTAAGGACACGACGATTACGCGCGCGTTTGCGACGCTGCGTGGCATAACCGTCGCCGCGAGCGGCGCGAGAATAGGAAACGTTCTCGGCATTTTGTAAGGAACGTGCCGAAACCAGGTTGATCTGGCTTTGCCGCAGTTCGCGGGAAACGCGCCTGCCGCTGGACTTCTGTGCCATGGAAGGAACCTCTTTTGGCGTTGGTTACTGCAAAAACTTAGAAACTGAACCTGCTAACTCACCCTGATTATAAAGGATTAACCTGCTGTTTTTCCGAATTGTAACATTACGCAGGCGCTCAGTCTGCACCGTCGCAGAAGCCCAGCTACGCGCAGACGCGCTCAGTGCGCAGCGTCACAGGCTGGGTTCGCAACGCGCCTGATGTCGGCACCGAGGGAATGCAGCTGACCCACCAGGTTCTGATAGCCACGATCCAGGTGCTCCAGGCCAGAGATGGTAGAGATGCCCTCGGCGTTTAGCCCCGCTAATACCAGCGCGGCGGCGGCACGCAGATCCGGGGCCTGCACCGGCGCGCCAGACAGGCGCGTGGCACCGTGGATGAGCGCGTGATGGCCCTCAATGCGAATATGGGCGCCCATTCGGTTTAATTCATCGGCAAACATGAAGCGATTCTCAAAGATATTTTCTGTAATGACACTGGTGCCAGCGGCGATGGCGTTAAGCACCATGAACTGAGCCTGCAGATCAGTAGGAAAACCAGGATAGGGCAACGTCTGAATGTCAACGGGCACAAAACGGTCTGGGCCTGTGATAGTGATGGCTCCAGGCGCATCCTCTGCGGCCATTTGACAGTTTACCGTACAGCCCATAGCCTGCAGCTTGGTCAAGGGCAGACTGAGGTGAGTGGGATCAACGCCCGCAACCGTAACCGGGCCCTTTCCCAGAGCTCCGGCAACCAACAGGGTGCCAGCCTCAATACGATCACCCACCGTATGGTACTGGTGCGCCGGAGCCAGATCGGCAGCAGGTACGCCTTCAATAAGCATCTCTGAACTGCCAGCGCCGCTGATGCGCGCTCCCATACTGTTCAAAAAGCCGGCCAGATCGACTATTTCCGGTTCTCGGGCCACGTTTTCAAGCCTGGTTGTGCCCTGAGCCGCGCAGGCGGTGATCATCAGATTTTCGGTTGTGCCCACGCTGGGAAACTCCAGCGCAACGTGTGCCGCCCTCAGACCAGTGGCCGGTATTTGGGCGTTGATATAGCCATGTGATACTTCAAATTCTACACCCAGCGCCTCAAGCCCCAGGATGTGCATGTCGAGCTTACGTGAACCAATCTGACAGCCTCCCGGCATGGCCACACGAGCCTGACCAAAACGCACAATCAGCGGCCCTAACACAGCGGTGGATGCTCGCATCCGCGAAACGAGCGAGTAAGGCGTCTCACCATTGGAAATGCTGCTGCTGTCGATGAGCAGGCAGCTACCCTTGCGGCTGACACGCGCCCCCAGGTGGCGCAATACATCGGTCATTAAACGTACATCGGTAATGCGCGGGACATTCATGATAGTGCTGGTGCCTGCGGCCATGAGCGAAGCAGCCATAAGCTTGAGAACTGAGTTTTTAGCGCCACAAACCTCAAGACTGCCCGTCAAACAGCGGCCGCCCTTCACTATGATGACTTCATTGTGCATGTGCCTATTGTACTCCAGCGACCGTAGAACCCTCCTCAAAGGAAAGTATGACACGCCCTGGCATCGGCTCATCCCACCCAGACGTCGGCTTGTGACAATGTGGCGGGCGGCTGGTGGGCATTTTCTGGCCGCAGAGCCAAGCAGGCTAAAAGTATGGTATCATTGTTGGCTTTGTAGCGATAATTTAGGAGTTTATCATGTCCAAAGTTTGTGTGATATGCGGAAAGCATCCCGTTGCCGGGCGCAATGTCAGCCATTCGCACCGGGTGACAAACCGGGTTTACAACCCTAATATCCAAAAAGTCATGATAGTGCGTGACGGTCGCGCTCAAAAGGCCAACGTCTGCACAAAGTGCTTGAAGGCAGGCAAAGCAAAGCGGAGCTAACCAGGGTGCCACAGACGGATGTCAAACGTCTGCACGGAGGGCGGCTCCCTTCTTCCCCCAAGCGTCTTCTAGCTTCATCAAAAACCGCCCCCTCCAAACATCAGGCACCTGCGGGTGCCTTTTTTGTGTGAGATACAAGCTCACGATACGGTTTCTGGTGCCAGAATCAACAGGCTGCCAGTATGCAGCGTAACGCAAGCGTCAGGGCTGTCCATAAGGTTGGAAAGGCCACGGCTGGACAGCTCATCCATAACCTCATTTTCAAGCGGCCAGCGCAGGCCCTGGGTGCTCAAACGAGCTGGGCCAAGCAGCGGCAACAGGGACAGGGTCTGGCCGGGACGCGTAAAGCCGCGCAGATTAAACACGACAGGTGAGGAAGCGCACGGGAGAACTGAGGTGGAGGGTTTCGGCGCGTCACAATCCGCAGCGCTGAGGAGGGCCGCCACGGAGTTATCTTCATAGATAAGGAGCGGGCCTGTGTCCGGATTGGCCACGGCAAAGCGAACCAATGAACCCAAGGCAGCCAATTCATGATCTACACGAGCCCCAAGTACATTGCAGAGCAGCAGGCGTGCATAAGGGCGCGGTTCCTGACGGCTATCTACATGGGTACCCAGGCTCTCCAGGCTGTTGGAGCATCGTATCCAGTCTCTCGCCACCTGAAGGGCAAGATCCAAGTCACTAAAATCCTTGTCACGGGGCACCCTTTCGGTTCGCACGCCAGCACGCTGCAGCTCGCGAGCAACCTCGGCATTGATGGAGTCGCCATCACCAACCAGCAGGTGGGGTACAATACTAGCGCGCGCAGCCCAGTTGGCGCCAGAATCCACGGTGATTATCCGCTCAACACGAGCGGCCAGACGCGTTAGCAATTTGACAGAAACGCCACAGGCCGAGCCGGACACGATCAGTATGTCTTGGCCGGTCATATCTTGCGTTTCACCTCATGCTCAAGCGCGTAATCACAACCGTACTGTTCCTAACGCAATCGCGCCTATCAAGTGGCGTGATTGCCACAAACGATCCTTGGCGCGCAGGCTGGCGCGCTGATGGTGCTTGGTGTGTAGCGCCGCAGGTGTTTCTTGGCTTGCGCCTTGGCAGCGCGGGCCAGCATACCGTTGGTTGTTTGACAACACAGGCCAGCGCATTGGCACAATCAGCGCGCTTCCTGCTATGCGGCGTTGGCGACAATGAAGTTTTAACGCACCTTATCGCCAATTTCCACTGTTGCCTGCTATGCACCGTCAGCAGCAATGAAGCGCCTGCCTATGCTGAACGCCTTGCCAACCTCTTGTCCAGGTGCCCGATAGACCCGTTGCGCAGAATCAAAGGTTATAATGGCGGCCTTTTCCCAATCCAGAGCCCCATGGGCATCCAACAGGTCTTCGCTGGCCTTCACATCCTTCACCTCACCAACAAACAGCGTGTGTGCGCCCAAATCTAGACTACCCACCAAACGGCATTCGATATTGTAGGGAAATTCAGCAATATAAGGAGCATCTACAAACTCACCGCGTACCGGAGTTAAGCCCGTCACCTCAAATTTGCGCGTCTGGCGTCCAGAACTGATGCCAAAAAAGTCGGCAGCAGCAGCCTGCTCAATGCTTGGCAGATTAACCGTGAAGGCTCCGGCGCGCAAGATGGCTTCAAAGCTGTAGCGGGAGGGTCGCACCGCTATTGAGATAGCCTCTGGGCCTGATGAAGCGACACCGCCCCAGGCCAGAGTAATGGCGTTAGGCTCGCCGTGCTTATCATACGTACCCACAACCAACACCGGATTGGGAAAGAGCAGGCCCTGAGTACCCAAACTTTTTTTCATATGTTTCTCCCTTCGCCCACATTAACCAGGCCGCTCAATGACGTAGTCAGCCAGGCTCAAGAGAAGCGCGCGGGCAGAGTTGTCATGTATCTGTGCCACCAACGCGCTTTTGGCTGCCGCAGCCAAACCGGCGGCATAGGTGCGCGCAAAGTCCAGGGAGTTGGCATCCTGCATAATCTCCACAGCACCGGCCAACATGGTGGGCGTGGTGGTATGCGAGGCTAAAATTGCTATTAATTCTGCGCTATGTGGCGAGTGCTTGATAGCATGAACGACAATTAAGGTACGTTTGCCTTCGGTGATGTCGCTACGAAAATCCTTTTTGATGGATGCCTGGCTGCCGGTTAGATTAAGCAGGTCATCCTGTATCTGAAAGGCCAGCCCGCAGGACATGCCAAAAGCGCGCAGAGCCTCAACTTCATTGCTGGAACCACCACCAATCAACGCCCCCAATGCCAGCGGCGTCCCACCAGAATAGTAGGCGGTTTTCAGGGTGGCCATTTCAAGATAGTCATCAATGCTCAGGTCAAAACGACCATCGCGAGCCCAGCCTATATCCAGTGCCTGGCCCTCGATGGTGCGCGTTGTCATCTCTACCAATTCCTGTAAGATTTTCAGGCGCAGTTGGTCAGGCAGTTGTTCGTCTGCCAGCACACTGCCCGTTACCTGTGAAAGCGCCAGGTCGCCTGCGTTAATCGCCAATCCTTCCCCCTGAGAGATATGCAAACAGGGGCTGCCACGGCGCAACGTGGACTCATCGGCAATATCATCGTGGATGAGAGCCGCCGTGTGAAAGTGCTCAATGGCTGCGGCAGCGCTGGCGCACAACGTGGCGTCGCCGCCTACGGCCACACAGCCCAATTCGCAGAGCAGCGGACGGTGGCGCTTACCGCCGTTGGCGCTGTAGGAGGCCAGTGGTTGGTAGAGGTAACGCTCCAGGTCTTTGCGTCGCGAGCGCTTGTAGTAACCGGCGACGAGGGCATCAATACGCGCGCTGTTATTGACCAGAAAATCGTTAAAGGTAAGCCGGCTTGAGGTCTGTTGGGTTGCTGTCTGTGTCTGGGTCATCACTACCTTGGTGTTGTTTAGGAAAATTGCTTGGATAACCGTACATTGTAAAAGGCCCGCCGCCCCAGATAAACACCAGAGGGGCCCAGTTCTTCTTCAATGCGCAAAAGCTGGTTATATTTTGCTACTCTATCGGAACGAGCCGGAGCGCCGGTTTTAATTTGTCCGGCATTGGTCGCCACCGCCAAATCGGCGATGGTAGTATCTTCGGTCTCGCCGCTACGGTGGCTGACAATGGTGGTGTAGCCAGCTTGGCGCGCGCGCTCGATAGTCTCCAGCGCCTCGGTGAGTGTGCCAATCTGATTGAGCTTGATGAGCACAGAGTTGGCTACCCGCCGCTCTATCCCCTGCTCAAGAAGCAGGCGATTGGTCACAAACACATCGTCGCCAACCAACTGTATCTTCTTTGCTAGCCGCTCACTTAGAGCCTGCCAACCGCTCCAATCGTCTTCTGCCATGCCGTCTTCCAGCGAAATGATGGGATAGCGCTGCGCTAAATCCTCCCAATAGGCAACCAGCGCATCAGAGTCCAACTCCCGTCCTTCACCCTTGAGCACATACCGATGACGTTTGCGGTCATAAAATTCTGTCGCCGCCGGATCCAACGCAAACAGTATATCCCTGCCTAGGTCATACCCGGCACAAGCGCAGGCTTCACTAAGCAGTAACAGTGGCTCTTCATTGTTGGTAAGGTTGGGGGCAAAACCGCCTTCATCCCCCACCGCGACAGACAGCCCGCGCTCACTAAGCACCTTTTTAAGGCTGTGGTATATCTCGGCACACCAGCGCAGGGCCTCAGTAAACGTTGGTGCGCCCACCGGCATTATCATGTACTCCTGAAAGTCCACATTGTTGTCAGAATGAGCTCCTCCGTTGAGCACATTCATCATCGGCACGGGCAGCACGTGGGAGCCCACACCGCCCATGTAAGAATACAGGGTTAATCCACAGGAACACGCGGCTGCCTTACAGCTGGCCAAAGACGCGCCCAGGATGGCATTGGCACCTAGGTTTGATTTATTGTCCGTACCGTCCAGCTCAAGCAGCCGGGTATCGATGGCTCGCTGGTCGCTGGCATCCAGACCGTAGAGAGCTTGGGCAATTTCCTGGTTAACATGGGCAACAGCCTGGGCTACGCCTTTGCCCAAGAACCGTGGCGCATCAGCATCACGCAGTTCGCAGGCTTCCAAGGCACCGGTGGAGGCTCCTGAAGGCACCGCCGCGCGTCCCCAGGATCCATCGTCCAGGGTCACTTCCACTTCTACGGTGGGATTGCCGCGCGAATCCAGGATTTCACGCCCCAAAACATGCGCAATGATGCTCATAGTTGCTCCTTGCTGTTTAGGCTTCGCGCAGGGACATGCAAGAAAGGTAGCCCGCTACCGCTGCTTTTGCATAGCCTTGCTGTTCAGGCTCCGCACAGGGACATGTCGCACGCTTAACCTGGCGGTGTGCTACCGTCAAACAAGAAGCCTGACGACGGTGGATTTTGCGCAGCATGATGCTGTCTGTTAGTATGCGCGTTGACCTGGCGCGAGGCTGCCAGTCTGCGTGTGTCCGACACCGGACTGCGAGCCTATGACACATCGTTTAGCCGGGGGCTAACAGACGCAATTTTAGCGCTCATCGCAAAGCGTATGCAAGCAGTATACTGCAACTGAGGTCTGCTTAGGGAAACGCGGTTACCGCCCGGATGTGACAGACCCCCTATCTCCCCCTGTCTGTCACCCTGAGCACTGAAGAAGCGATTGGGAAGGGGGCGACGCAGAACACTCTTTGTCACTCTAAGCGCGAGTGAGGCAAAGCAGGTCATGGCGGAAAATTTGTCTGTATTTTCTTGGAAAATATAGGCTTGCGAAAAATTCTTAAAATTCTTGAGAAATATTTTCTTGAGAAATGTTTTCTCAATCACCCTTGACTTTTACCTTCAACTTGCTATCTTGGCTTTAGGTGTCAATAAGCTGAAAGAGGGGTACTAGAATGCACTTTCGGCGCTATGCGATATACGGCCCAAAACAGCCTGAGACATC
>JAITRZ010000073.1 GCA_031288185.1 Coriobacteriales bacterium
AGCTCTCTGAGAATAGCAGGGTTTACATCTTAAAGAGTAAATCAGAGGTGGGCAGGTATTTGAGTTTAGGCATAACATCTCCTCCCTTTTTCACTATGCTGGTATCTTAGCATGGTGGGACGTTTCCATCATGCCACAGTTGGCACAAAGGGCCACATCCGCGAGATTGCTGCCTGCTTAGATGGGCTTGGGTGACAGAACCGGTAAACAGAGAGGAGTTGAGATGACATACAAGCAAAGGGCACTTGATCCCAGAGCATTTGATAAGCGAGGACGGCTGGTTAGAAAGAAGCATCTTCTTCTGGCAGTGCTTGGCCTTGTTGTGGCCACCGCCCTGTTGCTGGAATCGTGCAAGATGCTGGGCATTGGTGGTGAGGC
Organism: Coriobacteriales bacterium; assembly: GCA_031288185.1. Lineage (GTDB taxonomy): Bacteria > Actinomycetota > Coriobacteriia > Coriobacteriales > UBA8131 > JAITDU01. The sequence continues at coordinate 379 of JAITRZ010000073.1, forward strand.
TCCCTTTGCGGACATCGTTTTTGAGCCAGGGGATAAGCCTTTTGACATCTTGTTGACCGATGAAATACAGGGAGTGCAGTTTGGTGACCGTTATGGGGAAGCATACGTTTTGAACAACCCCGAAGAGATAGTCGCGTTCATAGAATTGTTAGAAGGTATCACTGTTAAAGAGCGCTACAATATATCCTCAGAGCTTGTACAAGGTATCTACAGTCACTACGAGTACACGTTCAGTGTCCTCACCAAAGATGTCAACTTCTCTGTTCAGGTTAGTTCTCCAACACTTTCGATGTATCGGTATACCTGATGGACAAGGCGACAGCCGCAGCCTTGGACGAGGCCGCAAGGCCCTACGTGGCGCGCATTACTATCGCGCACAGCCTGGACACCCGCGCCACAACGTATGCGCACTGACAGAAGAGGGGCGCCCTTATGACGGGCAATAAGACGCATAAAAGAAGCAAGATCACGCGCATTACCTCGGTGCTTTTCCTCGTGGTGCTCGTAGGCGTGGCGCTTGCCTTGGCGACTTTTGCCTATTCATATATAGAGGGGAAAAATGCCTATGAAAGGGTGGCAGAGATTGCCTTTGAGGCGCCGCCCGCCTCACCTACCAATGGGGAGGTCAATGAGCAACAGCCTCTTATCCTAACGGTAGACTGGGACGCGCTTGCGGCGGTGAATCCCGATATAGTGGGCTGGATTTACCTGCCTGATACCGCAATCAACTATCCCATTGTGCGCGGATCAGACAATGAGCGCTATCTCACCTACAACTTCAACGGGCAGCGTGGGGCAAACTGGCTGCCTACCTATGGCACACCGTTTTTACTGGCGGAAAACGCCGCCGACTTTTCCGATGCCAACAACGTCATCCAGGCGCACAACATGGCAAACGGCACCATGTTCGCGAAGATACCTGAACTTATGGATGCCACTGAGTTTAACGCGTACCGTAAGGTCTATCTGCTCACTCCCTCTGGCAACTATCGGTTGACCTCCATTTCCATGGTGGTTAGCAGGCCGTATGAGACCATTTTGCAAACGTCTTTTGGCTCACAGGAGGAGTTTCAATCGTACGTACAAGGCCTCATCAACCGCAGTGTGGTAAGCCCGGAGCCCGCAGCTCCTTTGGCCAGCGAGGTAAACAAACTATTCATGTTTTCTACCTGTACAAGTGACGGTGGTCAGTACCGTTGCGTGTTGGTGTGCGCAGTCACGGAATTTGAGCAACGTTCGGGTGAGTTTGTGAGGACGCGCAGCCTGCGCGTTTTGTGGGGTCTGCACATTTTGCGCAGCCCGCGCATTTCGCGAGGCCCGCGCAGCCTGCGCATTTCGCGAAGACGCGCTCAGCTTCGTCAGCAGTCATTTGCCAGTTAGTTTCAATCACCTCCGTGCGAGAATATATGCCAACCTCTCTACAGCTCCTTTTGCCATTGACTGTTTTGGTCATATCGGCGGTTTTTTGTTGTGGAGCGGCAGGGGGAAAGCTCTCAGCCACACGTCACAGCTTGTCATAAGGATCCGGCTCTGCATCGGGAACAAGAGACATAATGCGGCGGAAGTCCTCAAGACTGCCCCGTTTCGCTCGTTCTTCAAGATAGTTTCTGGCCCGTATGGCAGAGACCTTCTCCGCAAGCGAGGTCGCGATGAGTTGGTTAAGGGAAACGTCTTCGGCTTTGGCTATCTCACGTGCATCGCTGTGCAGCGAATTTGGGATTCGTACGCTCAGGGTGCTCATGGTAATTCACCTATCCTTTCCAAGAACTCTTTTGGGCCGATTATGCCGATGTTGAACTGTTCGGATCCACAAAAATCCCTTTTGTTAAAAGTGACTATATACTTGCAGTTTGCAGCTATGGCAAGGTCAAGGACATGCTCATCCCCAGGGTCTTTGAGTTGCGGTCGCCACGTAAAGAATATCCATTGCTTGACGGCGAGTCTACAGATACTGTTGAGTAATTTATCAATTTTATCAGGAGGCATGAGGAGATGGCCAGAACTTCGCTTAATCGCACTCTCATACTCGTGTATCAGAGGTTCCGATACCGCAAGCTCATATTTCTCCTGACCCAGCAAACTAAGCAACCTAAATGACGCTCCATTCCTTGAACGTAGCGCAGAGACAAAAACACTAGTGTCCATGACGATTCTATCCATGTTGGTATGGTATACGGTATCAGTCTGGGAGTCAACAGAAGGAGCCTTGGCCCGGATTTTGAGCTGAAGGATACCTACCGCGAACCTGCATCACCGTCGTTTCAGTGGGCAGCGTGGGGCAAACTGGCTGCCTACCTATGGCACACCGTTTTTACTGGCTTTCCCGATGCCAACAACGGTTGCGTGCTGGTGTGCGCGGTCACGGAATTTGAGCAACGTTAGGTTGAGTTTGTGAGGACGCGCGGTCTGCGCGTTTTGTGGATTCTGCACATTTTGCGCAGCCCGCGCATTTCGCGAGGCCCGCGCAGCCTGCGCATTTCGCGAGGTTCGCGCGGCCTGCACAGTTCGCGAGATCTGCACATTTCGCGAGGTTCGCGCAGCCTGCACAGTTCGCGAGATCTGCACATTTTGCGCAGCCCGCGCATTTCGCGAGGCCCGCGCAGCCTGCGCGCTTTATGAGGACGCGCTTTGTACTGCCGTACCTTGAGAAAAGTTAGGGTAAGCATGACCTCCCACAGCTTTATTTTGCCTTCCCATCTTTCGGAGGGGGGGGGTTACCAGCAGCTGAACCTCGTAGCGCATCGGGTCATCACAATTCATAAATGGCAATGCTGCGCATATCACGCAGTAGCCGTCTTCTGGTTCAAGCGCTGTGTTGGTGGGCACAATGAGCCGTTGCACATCGTTCCGTGTCACCTCTTGGATCCAACCCGCCATGGCCGGGTCGCCCACCATGGGTACCGCGGTGAAGGGATCGGGAACCGGGCCTGAATCAGGCAGGCAGTTAGAACCTATCACACCACACGCGGCCTCAAGTGCGGCGAGCTCGTCCTGGGTGCTAAACTTTTGCTGCGGAATGGCCGATGCCAGCCCCATCATGCGTTCGTAGGCAGCTTCCTGCCTGCCCTCGTCACATGGGTAGCAGAGGTATACACCTGCTGGCATAGCACAGGCGGTCACCCCCAGCGGAAGTTTGACGGTGTGGGGCATGAGCCGGGGCTTTACGGTTATGAAGGCGGCAGTACCCGCCCTAAGACAACCGTGCGCGTTGTGAGACCAGATTCCTTGCGCGTAGGGCTCAGGCATGGCGCTTGCCATGATAGTGTGGCTTGAAATATCCGGATTGGTTCTTTGCCTGGTGCTCCAGTTGAACTGTTCAGACTTTGTAGGGATGTGGCCAAACAGGGCACACTCTGCACATCCTTCTCCATCACATTCGCGTCCGTCAAATGAGCTGTTAACCGAGTGGTAGCAGCCGCCGTCAATAGTCACAGGCATCGTCAAAAAAGGCATGGGTGGTGAGGAGAGGCCAACGTAGGAATAGACGGATGTGCTCGCTCCGTCAAGTGACAGGCTGGTGAGGGTACCAGAGGACTCTGTCAGGCTCCATCCCACGGCTCCGGCCGTCTGGAGCAGGTCTGCATAGAGACGAACATGGCCTGGTTGCCCCGGCATTTGGTTTGTATCGGTCACGGGTAACAGAGCCATCCACCGCTGCGGAATATAGCGCAGGTAGGAGTCTGTCTTATCGCGCAGGCAAAGGGTGTCGCTCACCTCGCGAGCGCGCAATGTGAGACTTTTTAAGGCGCGCCTGCTCTCTCGCGCCTCTTGCGTGTACTGAGCCCTCAAGCGCTCATGTACTGCCTGTGTGCCCTGGGCGGCAAGCTGGGCTACCTCCTCAAGTGAAAGACCGGAGCGCAAAAGCACGGGGATATGTGTTATCAGCGATACCTGCTCTGGCGTCCAGCGCTTCACGGCACGAGAGAGACCGGATAAGCGCACAGGCGAGACAATCTTCTTGCTTATGTAGGTATCTAGTTGCCTTCTTGTCCTGCCGGTGAGCGCTATGACCTCTGCTGTGGTCAAATAACCCGACGATCTAGCCTTACTGTTGTCCACAGACACATTTATACCTTCCTCAAGGATAATAGTGACAGGGCGATACTATCACATGGCAAGGAGGAAGACCACTCTATGGTATGTACATAAGGTGCATATTAACCTAACTGTTGCACTCTACGTGCATTAGGTAGGCGCAATTGAATGCTGTGTGAAAACAGCCCTATTGAATTTACCTTGGGTAAATACCAAACTAATTACAGGAGCTGTTCTTGGTCAGGAGAGCGTGGCACTATGCGGCGTGGCGGCAGGGTATGCGCGCTCGATATGAGAATGACTAACCAACAATCCTTGATCCTGAAAACCCGTATCCAGATAGTGGGCTTGGCAGGAATCGGCGCCCAACCCAAATGAGTTGGGCAACAGTATAACGTTAGACTGTGAAGAAAGGACGGGCACCATGACGAAAATGAACATACGCATGCTTGTACGCGGTGACGAGGTTTGAGCAATGCGTCACCATGAGTGCCTAACAAAGTTGGGCAATTGAAAGATATGATAATGGGGAACAATGGATCATAAATGGCTAGAATTAAAAGCATGAAAAATCTGAAAGCCGTGGTAAGATTAAACATCAAACCACCCAACAGCAAGGGCCAGCATGCCAAGGACTGCGTGGTTTGCTCTGGTCTAATCAAGATACTGCGCACTATCGAAGACAGCAACTCGATAAATGGCGTTACCAAGACAGAAGGAATGGCCTACAGCAAGGCGTGGGCGTTGCTCAACAACACTGAAAAAGAACTGGGATACGCGTTGGTCAAACGCAACGGTCCCCACGGCTCAACGCTCACTGCCAGGGGAAAAAAGCTCTTGGGCATCTATAATCAACTCATTGCCAAACTCAATAAAGTGGCCAATACTGAGCTGGCAAAGCTGGTATCCTCAGGTACATAATGGCTGTCGCCACCTTGTGTGGCGCGGGGCTGCCGCCGTCTTGGGGCTTCTTCCCACCAAGTTTTCCAAGTTGCGTCTTCAAACATGAGGCTGCCGTCCTTCGCGCTTTGCGCCGAGCTCCCAACAATGCGCAACTGACGGGTAGCCAGCTTTAGGGGGTTGGGCCATAAGTAAATGTGATATAACTTACAGGAATCGTGTTGGGAAGAAGGCGCGGCCTGATTGAGGTGGGCAGTGCGTCTCACAAGTAGGTATGCGAAAGAGAGGGCGCGAATGTCGCCAGCCGCTAAGCCACGGGACACCACCAAAAGCCACCTGTCCATCAAAGAACCGCTCCTGTTGTGCGCCCCTTTATTCGCGCCGTCAACACCGGATACCTTCGCACGCCAATCCACACCCCCGCCTGTTATCGCATCCGTAAGGCGCGGCCTTGATGGCATACGCGCCAGGCTGAGAGCGAAGGAGATAGACAAGCAGGAATGCCGCAGGCGTCTGGCTGCCTGTGCCGATGACTTCTGGGTGCAGACGATCCGGCAGACTCCCCTCATCACCCCGGATCCCCAGGACGACGGCCATGTTTTGGTGACCTTTCTGTGGCGTGATAGACGGGCGCGTGCTGTCCTGTTCTTCGCCATTGCGTCCAATGAGGCTGAAAGGGCAGCGGGTTCAACGGCATCTTCTGCCACCAGCCACACCCACCGCCCACCGCGCGGCTCCTCTTCCGCCACAGCTCCTGTTATGAGCCTCATGAAACATTTTGGGGGAACTGACATATGGCATATTTCCTGGCGTGTGGCGGCAGACAGACATATCTCGTACTGCTTTCTGCCCTGCGCCCGCAAGGGGAATATGCCCTGTATGAGCGGTATGGGCACCAGGGAAGATCAGGAAGCTATCCGCATGGTGCTCACCTTTGGAAAACCTGACCCACGCAATCCCCCTGTGCGCCAGGGCCCTCTTGCTGGTACACTCTCGGTGATACGGCCCTCAGATGTGTTCTCAGATATACCCGGCTCTCACCTCGCGGCAACCCCTCGCCTCACTTCCGGCTCTCACCTCGCGGCAACCGCCCACGAAGCTGTGCGCCCAACCGTGCAACAGATGCGACGTGAGAAGCTATACGGAAAGGAACAGCCTCAGGATAGGCGCGGGACATCCCTGACCCCACCCAAGACACCCCGCCCTTCTCTGGCGCCGCGGGTAAAAACCACGGTTACGGCACCACTGAAATCGACGGTGCGAGCGATACGCGCCAAATTTAGGCAGCGGGCTATCGAGATCGCTGGTGAGCAATGGCCCGCCGCTGTCCACCAACAAAACCGCCTTATCGCCGCCACCGATACCGCCAAGCAACAGCGGCTCATCAATGCTGCCGTCGATGACTTCTGGGCTCATACAGCCCGGCAGACCCCCGTCATCATCCCTGAACCCGCAAGCAGGCACCACGCCTTGGTGACCTTTCTGTGGCGTGATAGACGGGCGCGAGCTGTTCTCCTGTTTGCCAACCGCATCACTGATGAAAAAAACCTGAAAGAAAGCCTCATGACGCGCATTGGACACACCGATGTGTGGCACATAACCTATCGGATGGAAACGGACTGGCGCGCCTCATACTGCTTTATCCCTTGCTACGACAAAAAAGGTCTTGCCGATATAACCGGTGTGCATCAGACATCCATCCGCCGCGCGCTTGACCGGGGGCTTGCTGATGTGCGCAATCCCCTCCAGTGCAAAAACCGTGCGGGAAATGTTCTTTCTGTCGTAGAGCTCAAAGACGCGCCGCCACAGCCCTGGCTGGGCTGCCGCTCACACGCCGCCTATGGCAACGTGAGTTCACACGGGCTTTCCAGCGGTCATACGGTGTGGGTCTATGAGCCGCCTTACGCGCATGGGGAGGGCGATGGCCAAGACGCGGGTGTCCTTGTTATGTTTGACGGGGATATGTGGATGTGTACCGAGCGTTTTAACGAGACGCTTGACAACCTCATCAACGCGGGCAGGATACCGCCGCTGTATGCTCTTCTTGTTGAGACCGATAACATTGCGGCGCGCTGGGACGCATTGAGCGAGGAATCAGGCGTAGAGGGATTTGTGGCCGATAACCTTCTTGTCTGGGCACGCAAGCGCTGGCCCATCACCTGTGACCCCTCCCGCACCATTGTGGCAGGTCAAAGCCTTGGTGCCCTCAGTGCGCTGTGGGTGGCCGCGCGGCGCCCTGAGAGCGTTGGAAATGTCATCGCGCAGTCAGCGTCGCTTTGGCGCGGCAGCATCATGGAACGCCCAAACAACGGCAGGGCCTCATGCCTGGGCACCTTTACGGGACGGCTCTATCTGGAGTGTGGCAGGCAGGAGTGGGCACTGTTGCCCCTGCATAAAAAGTTTGCGCGTATGCTGGCAAAAGACGGCTGCACCTATAACTACGTTGAGTATAACGGCGGACACGATTATGCCTGTTGGCGTGGCGGTATGGCCGACGGGCTATGTTGGGTGACCGATGGGTGGAAATGATTAAGAAGGATGCTGATCCTGATCTTATCGCATGGATCATGGGTGACTGACCTTGACATCATCCAATCACGGGATGTCCTCCGGTGGTTTTAAACGAAGGCAGCCAGAGCAAGGGGGCGTAGGTTTTGGTTGCCACAGACCGGTTTTGCGCCGCTAAGACAACGCTACGCAGGAACAGTTTTCCTGCGCCTTGTCCTATACCTTGCTTCAGAGGTAGTTCACGCACATAATTTTCAAAGTACCTGCTCAACCGCAGGATTTCCTCAAAAATCAAAAACCCGTCATCATTACGTTACATAACTAACGTAAAAAAACTTTCATTCCCCCGCGAGAGACGCTATGATAACGGCGACAAAAGTTAGCTTTATAAAACTTTTGTCCAATCGCCCATCGCTACACCGGCAAACACGCTGCCGCCCGGTAAGCGAGGGTACCACCCGCATGTGAGCTTTGGAAAGGGCCAAGGCTCACGGTATGCTCCGAGGAATTGGGGCAGAGAGAAACGAGGTAGTAACATGAAAAAGACCGCAGCGCACTTCAATTTGAGAACCAGGGTAGTCGCCGTTTTTCTCGCGGCATTGATGATACTGGGCTTTTCGCTGTTGTGGACACGTCCTGCCCTGGCAGATGCGCCCAACGTTATCAATCCTGAAGGAATTTACAGCTGCCCTGTTGGCGGGCTCTTCACCTTTGAGGGCACGGGGTTTGACCATGAGGAAGGCGACATTGAGGTTGTGCTGGAGAGCACCGGGGAGATACTGGGTGCCTTCAGCATTAATCAGGACGGAACTATCGAGCCCAACGGGGCTTACACCAGCGACCGCACAACAGTCATCATCCCCCGGAGTGCCATCACCGCTGCGTACACCGATTCTCTGGGCTTCTACTATACGGATGATCCCGACACAGCGGTAGTTGTGCTAGATCTTGAATTGATACCCAACCCCTACCGGGCGAACATCACCGGCAGCAGCAGTGGGAGTGTCACGCGCATAACGGTCACAAGCAAGGCAGGTTCTACCGGTTGGATACCCAGCTCAAACGTGTATGTGAAGGTAGACTACAGCGAGCCGCAGTATGCGGTGTTCACCTCCAACAATGACGGCAGCATCAACGCAACCGTTGCCCTAGCGGGTGCTGGCATCCCGCTGAGCGGCTGGCACACGATAACGCTGCTCTCACCGCCAACAGGGAGCTATTACGCGGCTTCCTTCAGTCAGATGGTACTGTTCTGATAAGCAGGCAGAGGGGCGCTTGAGCGCCCCTCTGCCTGCTCTGAGGGCTCTCCGGTATGGGGGCAAGGCATCGCCGCCGTGCCAGGCGCGTTAGTTCCCGACCTCGCGGGCTGTCCCATAAGCCGCATTGTAAGAATGCTGTTTCTGAGGCAACCCAGCCGGGAAAAGCCCAGAGCAGGTAACAGATCCATTGAGACATCAACAAGAGAAGGTAGGGATTATGAGTGCAAGAATTATCAAACAGGCGCAGGTGTCATCTGCCTACGGCGGGCGCAACGGGAGGAGGGCAGCGTTCTACGTTGTTCTGGCCCTGCTCATGACCTTTTCCCTCACGCCGTTTCAAGCCCTGGCCTATGCCGCGCCACCCAAAAACCCCCTCACGGTCACTCAAAATCTCATTGACGTGACGGTCGCCGAGGGCGCGGATGCCACCTTTACGGTTGTCGCTTCAGGTAGTCCTGTGCCAACGGCAATCTGGTATTCCTGCGCAGATGGCGAGAACTGGATAGCGGTAACAGAGGGCACATCCCAAGATGAGCTAACATTTACCTTGACCGTGCCAGCGGTGACCCAGGAACAGAATGGCACCCAGTACTACGCTACGCTCACCAATACCGGTGGTTCCATCTCCACCTCTATCGCCATGCTTACCGTTGAGGCGGCAGCGGCCATCGTACACACCGGCGTGCGGTATGACCTGCCCTACGGCACCTACTACGCGCCCTATCGCGTTGTCTACGGCGAGCCGATACGCCTTTCCGGAACCGGCTGGCTTAACCCAGCAGGCGATGATGGCGCGGTCTTCGCGATAGAACTTGACCCAGCCAGCGCTTTTGATGTTTTAACGACACGCGACATTAGTAGCCCCTGTAATGGAGCCGTTCTTCCCAATAAGGCCGTCTACGGCGCAGTGCAGGCCAACAAACAGGGTGAGTGGGAGATAGAAATTCCGTTTCCTACAGTTGAAAACTCAAATCTTGGATTAGATGAATGGATAGAAGAAAGATGGCAGGCTGGTTCTGCTGTCGGCCACACAGTGGCACTCATTAGCCAATCTCGTGGCATGGACACTCTCATACCCGGTGCTCCTGCCCAACTGGATCGCCTCACCATCGCCTATTATGCTCTCTTCACCGTGGTGGACGAGATACAGCCTTATGCTCCCGTTAGGATAAAAAACCCCACAAAGGTGACGGTCGCCGCAACCGCAGAAGCGAGCTTTACAGCTACTGCAGCGGGGGAGCCCACGCCAACGGCGCAGTGGCAGCAAAGCGCAGATGGTGAAACATGGAGTGACATACCGGGGGCTACGGACTACGCACTTGTCATTAAAAACACAACGGTTGCGCTTTCAGGTATGCACTACCACGCCGTGTTTACCAACAGCCAGGGCAGCATCACCACCGATGCCGCCACGCTAACGGTGGAGGAGGCCGTCGCCCCCGCTGTTTCCAAACATCCCTCAGACACAACGGTTTCTGCGGGAAACGACGCGGTTTTTCAGGCCAGCGTAAGTGGAAAACCCACGCCAACAGCGCAGTGGCAGCAAAGCGTTGATGGTGAAACATGGAATAACGTGAATGGTGCAACCGCAACCAAGATTACCGTGCCAGCGGTGACCCAGGAACAGAGCGGTACTCACTACCGCGCCGTGTTTACCAACAGCCAGGGAAGCGTCACCACCGATGCCGCCATGCTTACCGTAGAGGCGGCTAAACCCGAGCCGACCGACCCCACACTTGAGATACAGACGGGCGGGCAAACGGGCAATGCGGTGGAACTTCTTGGCGAATATCCCACCATCTGGTCTGACGGTGAGGGTGTGCGGCGGTATCTGAAACTGGACGCCTCCCATCTCTCTTCAGACGCATCCTATCTTTTCTACCTGGACGGTGAGCCTGCCCAGGCAATCTCTCCGGAAGAAACGCTCAAGCCGGCAACTCTTGCCACTGATGCCGCCGGCAGCGGCTCAGGCACCGTCGCCATTTCCACGCGGCGTGTCGCAAAGGGAACCGCAAGATTCGGGTCGGTCTGGACATACTACCTGGCACCGGGCATCCATACCATTGATGTGCGCGAGCCCGATGGCACCACCGCTGTCGCCCAGGTTCAGTTTCAGGCCCTGCAACGCCCGCAGGCCTCCATCTCCACCGGTAGCCTGGGCGCGCTGTTAGCAGGCTCGACCATCAGCGTTGGCGGGCAGGGCTGGTTGTGCAAGAACGGTGACGGCTCCGTATTTCGTGGAGCGACCGTCCGCCTGACCCTTCAGGCCGCAGATGGCCAGGTTCCCACCTTTGCCGGTTCTGCGACGCTGGCAGAGTCTGTGGCAGCTTACTATACAGGCGCATTCCAAACTGATCTTACGCTGCCCTCTTCCGGGCTTGCGGACGGCTGGTATCGCATCCGCGCGATTTCTGGTGTGTCGTATGGCGTTAGCATTCAGGATGATGACCGCGAGGTGTTAAGTGAGTGGTTTGCCATTGGCACGCCGGAAGGATCTGCGCCAAGCGCGGCGCTGGCTATCACCACGCAGCCGCAGCCCTACACGGCCCTTACCGCCGGTGAGCAGGTGACCTTAAGCTCTGAGGCTTCCGGCACGGGGCTCAGCTACCAGTGGGAGCGCTACGACCATGCCAGCTTAACCTGGCTGCCCCTCTCTGGGGCAAATGAGGCCAGCTACAGCTATACAACCTCGTCAAATACGCCTGACCTTGCCCGCTTCCGCGTCAAGGTAACCGACAGTCTTAACGCCACCGTTCGCTCAAATACCGCCGTTGTTAATGTTAGGGTGCCTGAGGGGCAGCCCACCGTCACGGTTTGGCAGTCATCCGCCTCCGGAGGCGAGGGCGCATCCATCAACGTGTATGGCAGCGGCTGGACGGAAACCGACGGCAGCGCCTCTGAGGTTGCCATCAAGATAGACAATGGCGCCTACGCGCACACGGCGGATAACGGCGTTGCTGAGGATATGAGCGTATGGGCGGTAGTTCAAACTGACGAGAATGGCGATTTCACCACAGATTATCAAGTTGGTGGTACTTATTTATCTCTCTCGCTACCTAACGGTACAACGGCAGGAGCGTCTGGCTCTGTACCCGCCTTCCCGGATGGTGTTCATACCCTCACCTGTGTGAGCGGTGTTGGCGACACGCTGCGCGCGGCCACCTCCAACAGCTTCACGGTTACAACAACCGCCGCCGTTGAGCCTGCTGTTACTGTTGCCCCAAGCGCCGAGCTTGGCGGTACGCTGCACATTTCCGGCGTGGGCTTTGTGCATCCCACCGATACCACAGAGGGCTCCCGCATTGCCATCAAGCTAGACACGGGCTTCTTCCACCACACTGAAGAGGGTGCCATACACAGCAATCTCTCCGTCTGGGCCATCATCGCAGCCAACGCTGACGGCAGCTTTGAATACGACGTTCCCATGCCCGATGGTACCGATGCGGGTATAAACGGCAGCACACCGGCTCTGGCTGCCGGTGGTACGCACACTCTGCATTTCCTTACTGGCTCGCTGAAGGCGGGCGACTATGTTCGTTCTCTGTCTTCAAGCGAGTTCACCGTCACGGAAAGATCCACACCGCAGCCCCCCCCCGGTAGCCCCGGCAGCGCACCTATCGTTACCACCCATCCTGGAGACGTGACAGCGGTAGCCGGCACAAGCGCAACCTTTACGGCTGCGGCTTCTGGAGAACCCGCCCCTTCTGTGCAATGGTATACCCGAACGTCTGAGGCGGATACCTGGGCAAGCATAAGCGAAGCGACTTCCTTGACCCTAACCCTCAACGTCGCCCGGCTTGCTCAGTCTGGCAGCCAGTATATGGCTGTTTTTGTCAACGATAGCGGTTTGACGCAAACCAACGTTGCCACCCTTACCGTCACCCCGGCAAGCGATCCTTCCGGCGGAGAGGGCGCTCCGGTCATATCCACACAACCGGTAAGTGTCCTGCTTGAGCCATCTGCCCTATCAGCGAGCTTTACGGCAGCAGCTTCGGGTGCCACGTTAGTGAAGTGGCAATCTTCTGACGATGATGGAGCGACATGGATAGACATCCAGGGAGCTGACGCTGTGACCCTTGAGATACCGGCGGCCTCCGCCGTCGACGGCACACAGTATCGCGCTATATTTGCTAACGCAAATGGAGAAATTGCCAGCACTGCCGCCGTTTTGTACAGGGTACCCACCCAGGGCTATGAGCAGATAACTACCGGCCAGGCGGGGATGACGCTTGGCGAGATATGGTACGCGCCCATCACCGTTCAGGCAGGTGGTGAGGTTGTGCTCTACGGAACGGGCTGGAAACATCCCGATGGCAGAGGTTCTGGCATCGTCATGAAGTTTGACGACACTATCCAGCAAGACCCTTGCTTTGCTTCTGTTACGACGGGCGTCTGGCGAGCTGTCTATACTCTGCCTGACGCATGGACGCCTGGTTCCAGCCCTCATTGGTTTCGCCTGCTCACCGGCTCCACCCTTAGTGGGGACACCCTGCGCTCGACGCGTTCATCTGCCGTGAGCATAGCTGCGGCTGCCGAGCCTTCTGATAGTGCTCCTGTTGTCACCACGCGTCCCCAGGATGTGGCAGTGGCTGTTGGTGCGACCGCAACCTTTACTGTGGTGGCCTCCGGCAAACCCACGCCTACCGTACAGTGGTATACAAGGGCTGCGGGCACAGAATCCTGGGCAGATATTGAGGGTGCCACCCTGGCAACTCTCACGCTTGATCCGGCCGTGCTTTCCTGGTCTGGCAGCCAGTATATGGCCGTTATCCGCAACAGCATGGGTATGGCCATGACCTCAGCCGCCACGCTTGCCGTGAGCATTAGCGAGATGGCCCCCGTTGTTACGCATCATCCGGCCGCTCAAACGGTGGCTGTTGGCACTACGGCCACCTTTACTGCTTTGGCCACCGGCATACCGGCTCCAAGCGTTCAGTGGCAGTATCGCGACCCCAACGGAACATCCTGGGCCAATGTGGTGAACGCTACCTCGACCTCTACCACGCTTACGGTAACCAACGCCGCTACCGCGTTTAACGGCAGAGTATATCGTGCCGTATTCACCAACGGCGTGGGCTCGGCGGCCATAAGCAACAGCGCTCTTCTCACGGTTACCGGCACCGACGATCCGCCTCCCCAGACAGGCGGGCCTACGGTGAAAATTACTACCCAGGCTGAGATGGGTGGCACCATCCATATCACCGGCGCTGGCTTTCAGCACCCCGATGGTTCAGGCTCGCGCGTTGCCATCAAGATAGATGACGGCGCCTTCGCCCATACTGCGGAGGGCAAGGTGAATGATAACACCAGCGTCTGGCTTATTGTTGATGCTATCTCAGATGGCAGTTTCTCCTGTGATCTTCTCCTGCCAGATGGAACCGAGACAGGAGCGCGCGGCTCACTTCCAGCCTTTACCGAAGGTGTGCATACGTTGCGCTTCCTGACAGGTTCGCTGAAAGCAGGTGACACGGTGCGCACCGTAGAGTCTTCCCGGTTTATTGTGGGAAAGTACGCGCCTCCTGCCAGTATCAAACCCATTGACCCAGCCGCCGCTCTTTCCGGTTCGCTTGCCGGACGCATCAGCGCAAGCATCAGCAAGGGGCAAGGCGGCATTCTCCAGGCTATCGTCACCCTGCCGGGCACCACGATGGGCGATTGGGTACACCTGAGCGCCTACTATGAGCAGGCCGCCAGTTTGCAGGCACAGGCTGCCTCTGATGGGTTTGTGCCACTTGCGTTTACGGCATCTGTGCGCTACCCGTGGGGCGAGGGCGCTGCCGCGAGCTTTCAGGTTGATAAGAACAGCCGGGTGAGCTCTGCGCTTGCGGTGGGCGCCTTTGATGAGCCCGGAACCTACTATATTGTTGCGCGTGACGCAAATTTTGACGGCGCTGATGATCCCGTCTATCCCTTGCTTGGATGGACTACCTATACCGTTGAGGCAGAGGTTCCTGCGCCAGAGGAAACCCCAAATAACAACACCAAGCTCAACAACCCAAGCACCGATACAAGCAGCGGCAGTAGCGCTGGCGCCGGCGGTGATTCCATCGTTAACAACTACTACAACAGCGGCGGTGCCGGCGGTGTCTCTTCTACCACAGGCACAGCGGGATACGTACCCCAAACCGGCACGGCGAGCGCTCCTACAAGCAGTGCCAGCCGTCTAGACACCGCAGGCACGTCTAGCGGGCTCACCAGCATGTCTGGGACAGGCGCGTCGCTCGCTGATGCCACGGCTGATGCCACGTTTCTCATGAACATTATTTTGTTTGTAGCTGCCGGTGTCGTTGCTGCCGTCATTGCCCTTGCCATCATCCTGCTGCTGCGCTCGCGGCGTCGCTTAACAACGATGAGGGCATAGGAGGCGGCCCTGGTGCCTTGTTGGAGAGCCGTTTCACTTCCAGCTCAGGATGAACGTACGCTGAGGCTTGCGCCAAAGAGGGCATCTCTGGTGCTTTGTTGGAGAGCCGTTTCATCGCGCGTCTGTCGCATCGCCTTTGTCTTTTTGCTGTCTCTGTGTGGCCTGTGCCTCTATGGCAGTATCGCGCTTGCGCTGGGGGGGTGCGGCAGTGCGCAGGGTTCAGCCGCCATTGCGGTGGGGCAAACACGCACGGTGCTTGATGTTAACGATCAACCCATTGAGGCACCTGTCAACCCTCAGCGGGTGGTTACGTTAAGCGAGCCAACGCTTGACGCCGCTCTATCCCTTGGCGTTATTCCCATTGGCACAACTGCAGGCAGGGGGCAGAGCACGCCTCCTGCCTATCTGTCTGATCTGGCAGCAGACATCCCCCTGGTGGGCAACGTCGCCAACCCCAACTATGAGGAGATAGCCAGGGTCAGGCCTGATCTGATTCTTGTTGACGGCACAAGCATCAACAACGATGAAGTCATAGCCATTCTTGAGGAGATCGCTCCGGTGGTGGTATGCGGCTATGCCGGTGGCTTCTGGCAGATTAACCTTCGCATTACCGCAAACGCGCTTAACCGCCAGGAAGAGGCCAAGCAGATAGAAGCCAACTACGAGCGTCATGCCGCTGAGGTTTCCGCCCAGCTTGCCACGCCCTATGAAAACGCGACCTTTTCCATCGTGCGCTGGCAGGGAACTTCAGCTTCCATGATACTAAACGAGCTTCCGCCGGGGCGCGTGCTGTTAGATCTGGGGCTCAAGCGACCGGACAATCAAAACCGCAACGGTCGTGGTCACGCCGAGCCTGTATCACTTGAAAACCTGGCTGAGATAGACGCGGACTATATGTTCTTTGGCACCCTCGGCGGCTCATCAGTTGACAACCCGCAGGCGGGAGGATCCGCTGATCTGGAGGGCGCGCACGCGGCGCTGAGAGAGGCGGTTCAGATGCCGGGCTTTGCGCAACTTACCGCCTATCAGGAAAGCCATATCATCCTTGTAGACGGCTCGCTGTGGACCTCAACCGGCGGCCCGTTGTTGATGAACCGCATCATAGACGCAGTAGAGGAGGCTCTGCTGTGATTGCTATGAGAAGAGTGCGGGCAAGGAAGGAGCGACATGCGGTTTTTACGGTTGGGTAGGAAACATGGTATTCATCCACCCTGTCGCATGGCGGCTGAAGGCATGTCGCATGGCGGCTGAAGGCATAACGCGTGGTGGCTGGATGCGCGATTACTGTTGTGTGGCATCCAGGCAGGAGCCAGACAAGGAGGAAACATGAAATATGACAGCGAGACGGCGCGATTTGGCAGGTGGGCAAGGATAGCAGTAGTGACGCTGCTTGTTCTCTCGCTCATCCCTCTCGCCCTGCCTTCATTGGTGTTTGGTGTGCCGGATGGAGGGCCAAGCCCTGACACAACGGGAACCCATGCGGAGGTTTCTCCCCGTGAGCTCAGGCCTGGAGCAACCATTCAGTTTGCGGTATCGGGCTACCCGGCTGGCGAGACACTCTACATCAAGATTGACGATGGCGCTGGATACAGCGATACCACCAGGGCTGGATCAGGGGTGGTGCACACGCAGATAATCGGTGCCTCCGGACAAACCTCCGGGTCGCTTAGGCTGCCCTCTGACCTTCCTGAAGGCTGGCACTGGCTACGCTTTTTAGCCTCCAGCTTGCTTCCAGACAACAAGGGCGTTAAACCCTACACCAACGGAGCAGGCAGCGCCTCAAATACGTCACATCCCACGGCGTTTTACATTGCGGGTGAATCGCTGGGAGGGGAAACCGCCGTAGAGAGCTCCACAACGGTTGATCATCCCAGTGCGAGCGCAACACAAAAAGACACATCCAATACCAGCGGCGCTTTGGGAGCAGGCGGCTTTGCCTCCTCTAGCGATGCGAGTGGTACCGATGATGGTACCCGTGCGGCCATGACTAACGAAGAATCTGCGCAGGCGGCCGATGCCGCATTGTTTGATGGAGGCGAGGATGAAGGGGCTTTGAGCGCGACGGGTGTGGCTGCTTCCGGCGCGGCTTATAGGGGTGTCGCAGGCAGCTCTGCTTCTCCTGATGTGCTCCCCGTTCCTTTGCCTGGCCTTATTACACTGGGGGCCGTGGTGGTTGTGGGCGTTGCTATTTTGCTTATTGTTATGCTTAAAAGGCCCAAGCCCGCCAGCGCTGGCTCCATCAAAGCTGCGGGCACCACAGAAGACGACATCATCTCTGTGAGCAGCTCTGGGACAAAGAGAGAAGCAGAGTGATGGCCAGCCTACCGCACGCATGAACGTGAGCCTAAGGCACCTGTCTTGACGGCCTCCCACGTCTTCAACCTTCCTCGTGCGCATGAACGTGTGGCGAGCTGGTCATTGCTGCTGCTTCTGCATGCAACCTTCCGCACGCATGAACGTGAGCCTGGATGCGGATAGTGAGAAAGTTGGCAAGAGAACCCTTTCGCGCACGCATGAACGTGAGTCCTGGCGAAGCGGTTTCATCCGCGCCTCCGTTTAAGCGAAACCGACTACGCTGGTTTTCCCTCATTGGTGTGTGCGTTGTCCTGCTTAGTGCCGTTTTGTTTAGCCTGTCCTTTGGCTCAAAGGACATCGCGCTTGGGCAGGCCTGGGTGCTCCTGTTTTTTCCTGACGGATCTGTGGCCAGCACCGTGCTTCATGAACTCAGAGTACCGCGCACCCACATGGCGCTTGTGGTTGGCTCAGCGCTTGGGGTGGCAGGGGCTCTCATGCAGTCTCTTACGCGCAATCCGCTTGCTGATCCGGGCATCCTTGGCATCAACGCAGGAGCAAGCCTTGCCGTGGTGTTGTCAGTGGCGCTCACCGGCATGGGCTCTATTCGCATCTACCTGTGGTTTGCCTTCCTGGGAGCGGCCCTGGCCTCAGTTGGCGTCTATCTGCTGGGTGCCGCAGGTAGGCAGCAGGTGACCCCCACACGCCTGGCGCTTGCCGGGGTTGCGATAAGCGCGGCGCTTTCAGCCCTTACTGAGGCGGTAGTACTGGCAAATCAGGTTGTGTTCAATGAGTTTCGCTTGTGGGTGGCAGGCTCACTTGAGGGACGCTCCTACGACATTCTCCTAACCGTGCTGCCCTTTATTGCCCTGGGGCTTTTGCTTGCCCTTGCGCTGGCCCCTGCGCTCAATGCGCTCGCCCTGGGTGTTGAGAAGGGTCGCTCTCTGGGCGTCAACGTCAGGCGTACGCAGGTGCTTACGATAACGGCCGTGACGCTTTTGTGCGGGGCTGCGACAGCCGCGATGGGGCCGGTGGGATTTGTGGGGCTTGCGGTGCCGTTTCTGGCCCGTGGGCTTGTGGGCTCGGATCAGCGCTGGGTCTTTGTTTTGAGCGTGCTTTTGGGCATGGCCTGGCTTTTGTACGCTGATGTTATAGCGCGCGTTATTGTGCGCCCTGAAGAAATACAGGTTGGCATAGTGGCCGCCCTTATTGGTGCCCCTTTCTTTGTGGCTCTGGTGCGCCGCAGAAAGATACCGGCGTTGTGAACGGTTTTGAGGACAGGCAAGACATTGAAGACCGGAAAGACAGCTCCTTCGCGTTGGGTGATGTTGGTCGCGAACGCGGATGCGCGCGCTCGGGAACACGGTACAATGAGGAACAATGGTGAAGCATGCAGGCGCCAAACGCGGGCAAACCGGAAGCTCCGGACGCGGGCGTAGCGTAGGCACCGGATGCGGGCAAACCGGAAGCTCCGGACGCGGGCGTAGCGTTATACGTCTTGGAGCAGTGAGCCTGCGCTTTGAGAGGCGTGGGCTTTTTGTCATGGTACTGCTTGTGCTTGGTATTCTTGCCGTGAGCCTTGCCTCGCTCCTGATAGGTGATTACGGTATCAGTTTTGATGAGGTGCTCGCTTCATTTATGGGTACGGCCACTGATCGCCTGGTCGCCTTTTTTGTTATGGATGTGCGTTTGCCCCGGATAGTGGCCGGTATTCTTGTTGGCGCGGCGCTTGGCGTTTCGGGCGCTCTCTTCCAGACCCTGAGCGATAATCCCCTCGGCAGCCCCGACATCATCGGTTTTACCAAAGGAGCCGCCACAGGAGCGCTTGTGGTGATAGTGGTGTTTTCGGGCGGAACGGTGGCCCTATCGCTTGGCGCTATCGCCGGTGGGCTTCTAACCGCCGCGCTTGTCTACGGTTTGTCATGGCACAGGGGTGCTCCTGGCTACCGGCTTGTGCTGGTAGGCATAGGCATCGGCGCCACCTTGGGGGCGGTAAACAGTCTGCTGGTGGTTAAGGCGCCGCTTGGCAATGCGGAGATGGCTATACACTGGATGGCGGGCTCGCTTAATGCCTCAACATGGAATGAAGTGGCGTTAACGGGGGCTGTGCTTGCCGTGCTTGCGGCTGTCGTTTGCTGGCAGTACCGGGCCCTGGGGGCGATGGCGTATGGGGATGATAGTGCTATTGTGCTGGGTGTGCGCGCTGAAAGAAGCCGCCTTATCCTCATGTTCACCGGTATAATGTTAATGTCAATGGCAATATCACTTGCCGGCCCCATCTCATTTGTTGCGCTGGTGGCTCCCCACCTCATCAAGCGCATCACACGCACGGCGGGTACGGCGCTGGTGGGGGCAGCTCTCATGGGATCACTGCTGGTGGTTTCAAGTGATCTGGTGGCCCGGCGCATCTTCGCGCCCAACGAGCTTGCCGTTGGCGTTGTGACCGGCTCACTTGGTGGCATCTATCTTATAGCGCTGTTAGCCTTTGAGTGGAGGAGGCGCAGGCAGTGAGCGCACCTGCGGACAATCCAAGCCCTCCAAACTTGGAGGCGCAATCCCCCAAAATGGTGCAGGCGGTAAGCGCTCCTGCGGACAAGCAAAGCCGCCTCTACGCTGAGGGACTGTACGTATCATATGGACCAGACGACGACGTGCTTCATGACGTGAGTTTGGCCGTGCCCAACGGAGGCTTCACGGTTATCATTGGTGCAAATGCCTGCGGTAAGTCAACCCTGCTCAAATGCCTTGCGCGCATGCTGCGTCCACGCAAGGGCGCCGTTATCCTCGATGGAAACAGCATCGGTTCCTACCAGCCTCGTGAGGTCGCCCGTCGTATTGGCTTGCTTCCACAAAACCCTCACGCCCCTGACGGCATTACGGCCTTTGACCTTGTGGCGCGCGGACGTTATCCCTACCAGAGCCTTTTGCGTCAATGGTCGCCTGCTGATGAAGAAGCCGTTTGGAAGGCGCTTTCAGACGCGCGCATTACCAACTTGTCCGAGCGCACGCTTGATGAGCTGTCTGGCGGGCAACGCCAGCGTGTGTGGATAGCGATGGCACTTGCCCAGCAAACCCCCATCCTTCTGCTTGATGAACCCACTACCTATCTTGACATAGCGCATCAAATTGAGGTGCTTGATCTAACCCATGCACTCTACCGCCAGGGGCGCACCATTGTCGCTGTTTTGCATGACCTTAATCTGGCCTTTCGCTACGCCACGCATATTGTTGTTATGAAGGAAGGCAAAATACTGGCCAAGGGAAACCCGCATACCGTGGTACGTCGCGCGCTCATCGAGGAGGCTTTTAACCTGCGCAACACTATCATTGATGATCCCGTAAGCGCCACACCGCTGGTGATTCCGCTTATGAGCAGATGACAGCATATGAGCAGGTGACATCTACCGGCGGTTTGGGTGGTGCCCCCTGCAGGATTTGAACCTGTGGCCTTCTGCTCCGGAGGCAGACGCTCTATCCCCTGAGCTAAGGGGGCACACTTCCCATTCTATCCTAAAAACCAATCAGGCGTTATGATAGGAGTGATAAGCGCGCGCCCTCACTCTGGGCAACAATGGGTGGTTATCTGCCCGTCCTCTGTGGAATTCTGCGCGCTTGCGTCCCAGGCGACAGGGATGGGAAGAGCGCTTGGGGCGGTACCTACTACTGCTTTTTGAAAGGACAAAATAATTTGCTCATAGAGGATTGCCCGGAGACCCTGCGCATTGAGGCTATGGCCTATCAGGGCGCGGGCGTGGCTCGTCACCATCAGGGCAAGACGGTATTTGTTGAGGGGGCTGTGGTTGGCGATCTGGTGCGACTTGGCCCCAAGCCAAGCCATTCTGCCGCCAACTGGGAGCGCTACAACCGCTTTGAGCTGCTGGAATCTTCACCCTGGCGCCTGACGCCTTCCTGTGCGTGGGCCAGGGAATGCGTAGGTTGTCCCTGGCAGGTAGTTGCCTATCCCCAGCAGCTGTTTTGGAAGCGTTGTTTTGTTGTGGATAGTCTTCAGCGTATCGCCCGCATCACCGAAGCTAACACATTGGTTGCGGAGTGTGTACCCAGTCCGGCGCAGTGGCACTATCGCAATAAGCTAGAACTTGCCGCCACCACGCGCCAGGGCCAGCTGCGGCTGGGTTTCAGGAAGGGCGCGAGTGCTGGCACAAGTGCTGGCGCGGGTGCTGGCGCGAGTGCCGACATCTGCGCAATCGACAACTGTCAGCTTTTTGCTGGTAAAGAACAGCTGCCTGCTGCCGTACGTGGCGCTTTGAACTATGCGCTCAAGGGCTCCTCGGAACAGCTTGTGCGTGTGGCCCTGCGCTCCTCTACACAAAGCGGTCAGTTGGAAATTGCGCTCTGGACCCTGGCTGCAGGTGGTGGGCGCCGTATAACCGCTCGCGTGCTTGCAGATGCCACGGGTGCCAGTAGTGTGGTGAGGGTACTTACCAGCTCTTGTGATGCCCGGCGCAAGGTACGCAAACTGGAAATACTAGCGGGTCCAGGCTCTTGGCAAGAACGGCTGGGCGACCTTGATTTTCAGGTGAGCGCGCCTTCCTTCTTTCAGGTGAACAGCGCTGGAGCGGCTTTACTTCAGCGCAACCTTACCACCCTGCTGCGCGCTCTGGGCATCGGCGCGGGAAGCACAGTCTATGATCTCTACAGCGGAACCGGCGTCTTCACTCTGCCATTGGCGCAGGGACAGGCTCAGGTACACGCCGTAGAAGCGCTTGGCTACAGCCTTGATGATCTGCGGCGCAACCTGCGGCTTAACAACCTGAAAGCATCGGTTATTGGTGGCGACGCGGCGCGGGAGGTCAAACGGTTGCCCCCGGCAGATCTGGCCGTGATAGACCCGCCGCGCGGTGGCCTGAAACCGCCGGCGCTGGCTGCGCTGGCGGCGGCACAACCATCGCATATTGTCTATGTGTCCTGCAATCCAACCACCCTGGCCCGTGATGTGGGAAAGCTTTTACCTCTGGGCTACCAACTTATCAGCGTGCAGCCCTTCGATCTGTTTGCGCAAACCTATCACGTAGAGAGCATGACCCTCTTAAGCCGCAGTTGAGGCGTGCGCCCGGATCCCTCAACTGGATCCTCTGGTTGGAATTCTCGGTTAGATCCCTCGGTTAGAGTCCTTAATTGAAGTTCCACGGTTACATGCCCCGGCTGATATTTTTGCTGTTTTATGTGCGCTTTACTGCCGCTTAACCCCGTGACAACGGTCATAGGCAGGATTCCATTTTGTTGAGGTCATGTAATAACCCATTGCGGACAAACAGGGCACCTAACTGTTACTATTCTCTGATGTCAAAAACATCAAGCGCGCAGACGGCTTAACATAACCCAAGGGAGGTAGCATTGCCAGCTGTTAACTACAGAGAAGGGGGCGTCTACATCATTGAGGGGCGTCCGGTGGATGCGGCATCGGTGCGTTCCGCAGACAACTCGCGCCTGCCCGCTCTTCTCCCTCCTGACGTTGCTCGCACCACTACCATGGCCTATCGCATCCTGCTGGCCCATCATCAAAACGGTAGTTCTTACCAGGAACCGGCGCTTCATTCGCAACAAACGCCTCAGCCGTCTGCCCACTCTCTGCATCTTCACTTTGACGCTCTCATCTCCCATGACATCACCTATGTAGGCATTATTCAAACCGCGCGGGCAGCTGGCCTGCAGCAATTTCCGCTGCCCTATGCTCTTACTAATTGCCACAACTCACTATGCGCGGTAGGGGGCACCATTAATGAGGATGACCACGTATTTGGGCTTTCAGCGGCGCATCGCTATGGAGGCATCTATGTGCCTGCAAATCAAGCAGTTATTCATCAGTTTGCGCGTGAGAAATTGGTGGCTGTGGGCCAGATGATCCTGGGCAGCGACTCACATACCCGCTACGGGTGCTTTGGGTGCATGGGTATTGGCGAAGGAGGCGGCGAGCTGGTTAAACAACTGTTGGCCAACAGCTATGATCTGGCGCCTCCCCCCGTGGTGCTGGTTTGGCTGGAGGGCAGCGTTCCCTTTGGCATTGGTCCTCATGACGTGGCCCTGGCCCTTATCCGTGAGACATTCCCAGAGGGAAGGGTCAAGAACATGGTGCTGGAGTTTGCCGGGCCGGCTCTGTCCAGCCTGCCGATAGACTTTCGCTGTGGTATCGACGTGATGACCACTGAAACCGGCTGCCTCAGTTCTATTTGGCAAACTGATCAGATAACAGATACCTACTACCACCTGGTGGGTAGGCCCCAGGCTACTGGCACGCTTAAACTGAGGGAGGGGAGCTACTATGACCACGTCGTGCGAGTGGATTTAAGCCGCGTACAGGCTATGATAGCGTTACCCTTTCACCCTTCAAACGTCTACAGTATCCATGAATTGCAGGCTCATCCTGTCGACATCCTGGGGCAGGCCACAAAGGCCGCCAATCAGGAGCTGGGCGGTGGGGCTTCTCTGGATCTGCTCAGGCACCTGGACGATACCGGACAGATTTTGTGCGATCAGGGGGTGATAGTTGGTTGCGCTGGCGGACTATATGACAACATCAGCGTGGCGGCACAGGTGCTCGCTGGCGGCAGCATCGGCAATGGCTATTTTGATCTGTCTGTGTATCCGGCTTCTGAGCCTATCAATCTGGCCATCACCACAGACGGCAGCGCCCAGACCCTGATACAGGCTGGCGCGGTGGTTAAGCCAGCTTTTTGCGGACCCTGCTTTGGTGCTGGCGACACTCCGGCCAACAATAGTCTTTCCATTCGCCATGCCACGCGCAACTTTGCCAGCAGAGAGGGATCCAAGCCGCAAGGCGGACAGATAGCCGCCGTGGCTCTGATGGACGCTCGTTCTATTGCCGCTACGGCCCTTGCCCAGGGACGACTGACCGCCGCGAGCGATCTTGAGCTTGATGTCTTTCCCAGCCCACAACCGTATTCTTTTGACGACGGTATGTATGCCAAGCGCTGCTACTTTGGTTTTGGCCAGCCTGAGCCCAACTACCCCCTGCGTTTGGGTCCCAACATCGCCGATTGGCCGCCCATACCGGCCCTGGGCGAGCATCTGCTGCTGGAACTGGCGGCGGTTATTCATGATCCTGTTACCACTACTGATGAGCTGATTCCCTCCGGAGAAACCTCCTCATATCGTTCAAACCCTCTGGCCCTGGCAGAATTTACCCTGTCGCGTCGTGAGCCGCAGTATGTACCACGTGCCAAAGCCATCGCTCAGTTGGAGCAACGTCGTCAGGTTGGGCAGCTGCCTGAAGCCATCAGCGAGCTGTTGTGCAAACTTAACGTTCAGCCTGCGCGAACTGCTATCGCCTCGGCCCTGTTTGCCACAAAGCCCGGCGATGGTTCAGCGCGCGAACAGGCCGCCAGCAGCCAGCGTATTTTGGGTGGTGCGGCTAACATCGCCTATGAGTACGCCACCAAACGGTATCGTTCCAACTGTATCAACTGGGGCATCTTGCCCTTCACCCTGGATGCGCGCCAGTCTTTTGATTACACACCTGGCGACCTGATGCTCATTCGCGACGTTCGTGCCCACCTGCTTGCCGGTGCCGAGGAGTTTCGGGCTCAGTTGATAAGCGGCCCTGACATCGATGAACTGAGCCTGCATTTGCGCGATCTCAGCTCCAGGGAACGCGACGTGCTAGCCGCAGGCTGCCTGATTAACTATTACGCCGCCACCTAAGACGGTATCTCACCCCAGGGGGCCACGAGGGGAGGTGCCTGCCCCACAGGACGGTGCGAAAACATGTCCCTTCCCGAAAAAGGAGCACCTGTCACAACCCATGACGGCAGGGCAGGTGCTTTGTCAGTTGTTTACCACAGTCCTGACGGAGCAAAAATACCGACGGTCCTAGGCATTTCTTCACTTGAGCCATCATCTGAGTAGTAAGAAGCGCGCGTAGAGCCGCTGTAGTAGGCAAAACCAGACCAAGGAG
>JAITRZ010000011.1 GCA_031288185.1 Coriobacteriales bacterium
CGTAGATGACGGCGGCGGCGTAAGCATATTAGATGACGGCGCAAGCCTATTCTTTGCGAACATCAGCCCCACAGGACGCATAAAGTCTATCGCCTGCGGACAGCTAGGGCACTTTGGCCCAGTGACTGATCCTGATGGAGGCAGTCTTGTATACTATTGGATAGAGGACATGACCGATCCAGGGACAGCGGCATGGCTCACAAATGTAGAGACCAATCTCCCCGGCATCTTATCCACCCTTACAAACGGACTCAACTCATACAAGATAAATGATACCTTGGGTACCTTTGAAAAGCTGTTGTGAGCGGGTAAGGGAAGCGAGGGAGCCTTACCTTACCTACACGTAAAAGAGCAGGCTCGGCCTTTGCTGATGGGGCGGCTTGGCCTGTCCAGCTAATATACCGGCACGTTGGGAGACTCGGCCTCTGCTGGCAAGAGGAGGCCTGTGCTATAATGGGCGCATCTGTCAGGGGACTATCGTGGTACTAGGAAAGGATGCACAGCCTATGTCTAATGTATTTAGTCGCAATCTGCAAGAAACGCATAATGTGTTCCAATGGGAAAATCTAGGAGACATCAAAGAGGGCCGCGG
Source organism: Coriobacteriales bacterium (assembly GCA_031288185.1). Lineage (GTDB taxonomy): Bacteria > Actinomycetota > Coriobacteriia > Coriobacteriales > UBA8131 > JAITDU01. The sequence goes on from JAITRZ010000011.1 coordinate 593, forward strand.
TGATCTGGGGGAAGAGATGCCGGTGTTGGTGTATCGACTAATGCAATTTACGATGCTTGACATCTTAACCAGGAAGTTTGGTTCTGACAAGGCCAATGATCTGTTTCGCGAAGCTGGCTATCTGGCTGGTAGGGAATTTGCGCTGGCGGTGCTGGATCTCAAGGTCGATCTTGATAAATTTGTGGCCAATTTACAACAGGCGTTGGTGGATTACAAGATAGGCATTTTGCGCATGGAAGCCTATGACCCTGAAACCGGAAACCTTACCCTTACGGTGGGCCAGGATCTGGATTGCAGTGGTCTTCCCATTACCAATGAGACGGTTTGTAACTACGACGAAGGTTTTATCGCAGGTATCCTCAATGCCTACACCGGCAAAAACTACGATGTTCGTGAGATTGATTGTTGGGCTAACGGCGACCGCACCTGCCGGTTTAATGGTGTCGTAGTATAGCCAACTGATGCCCCTATGCCAGGCAGGTTGGCAGGAAGGCGTGGCCTCAGCTGGACACCTCCCCGGTACCAGGCGAGTTTTGACGGTACAACTCAGAACTGGCAGTACAGCTCAGACATCGGGAGTTGTCACCCTGATCCCCTTGCGACAGATAGGCCGGCAACGGCGGCGGTACTGCCCGCTGCAACAGTATCTCTGTTGGCTGCCTTCCAACGCATACTCAAGGAGTTCACTCGTTGCAAGATTTCGATAAAATCACACAGGAGGGTCTGTCTATCAAGCAGCAACAGGCGGTGGCGGACATGCTGTTTGCTTATCTGCGCGACATCCTTTATGACCCTACAAGCGCCCAGCTAGATACTGAGACCATTCCTGCGGTCTTTCAGGAACTGGCTGAAGGGTTTCTCTATATTGGCCAGTGTATTATTGAGACCCAGCGGCTTGCCAATGATCTGGCTCGTGGCAATCTGGATTCGCCACGGGTTTCTCCTGAAAATGAACTGGCCAGTGGCCTCAAGAATCTCCAATCCACCTTAAAACATATCACCTGGCAGGTGGGCCAGGTCGCCAAGGGTGACTACAGCCAGCGGCTTAGTTTTAGCGGTGCCTTTTCTGAGTCCATCAACGATATGATTGGCCAGCTGCGCGAGCGAGATGAGGCGCTTCGCTCTGAGATAGAGGCCAATCGGCAGTTGGCCCGCGAGCTGCAAGAAAGCGTTGAACTGCTAACGGGCGTAGCTAATATGATGGTGGAGTGGATTATCGTAGTTGACCGGCACAGCGGGGAGTGGCTCTACACCAATCATAATGTCTCAGACGCATTGTGTGATTCCGAGACGTTTCATCAGCTCAATGATTTCATCGCCGCCCGCATCCAGAATGAAGGCTGCGATGCCAGCAGAGCTGACAGTGCCGACAACTTCTGCATCCTGGAGATCAAGCCTTCCGGTTTAGCGGGAACACTCAGTCAAAGCCCGCCGGTTTGTGTAGTTCCTTCCAACCATCCGGCCAGTTCACTGTCGGCCGCTGCCGCCTGCCTCATTCCTCACACCCATCCGGCCGCTCAACCCGTCGTTCCCACCACAGACGCGTTGCCCTCGCCTGCCGCCGCTGTTTCTCAAGGTCACAATCCGCAAACTACCGGCGCTCCCCCCCTTGACCCTGCCCCTCACGAGCAGCCAGGAGACACTGGCCGTCTAGATAACCGCGATGCCGGCAAAACCGCTTCCCACACGCCCGCAAAAGCGCAGGCGAAGGATGTCCGTTTTGACACGTTGGCCGTCAACGATACTTTGGCGGACACTCAGGCGGACACTCATGAGGTAGCTGACCTGGCCAGTGGTGCAAGCAGTCAGTTTTTTACGGTTGTCAGCTATCCCATGACCTGGCATGGAGCTAAGGCGCTAGTCTTTGTGCTGGCTGACATTACCGCCGAGCAGCGCGAGCGCGAGCAGTTAGAAAACATCGCTTACTTTGACGCGCTAACCGGCACCTACTCGCGCCACTACGGCATGAATCTGCTGGATCGCTGGCTGGCGGCGCGCGCAGACTTCATACTGGCTTTTGTGGACATGGATCGGTTGAAGTACGTTAACGACACACTGGGACATCGGGCCGGCGACGAGTATATACTGGCGGTGTCACGAGCGCTGAGCAATCTGGATTCTCAGGCCGTGGTCACTCGGTTGGGCGGCGATGAGTTTATGGTGCTGTGCCGTGACGTGGATGTTGACGACATCCGCAGGCGCCTGAGCACGTTGCGTGAGCGACTGACCGCCGAATCGCCGGATGAGTATGTTCGCTCGCTCAGTTTTGGGCTGATTCATGTGGGCAAGGACAACAAAAAGAGTGCCAGCCTGCTTTTGAGTATTGCGGATGAGAACATGTACACGGACAAGCGCTCTCGCAAGCTGCAGCGCCGTAACGATATTTGATTAGCGAACAGGACATTCGCAGGGTTCGAGACGCCACCGATCTGGTGGCGTTGGTGTCTGAACAGGTGGCTTTGAAACAGCGCGGCCGCCTGTTGTGGGGCCGTTGTCCGTTTCACGAGGAAAAGACACCTTCGTTTAAGGTTGATCCCGTTGCCCAGCTCTATCACTGTTTTGGCTGCGGTCAGGGGGGTGATGCTTTTGGCTTTGTGATGCGCACCCAGAACCTAAATTTTCTAGAGTCAGTGCACCATCTGGCGCAGCGAGCTGGTATTGAGATTGCAGAAACCGGCTTGGCGATGCCCCAGGGCAAACGCGCTCAGTTGCGCGACATTTTAAACAAAAGCGCCTTTTTTTACCATCGGCAATTAATGCGCGAAAAAACCGCCGAGGCCAACGCCGCGCGCCGCTATCTCTCCTCTCGTCAGTTTGGCTCTGACATAGCAAAACAGTGGAATCTGGGCTTTGCCTCTGGGGGAGAATCCTTGGTTACGTGGTTGCTTGCCCAGGGCTTTAAGCTGGACGACATAGTGGAAGCCAACCTTGCTCTGAAAACCGGCAGTGGCCGCAGTCGAGACCGCTTTTACAGCCGTGTGATGTTTCCGATAAGCGATCTGCAAGGTCAGACGATTGCCTTTGGTGGCCGCACGATTGGCCAGGGTGAACCCAAGTACATCAACTCCTCCGACACGCCCCTGTTTCATAAGCGTGAGACCTTATATGCCCTGCATGAGGCTAAGTCTGCTATCACGTCTGGGGGCGTTGCGATTGTGACTGAGGGCTACACTGATGTCATTGCCATGCATACGGCCGGATTTACTAACACCGTTGCCACCCTGGGTACGGCACTGACCATCCAGCACATTCGCCTGCTCAACCGTTTTGCTAAACGCCTTATCTATCTTTTTGATGGCGATAAAGCCGGCCAGCGCGCGGCTGTTCGCGCCTCGGAGTTGATAACCAAAGATATTACCCCGGAGGCGGGCAAGTTCCAGGTTGAGTTGGCGGTTGCTCTTTTGCCTGACAACCGGGATCCCGCCGAGTTGTTGTCAGTGCAGGGAGAGGCGGCCATGCGCACGGTGTTGGAGGGCGCTCAGCCCCTGCTGCGTTTTGCCATCCGTCACGCCTTGGCGGGAGCGCCCCTGGACAGCCCGGAGCGTCGAGCCGCTGCCTTAAGCCGCGCGCTGGCTGTTTTAGTGCCCATTCGAGGTTCCATTTTGGCAACCGGCTATATCCAAGACGAGCTGGTGCGTGAGATAGGGATGGATTTTGCGGATGTCATGGCTTTGTTTATGAGTTTACCTGAGCCGCATACCTATCGTCCCGCCCCCACCGATTTGTCGCCGGTTACAGGTGGAAAGGCGCTTGCGCATTCCAACGCAGCTACCCTGGCAGGGGCGGCCGGTTTGGGAGCAGGCCGGCCTATCAGAAACCAGGACAGTCCTTCTGATAAAGAAGGCGCCGCCGCCTTCCAGGGCACCGCCATCCAAGGCACTCGTAGCTTAGGAGGTGTCTCTCAGAAGGGCGGCAGGTCTGAGAGTCTGAACGATATGGCGGTGACCGAGAGCGCTCAGGTAAGCCCCTGTGCTGGCCTGGATGAAAGCCTGCTGACACGCTACCGTCTTCAGGCTGATTTGATTACTCTGTATATAGAATATCCGCAGCTGCGTGAGCGCCTGGCCTCCGCTTTTGAGAATATGCGCTGGACAGGATTGAATTACCGCCGCTTGGTTGGAGCGTTGCTGGTGGCTGATGCCGGCCTGTCCTCAAGTGAGTTGTATCAGACGGCGTTGGCAGGAGCTGAGGGGGCAGGCGAGCTTCTTAGCGCTGGCCTGAGCGGTGACTTTAAGGGTGAGGCGGAGGATAGCGCTGAGTTGGCTTTGCACATGCTTGCGGAGCTCCAGCTGCAAGACGATATAGCCGTCGCTAAGATAGCCTACGGGCGGGCCAGCCGTGGCGAGCTCGTTGGTGATGGGGAGAGGGAGGCCAAGACCGCAGAGGAACTTTACAAGGATATTGCGTGCATGCAGGCGGAGCTTGCTCAACTGCGCGAACGTCTGGCACAGATTCCCAAGAGAGGTATCTAGCGTAGGTATAGGTGGGGTGGCTGTCTGTTCCTGTGGCTCACCGGTGTCGGCCACCCGTTTTGGCTCACCCGTTTTGGCTTGCCGGTTTCGGCTTGCCGGTGTCAGCCACCCGTTTTGGCTTGCCGGTGCCGCCCCAATCATCAAAGCCGTATCAAAACATCAAAGCCTGCTAAAATCTGCCAGCCGCAGTCCTATACTGCCTTTTACCTGTCATGTACGCGCAGCCTAGTATATACTGCAATCCCTGAACCAAAGGAGACTGACTTGCCAAAAAAAGATGCCGAAACCCTGCATCCGGATATCGATACTCCAGCCCCAAGCGCCCAAAAGCCCAAATCGTCGTCCCGTTCCAAGCCCAAGAGAGCCAAAACCTTTCCAGATAAACTGGCATCTGCTGTTGCGTCGCTTGGTTTGTCTGTTGGCTCTAAGGCTGCCGCTAGGGCCACTGCTTCTAAAGCTGCCGCCGAGGCCAGTGCCCCTCAGGCCAGTGCTCCGGCTACTAACTCTAAGGCCAGTGCCCCAACCACTGCTGCTAAGGCTGCCGCTAGGGCCACTGCCTCTAAAGCTGCCGCCACGGCTGCCGCTCAAACCAGCGCTCAGGCCACGCCTTCCCAACAAACCCAGCCTTCTGATACAAGCGAACCTGCGTCTTCCCCAGATGCGCCCGCTGCCGATAGGCCTGAGCTGGAACCTGAGATAGAGATGCACGGCGATGAGTTGCAACGCGTTGTTGATGACTTTAGGGAGGTTGGCAGCATCGCCTCCAGTGAACTCAGCGGCCTGCTTGCCAACTTTGACCTCAGTGAAAAACAGCTTAAATCTGCTGGCCGCTATCTGGCGCGCAACAATATCACCGTGCTTGATGAGACTGATCAGGAAGATGTGGCCGCCGCCGCCGCGGCAGCCTCATTGCCAGAAATTTCAGTTGTGGGCGAGTCCCTGGAAAGCGACGAGGTCGCCGACCTCACCGATGCCGAGATACTCGACGGCATCCCCGATGATGAGCTCAAGGGTACAGAGACCATCGACGTCATTTTGCCCAAAGTGAGCGCGCGCAAAAAAGTCGCCAAGAAACGCGCCGTTGGCGAATCCTCCATGGCCATGCTAACCGGCGATCCGGTGCGTATGTACCTAAAGGAAATTGGTAAGGTAGACCTGCTAACGGCTGCTGAGGAAATTGATCTGGCCATGAAAATTGAGGCAGGTGTGGAGGCCGGTGACAAATTGGAGCAGGCCTTCCGGGACAAGGTTGAATTGGAGCGGCGCGAGTTTCGCCGTCTGACGCGCATTGAGCAGGTTGGCCTGGACGCCAAGCAACAACTCATTGAGGCCAATTTGCGCCTGGTGGTTTCTATCGCCAAGCGTTACGTGGGCCGTGGCATGCTGTTTTTGGATCTGATTCAGGAAGGCAATTTGGGCCTGATTCGCGCGGTGGAAAAATTTGACTATACCAAAGGCTTCAAGTTTTCTACGTATGCCACCTGGTGGATTCGTCAGGCTATCACCCGCGCCATCGCTGATCAGGCTCGGACTATCCGCATCCCCGTGCATATGGTTGAGACAATTAACAAATTGGTACGCGTCCAACGCCAACTGCTGCAGGAACTGGGCCGTGACCCCAGCCCCGAAGAAATCGGTGAGTTGATGGGTATGCCCGCTGACCGCATTCGTGAAATCCAAAAGATTTCTCAGGAGCCGGTCTCACTAGAAACGCCGATAGGCGAGGAGGAAGACAGTCAACTTGGCGACTTTATCGAGGACACCGCAGCCGAAGTTCCACCGGATGCCGCCGCCTTTAGTATGCTGCAAGAACAGCTGGGTAAAGTGTTAGACGGTCTGGCAGAGCGGGAGCGCAAGGTCATCGCGTTGCGTTTTGGGCTAAAAGACGGCCATCCCCGCACCCTGGAAGAGGTGGGCAGGGAGTTTGGCGTAACTCGCGAGCGCATCCGCCAAATCGAGTCCAAGACCCTTGCCAAACTACGCCATCCCTCGCGTTCCAGCAAACTCAAAGACTACCTGGAGGAATGATATCCATGTCACAAAACAACCATACTACCCACCCGCCTGCGCGAGCGGACTCTGCCCCAACTGACTCCGCTTCAGCAGGCTCCGCTTTGGCGGATACCCGCGCACCTGCTCACACAGACCCCGCCTCAGCAAAAGCGGACACGGCTAACACCCACTCGTCCACCTCAGCAGACTCCGCTTCAGCAGGCTCCGCTTTGGCGGATACTGGCAGTTCCTGCCCGTCCCAGGCATCGCCCGCAGATGCCCCTGCCGCCTCTGCTGCCGATAATGCGCCCGCAGATGCCCCTGCCGCCGAGTGTTCCCACCTCGACAAACTTAAAACCCATCCCCAAGCTCAGATAAAGCACGCTATCGCGGTGGTAAGCGGCAAGGGGGGTGTAGGAAAGTCATTGGTAGCCGCGCAGCTGGCTGTGGCCCTGCGCCGTCTGGGCTTTGCCGTAGGCGTACTGGATGCCGACATTACCGGCCCCACTATGGCCCGTGCCTTTGGCATTTCTGACAAGCTGCAAGCCTGTCAGGATGGCATTATTCCGCAGGAGAGTTCCGGTGGTATCAAACTTGTGTCCACCAATATGGTGCTGCCGGATGAAAGCACACCGGTACTCTGGCGCGGCACCATCATCTCCAATCTGGTGCGACAATTCTGGTCAGAAGTTCTCTGGGGACAACTCGACTATCTTATCATTGACCTGCCTCCGGGCACGGGTGATGTAGCCCTGACAATCTTTCAATCACTGCCCCTGGACGGTGCTGTTGTTGTGAGCACGCCCCAGGATTTGGTGGCTATGATTGTTGCCAAGGCTATCAATATGGCTCAGATGATGGAGGTGCCGGTACTGGCCGTTGTTGAGAACATGTCCTATTATCGCTGTGAGTGCTGCGATAGCGTTCAGCGCATTTTTGGTCCCAGCACGGTTGAGAACCTGGCTCATAACTACACCATTGAGCACTTTGCCGAAGTGCCGATAACGCCCACCTATACCCACCTGATGGACACCGGCAAGGCTGAGGAGATAGACATCAGCAGCCTCTCAGAACTGGCAGGCCGTCTGGCCTCAGCTTGAGACAGGGCTGGCAGGCCGTCTGGCCTCAGCTTGAGACAGGGCTGGCGAAGCTCTTGCTTTGGCCTAAATGGCTCTGTCTGAACTGTTGCGCGGGTGGCGGTTTAGCTTTATTATAGGGAGCCCAAGATACCAATTTAATGGGCCTGTCGGCTGCATAAGGGTCGACCGGTTTTTTTCTCATAGTGGTTAGGAGAGGATTTTGGCAGTAAAGATCAGGCTGGCACGACATGGTGCCAAAAAGAGGCCCTATTACCGGGTAGTTGTGGCTGATGCCCGCTCACCGCGGGATGGCCGGATCATTGAGGAGGTTGGGCGTTATAATCCCTGCGCGCAGCCGGCTCTGGTACAGTTGGATTTGCCCAAGGTGGATACATGGCTGGAAGCGGGTGCCCAACCCACGCAAACCGTCGCGCGACTGTTGCGTACGGCCAGAGAGCAGGAAAAGTGATGTCCCCAGAAGATCAGGAGGTACTGGATTTAGTGCGTCTGGTGGTCGCAAAGTTGGTGGATAGTCCAGAGGTGGTACAGATAACAGGCCGCGATAGTAACAACGCCCTGGTTATTGAGGTACAGGTAGCCCCCGATGACGCCGGTAAGGTAATCGGTCGCCAGGGAAGAATTGTCAAATCATTACGCACTTTAGCCAGGGCTGCCTCTACGCACCGGGGTGGTCGCCATGTCGAGGTCGAGATACTGGACTGAGCCATTCTTGATGTCCAGCGCCGCTTGCCCAGACCCTGGATATTGTAGCGGCCATAATTTTGCTTGTTCTAAAAGCAAATTTGTGCTCAGGGTTACCCCTCACCTCTCAGGCCCGGCAGCACAGGCTTATGCTGAGGATACCAGCGTTAGTTGTTCAGAATCTACCTATCACCTGCTGGCCCAGGTTATAAGGGCCAAGGGCTTGCATGGCGCGACGCGCGTGCGCGCCATCGGCGACCCCGCGCAACTTTACCCCCACCGCCAGGTTTGGATAGTGCCGCCCTTGCTCAAAGGCGTACGCCAGACACAGATAAGCGCCAGCGGAAAGCCTAACGATGTTGGCGAGCTGGTTTTGAGCCTGGATGGGGTAAATGACCGCGCAGCGGCCTGCGAACTGGCGGGCCGCTACCTGTTGGCAGCTACAGAGCAATGCGTGATACATGGCGAAGGGCAGAGAAACGTGATGGTTGAACGCCCGATCCCCCTCTTTGAAAGCGCGCGCGCACAGGCGGCGGGCTGTCACTTTTGGGATGTGGAGCAGGGTGAGCTGGGGCGCCTTGAGCAAACAGAAAGCGGCAGCCACTATGATTGTTGGATCATCGATGGCCCATGGGGGAAACTGCGGGTGCCAGCCGTTAAAGACTACCTTGTAGATAGTGAGCCGGGGTTGGTTACCCTGCGGTTGCCTGACGGCTTTCTGGCGATCTGACGCAGGCAGACGAAGGCAGACTAAGGCTCAGGCATGCATATCGACATCCTGTCTATCTTTCCAGAAATGTTTAGCGAGGTGATGAACACCTCAATTTTGGGCCGAGCTCAGGCTAGCGGTGCGCTGGAGTTTGTGTCCCACGACCTACGGCGTTGGACGCATGATCGTCATCGCAGCACCGATGATGCGCCTTATGGCGGTGGCCCAGGCCAGCTGATGAAGGCTGAACCGGTGTTTGAGGCCTTAGACGAGCTGCTTGCCCAGCCAGCCGATCCCACCCTGGTTCTAGTTTTTACGGCTCATGGTCGGCGTTTTGACCAAACGTTGGCCCAGGAGTTAGCCACCTGGCCGCGCCTGGTTATGGTTTGCGGGCGTTACGAGGGTTTTGATGAACGCGTCTACGCGCGGGCTGATCTCTGTGTGAGCCTGGGCGACTATATCCTGAGTGGTGGCGAGTTAGCGGCGATGGTAGTGACCGACGCACTCTGCCGATTACAACCCGGCGTGTTGGGAGATGAGCGCTCCAGCGTTGAAGAGTCCTTTAGGGGGGGTCTTTTGGAGTATCCACAATATACGCGTCCCGCCACTTTGCGGGGGCTGGCCGTTCCAGAGGTACTACTCAGCGGCAACCACGCGGCCGTGGCGGAGTGGCGCCGGAAAATGTCTATAATCAATACAGCCAGGTTGAGACCGGATCTGCTGGCCGCAGCCCAGCTAACGGAGACTGAACGGCAACTGGCAAGCAGAGCGCAGACCAATAACAAGGATGGCAACGCCCTGTTGGGCGCGGGGTTGTGAAACGCACGCCCTGTTGTGCCGGTAGACGTGCAGGTATGGGATTTAGAGAAATGACGGGGTGATGGCCGCTTTGGAACCGATGAGTTTTCAGGAGATAATCCTCAGTCTTCAGAACTACTGGGCTCAACTGGGCTATGTGGTGGTGCAGCCCTATGACAGTGAAGTTGGTGCTGGCACCTTTCATCCGGCCACCACGTTACGCTCATTGGGTCCTGCGCCCTGGCGCACCGCTTACGTGCAGCCTTCACGTCGTCCTGCTGACGGCCGCTATGGTGAAAACCCCAATCGCCTTCAACATTATTATCAATTTCAGGTTATAGCCAAGCCCTCACCTGACAATATCCTTGAGTTGTACCTGGATTCGCTACGCGCCATTGGCATAGAGCCGCATGACCATGACGTGCGCTTTGTGGAAGACGATTGGGAGTCGCCCACCCTGGGGGCCTGGGGCCTGGGCTGGGAGGTTTGGCTCAACGGCATGGAGGTTACCCAGTTTACCTATTTCCAGCAGGTTGGCGGCATTGAATGCAGGCCGGTTCCGGCTGAAATCACCTATGGGTTAGAGCGGCTGGCCATGTATATTCAGGGTGTGGATTCAGTATATGACATCATCTGGACCCGCGCCGCAGATGGCAGCCCGTTTAGTTACGGTGACGTTTACCTGCAAAATGAGCGGGAATTTTCTGAATACAATTTTGAGGTCGCCGACACAGCGCTGCTCTTTGCGAACTTTGACAGTTATGAGCAAGAATGCCGTCGCGTTCTGGAACGTAAGCTACCCCTGCCGGCCTATGACTATGTGCTCAAATGCTCGCACACCTTTAACCTGTTAGATGCCCGTGGCGCTATCTCGGCGACCGAGCGGATGGGCTTTATCCTGCGCGTGCGATCCCTGGCCAAAGCCTGCTGCCAATGTTATCTGGACAAATTGGAGCAGTGCCAAGAGGATGATGGCGACGCCGGCTTCACTGACAGAACCAGCCCAGCAACGCCAGATGCTGATTTGGAAATCAACGTGAACCTCGCTCCCCATGAGCCGGCAACCCTGGTTTTGGAGATTGGTGTGGAAGAGATTCCCGCGTTGGCTCTGTACGCCGCCACCCAACAGTTAGCGGAGTTGGCCAAAGCAGCCCTGGCCAAGGCTCGTATCGAACATGGCGACATCACAACCCGTTCTACACCGCGCCGTCTGGTGCTGGAAGTTAAACGCCTGGCCACAACCTCCACGCCGCTGGTGCAGCGTTTTAAGGGACCGGCTGTCAAAATTGCCTATGACCAATCAGGTCAGCCAACCGCCGCCGCCCAGGGATTTGCTCGCAGCAAGGGCGTTAGTGTACAGGAACTGATACGGGCCAAAGAGGGGCAAACTGACTATGTTTTTGCTCAAACTGAGTGTTTGGCCCGGCGCTCTGACCAACTGCTTCCCAGCATCCTGGCGCGGTTGATAGCGGACATCAAGTGGCCTAAAGTTCAGCGCTGGGATAGTCGCGAGGAAACCTTCATCCGCCCGGTGCGTTGGATCTGCGCGCTTTGGGGTCCCACTATCATTCCCGTCAGCTTTGCTGGCGTTAACTCCGGGCGCATTACCTGGGGTCACCGGCTGATAGCAAACCAGCCCCTGGAATTAGCCAGTGCTGAGGATTTGGCCAGCGCCCACACAAAACTTTGGGTTATTGACTCGGCAGAGATGCGCGCCGCTCACATCAAGGCCCAAATTAAGACCCTCCGGGAAAAGAGTGAACTGATGGCCCAGGTGCCTGCTGAGACTTTGGCCGAGGTGGTCAATCTGGTGGAGTTTCCCACCACGTTGCTTGGCTCCTTTGACACTCGTTTTTTGGAGCTGCCACCGGAGGTGCTTACTAATGCCATGCTTAAGCATCAGCGCTACTTTCCAACGCTTGACGCTAAGGGCAACCTTTCCAATCACTTCATGGTGGTGTCCAATGGTTCGCCTGCCTATAACTCTACGATAATTGCCGGACATGAACGGGTCATACGCCCGCGCCTGGCCGATGCCGCCTTTTTCTACGCCAGTGACCGCAAGCAACCGTTGGCCAGCTATCTGGAAGATTTGCGCTCAGTAGTCTTTCATGAAAAGCTCGGTAGTCTCTATGACAAGGCTGAACGCCTGAGACATCTGTCTGGTGCGCTGGCCGCGCTGACCCAGGCCAGTTCTGAGCAAGCCCAATGCGCCCAGCGCGCCGCGCTTTTGGCTAAGGCCGATCTGGTGACTAACGTAGTGGTTGAATTTACCGATCTACAGGGGGTGATGGGCTCTTACTACGCCCTGGACAGTGGTGAGAAACCAGGGGTGGCGCTGGCCATTCGCGAGCATTACCAGCCGCGTTTTGCCGGCGACAGCCTGCCTGATAGCCTGCCTGGCCAGTTGGTGGCCCTGGCGGATAAGCTGGACAGTATCGCCGGCATCTTTGCCGCTGGCCAGGCTCCTAGCGGCTCTGCTGATCCCTATGCCCTGCGCCGCGCGGCCATCGGCATCATCAATATGTTGCTTAATAAATTAACACTACCTCTTTCTGAGGCCATCGCGCTGGCCGTGGCGGGGTTGAACAAGATACCCCTTACGTATGATACAGACGCGCTCAAGGAGCAGATAAGAGCCTTCTTTGCGGCCCGTCTTGAGGTTATCGCCCAGGAGCGGGGGCTCAAGGCAGACACCGTGGCGGCGGTTCTCGCCACCGGCACTGTTGAGCCGGCCGAGTTGCTGGCCAGAGCGGCGGCACTGGATGAGGCACGCAGCGCGCAGTCCCCCGTATTTGCTGATTTGTACAGTGCTTACACCCGCGCTAACAATCTACGCCAGCCTAACCTGGTGGCGAGCCTGGACGCCCAACTCTTTGGAGCGGCAGAAAGCCGTCTGGATCAGGCGATTACCCAGGTGGGGGAGGGGGTGGCCGCTGCCCTGGCCGCTGGGAAATACGATTTTGCCCTCAGTTTCCTGGCCGGCCTGAAAGCTCCCCTTGATGATTTCTTTGATGCTGTGATGATTATGGACGCAGACGAGCGATTGCGCGCAAACCGCTTGCTTCTGCTCAACCGCTTTGTGGATGTTTTTGCCTATGTTGCCGATTTTAGCCAGTTGGCAGGCGTTTGATCAGGCGAACAGGCAAGGCAGGTTTCCAGCGCGACATGCGACCGACGATCAACATCATCAGCGATTCTTTGGGCGACTCGGCTGCCGCTGTCGCTGAGGCTGCCGCCAGCCAATTTGACTGTCAAGGGGTCACTCTCAGGCGTCTGCCCAATGTAACCACCACTGAACAGGTCGTCGACTTTCTGGCCACCCTGCGCCAAGAACGAAGATTGAGTGAGGTCGCCCCTGAGAATCATGCCGCCCTTGCAAACGAGGCCGTCGCCGCAGATGAGGTCGCCCCATCCGCACGACTGATCATCCTCTACACCATCGCTGATGCCAAACTGCGCTCTGCAGTGAAAAAATTGCTTGACCAACCGGATATTTACGCGACTGATGTTCTGGGGCCGCCGATAGCCGCTATTGCTGCCGCCACCGGTCTGGCACCTAAGAACCGCCCCGGACTGATTCGTCAAACGGGGGCCGCCTACTACCACCGGGTGGAAGCCATGGAATTTGCCGTTGATCATGACGATGGTCGTAATCCAGAACAGCTGACCAACGCGGACATTGTGCTAGTAGGCTCATCGCGCACGTCCAAGACGCCGCTGGCCATCTACATGGCGACTTTGGGTTATAAGGTGGCCAATGTGCCGCTGGTGCCGGGGGTTAGGCCGCCGGGACAACTGTTTACCGTTGAGTCGCGACGCATCTTTGGGTTGATGTCAGACGCGGCGCTCCTGGCCAGCATTCGTCGTGGACGCCTGGGCAACGCCAGTGGGGTGGCCGCTACCTACGCTAGTATCGAATACGTGCAGGAGGATCTGGACGAGGCCCGGACGCTGATGCGCGCGTTGGGCTGTATCGTGGTGCGCACCGATAACCGCGCCATCGAAGAAACGGCCCAGGAGATTCTCAGGTATTATGAGACTTCGCGGCAACCGCCTTCGCGCGAGCCGCCATTTTCAACTACTCATACACTGCCTGACCCCGCAGCCTACACCACCACAGGCGCGCAAACCGTGCCAACCAGCAAACCGCGCAATGAGTAAGGAGTGCACCGTGCCACAGACCACACAGAGGGTTTTTGCCTTTGGCAATAACGCGCAGGGCAAAAACGTAACTGAGGGCGACAAGACTATGAAGGATATTTTGGGGGGTAAGGGTGCCAATCTGGCCGAGATGGCCTCTATCGGGCTTCCGGTGCCGCCAGGGTTTACCATTTCCTGCCAGACCTGCATGGAGTTTTATCGGGCCGGTAACCAACTGTCTGATGACATCCTGGCTGAGATTGAGCGCTACCGTCGCGACCTGGAGCAGCGCATGGGCAAGCTCATTGGCGACAGCCGGGATCCTCTGTTGGTGAGTGTGCGCTCAGGCGCTCCCTTTAGTATGCCGGGGATGATGGATACGGTGCTCAACCTGGGACTGAATGATCAGTCCATTGTGGGACTGATTGCCCAGACCAATAATCCTCGCTTTGCCTGGGACAGTTACCGTCGTTTTATCCAGATGTTTTCCAAGGTGGTCATGGGCATTGACGGCGACCTGTTTGAAAATGCTATTACCGCTACCAAAATTGCCCGTGGCCTCAAGGGCGATAACGAGCTTTCTGCCGAGGAGCTGGAGGCTCTGGTTGAGACCTTCAAGGGGATTTTTGCCGCTAATGTATCGGTGGCTGACTATCCTGAATTGGCCAAAAACGGCAGGATCAGCTTTCCCCAGGATCCGGATCGCCAGCTGCTGCTAGCCATCAAAGCGGTGTTTGGTTCCTGGATGAATGATCGCGCCAAACTCTACCGGCGCCAAAACAAAATCCCCGATGATCTGGGCACGGCCGTTAACGTACAGTCTATGGTCTTTGGCAATAAGGGCGACAGTTCGGCCACCGGTGTGGCCTTTACCCGCAATCCCGCAAGTGGTCAAAATGAGTTTTACGGTGATTTTCTCATTAACGCCCAGGGCGAGGATGTAGTTGCGGGTATTCGCAACACCCAGCCAATCAGCGATCTGAAAAACGTCTCTGGTCTGGAGACGGCCGGCCGTGAGCTCGAGCAGGTGTTCAAGGTGCTGGAGCAGCACTATCGGGATATGTGCGACATTGAGTTTACCATCGAGCAGGGCAAACTTTGGATGCTTCAGACCCGGGTAGGCAAGCGTACCGCTCAGGCAGCCCTGCGCATTGCCATCTCTATGGTTGAAGAGGGTCTCATCAGCCGGCAGGAAGCCGTGTTGCGTATTGATCCGGCCCAGTTAGACCAGTTGCTGCATCCACAGTTTGACCCCAAGGCTCACTATACGGTGGTTGCCCAGGGACTTAATGCCTCGCCGGGAGCCGCCGTGGGCAAGGCCGTGTTTAGCGCGGACGCGGCCGTAAACTATGCCAACACCGGTGAAAAGACGGTGTTGGTGCGCTGGGAAACCAACCCTGATGATCTGGCGGGCATGGTGGCAGCCGAGGGCATATTAACCAGCCACGGAGGCAAAACGTCACATGCCGCTGTTATCGCGCGCGGCATGGGTACACCCTGTGTCTGTGGTGCCGAGATGCTCAAGATCAACGCCGAAGAGCGCCAGGCCACTGTTGCTGGTACCGACATTATCATTCGCGAGGGCGATACGATCTCCCTTGATGGTACGCTGGGCATTGTGGTACTGGGCGCGGTGGATATGGTTATGCCGGAACTGTCCGGCGATCTGGATACCATCTTAGAATGGGCAGATGACTTTCGCACAATGGGCGTGCGTGCCAATGCCGATAATCCCGCAGACGCCCAACTGGCGCGGGAATTTGGGGCCAGTGGCATTGGCCTGTGTCGCACTGAGCATATGTTTTTGGGTGAGCGCAAGGCCATCATCCAAAGCTTTATCCTTACGGATGATCCGGCGGTGCGCGAGAAGGCTTTAAGCGATCTCCTGGCAGTGCAAACTGATGATTTCTATGGCATGTTTAAGGCTATGGATGGATTGCCGGTAGTGGTGCGGCTGCTAGATCCCCCGCTGCATGAGTTTCTGGACGATCCGCGGGCGTTGGAAGTTGAAATAACCAAGCTGGAGCTGCAGGGGGCTGAGCGCGACCTGGTAATTACCAAGCGCAATCTGCTTGGCCGCATTGACTCGATGGTTGAAATGAATCCCATGCTGGGTTTGCGCGGTGTGCGCCTGGCCATACTAAACCCAGAGCTTGCCGCCATGCAGGTGCGTGCTATCGCTATCGCCACCGCTCGCCTGCTGCAAGAAGGTTATCAACCTCATCCAGAAATAATGATTCCCCTTGTCAGCGTGGTGCCGGAGCTGTCGGCACTGCGTCAGGAAAGCCTGGAGGTTATCAAGGCGGTGTCTGAGGAAACCGGTACCGACCTGCACCTGCCTATTGGCACGATGATCGAACTGCCTCGTGCCGCAGTCTGTGCAGATGAAATCGCTGCTTATGCTGACTTTTTTTCCTTTGGCACCAACGATCTCACCCAGACGGCCTTTGGCTTTTCGCGTGATGATGTGGAGTCCAAGTTCATCCCGCGTTACCTGGAGCGGCGACTGTTGCCTTTCAATCCCTTTGAGACGATAGATGCGGGTGTGGCCAAGCTGGTGCGCATGGCCTGTGAGTTGGGGCGCAACACCAACAAGCGGCTCGATCTGGGTGTTTGCGGTGAGCACGGCGGCGATCCGGACTCCGCCAAAGTATTTTATGCGCTTGGTTTGGACTATGTATCCTGCTCGCCCTACCGGGTGCCACTTGCTCGCCTGGCGGCCGCGCAGGCCGCACTGGAAAAGGAGTTTGCCATCTCGGACAACCGCTGACGGCACCCAGCGCTTTGGGGCCAACTGACCGGCGCAAGGCGGCATCCGGTGACTTGGACGGCCAACTGACCGGCGCCCTGGTGCCGAACAAACTGTCCAAAAGCACGCATCACTACTACTTTTGTCAACTTGCTCCAAGCCTCTTGCCGGTACGGTAATCCAAAGATATCTCCCCCTACTGCTTGGCTTTGACGCGCCTGGATGTCAACAACCGCCTGTCACTCAACACCGTGCCATGGGTGGTACGGGAAGGCGGTACGGGAAGGCGGCGGAGTAAAACCTCACGTCAACAGCATTGTAACGCCTGAGCAACGGTTCAGGTTCCTGCTAAGTATGAAAAGTATGATTGTGCACCGGAGCACCAGCCCGTACAACCAGACACCGCTTGTACGGCGGGATGCAGCTTGTACACCAGGACACCGTTTGTACGGCAAAACGCAGGTCTGAGGGGCTTGGGGTTTTCTTTTCTGGGCCTTTTCAGAATCTCATACAGAGGAGGCCGCAGGATCAATGAACCCACCAACAGTTTCATCAGCATTTTCAGCCGAGGGATCTCCCGATGTTGACTTCTGGAAGATTCAGGGCACAACAACCGTAGGTGAACGTGGCCAGGTGGTTATACCGGCTGCCGTGCGCGCCGAGCTGGACATTAGCGGCGGTGACCGGATGGTCGTGTTTTCTGAAAAACAACACGGCGTTGTGATAATTGTTAAGGCCGAGGTTGTCAGTCAGATATCGCAGGCCATGCTCACCAAAATAGGCCTGCTCAATGCTGAGACCGAACGCATCTTGCAGGGCCCTGACGCTGGCGAAGCGCCTGCACCTTCTGGCATACATCCCTCTGAGATGACTACAGCCTCCAGCGCACATCCCTCTGAGGCACCTTCTGGCGCGCATCCTCACCCCAACACGACGGCTGAGTAGGTAGCATATGTTGGAACTTAAGGATCTTAGCAAATCCTACCATACGGCCGGATTTACGCAAAAAGCGCTTGATGATGTATCAGTTACTTTACGCGATAATGAGTTTGTGGCGGTACTGGGGCCGTCCGGCTCTGGCAAGACTACGCTGCTTAATATAATAGGGGGGCTTGATCATTATGACGCAGGCGACCTGCTTATTGACGGCATCTCTACAAAAGACTACCGTGATCGCGACTGGGACACCTATCGCAACAACCGCATCGGTTTTGTGTTTCAAAGCTACAATCTGATACCGCACCAATCTGTTTTATCTAATGTTGAGTTAGCTTTGACACTTTCTGGTGTGGGAAAAACTGAGCGGCGACAGCGGGCCAGGGCTGCGCTGGAACAGGTGGGTTTGAGTGATCACATCCAAAAAAGACCCAACCAACTCTCCGGGGGTCAGATGCAGCGGGTGGCGATCGCCCGCGCCCTCATCAATGATCCGGAGATATTGCTAGCTGATGAGCCCACGGGTGCCCTGGATTCCAAAACCTCCACACAGATAATGGCGCTGTTGCAAAATATCGCTGCCGACCGATTGGTGGTGATGGTTACTCATAACCCTGACCTAGCCAAAGCGTATGCCACCCGCACCATCCGCCTGTCTGATGGTCATATCGTTGATGATTCCCGCCCGGTCACCGCCAGCGAGCTGACGGCGAGTCAGGCGCGGCCCCCAAGGCGAGCCAAGATGTCCTTTTTTACCGCTATCGCTCTTTCATTTAGCAATTTAATGACCAAAAAGGGACGCACGTTCATGATGGCCTTCGCCGGCTCAATCGGCATCATTGGCATCGCCGGTATACTGGCCCTGGCTAACGGCGTCAATAACTATATAAAAACAGTGGAGGAAGAAACGCTGTCCGTCTACCCCTTGAGCATTGCCAGTACGGGCATTGACATGACAGCGCTCTTGATGAATTCCAGTGCCGAGGATGACGAGGAAGAAACCGAAGAGGGACAGGATGCAGCAGAGGCCGACGGCGGAAGCGTTGAGACCGATGATGGAGGCGTTGAGGCCGATGTGGCCGCCGCTGAGGACGACGCGAATGGAACCGACACAGCCACAACCAGCGCAACTGCGGCAGATGCCAACACGCGGGGCGATACGTTGCGCGAAACCCCCATCATCTCCTCAATACTGGACAGGGTGCAAAACAATGATCTGGCCTCATTAAAGACCTTTCTGGATAGCCCTGACAGCGGCGTTAGTGAGTACGTAAACACCATTCAATATACCTATGATGTAACTCCGCAGATCTATTTACCTCAGACTGACCCTGAAATCCATCAGGTTCACCCGGATCGCTCCTTCTCAGCCTTGGGAATGGGTTCAACCATGAACTCGTTGAGCTCGTCTTCTTTGATGAGCATGGGCATGAGCACTGACATGTTTGATGAGTTACTCTCAGATTGGCAGGTCTACGACGAGCAGCATGAGCTTTTGGCCGGTGAGTGGCCTGATGAGCCGGGTGAGCTCTTGCTTGTGACCAATTACAGCCAGCATCTTAGTGACTTTTTGCTCTACAGCATGGGTTTGCGCGATTACCATGAGCTGGACTCAATGATTGAGTCGTTTGTCAACGAGGAACCCATCAGCACCCCCGATGATCGACGCAGCTTTACCTATGAGCAGATACTGGCCATAGAGTTTAAGTTGGTCTACAACTCAGACTACTTCAAGTATGACGAGAGCTATAACGTTTGGGTTGATCACGCTGATGACGCGGATTACGTCAAGCAACTGGTTGAGGCAGGCCCAACCCTGCGCATCTGCGGCATTGCGGCCCCTAAGGAGCTCACCAGTACTATAGCGCTGACGCCGGGCATCTACTACACCTCTGCTCTGGTGGAAAGCATCGTTGAGCACTCTCTGGCAGCAGAAGTTACTCAGTACCAACTTTCTAACCCCCAGCTTAATATCTTTACAGACAAGAGTTTTATAGAAGAAGCTGAAACGTCAGCCCTTGAGGACTTTGACATGGGCAGCATGTTTTCGCTTGATGAGGAGCAGGCGCGCTCAGCCTTCAGCATTGACAACTCGGCATTGTCTACCATGGACTTCTCTACTATCTTAAATCCGGATGCCGTCATGGCTCAGATGCCCCAGATGGATGTTGGCTCGGCGCTGGGCGGCCAACAGATGCCGCCGGAACTCTTTTTTGGAGTAATTGGCCCGGTGCTCAATGATTACATCACCTGGTGCACAACCAACACAAAAGACCCCTCAGCGAGTTTTGCCGAGTATGCGGCTACTCCTGCTGCTCAGGCCGCCATAGCCGCAGCGGTGGCAGCCAATCCTGCCTTCGCGCAGTACCAGGAACAGATGGCCCAAGCCATAAGCGGCTATTTTACCCAGTACATGGGTACGCTGATGTCCCTCATGCAAACTAATATCGCCTCAAACATGCAACGGGCCATGTTCGATCTTACCAACCGCATGGCTGGCGCCATGCGCATTGATCAAGAGGCTTTCGCCAACGCCTTCCAGTTTAACCTGGATGAAAAGGAACTGACGGCGCTGATGATGGGGCTAATGGGCGGCGACGATAGTTCTCTGGACAGCAACCTGCGTAAACTGGGTTATGCTGATTTTGCCAAACCATCTAACATAGACATCTATCCCAAGGATTTTGAGGGCAAGCAGCACGTTATAGACATGCTGGATGACTATAACAAACGCATGGAAGACAGCGATCAGGCAGATAGGGCCATTACCTATACGGACATTGTTGGCACGTTGATGTCGTCAGTCACGGAGATCATTGACATGATTTCGATGGTGCTGGTGGCGTTTGTGGCTATCTCACTGGTAGTGTCCTCAATCATGATTGGTGTCATCACCTATATCTCTGTGCTGGAGCGCAAGAAGGAAATTGGTATCCTGCGCTCTATCGGCGCCAGCAAAGGCGATATAGCCAACGTCTTTAACGCCGAGACGCTGATTGTAGGTTTTGTGGCCGGCTGCCTGGGTATCCTGATAACCCTGTTAGCCTCCATCCCTGCCAATATTATTGTCTACAACCTCCACCATATTTCCAATGTCGCCCTGTTGCCACCGGTGCCGGCGCTGATTCTGGTAGCCGTAAGTTGTGGTTTGACATTCTTGAGCGGTCTGATTCCTTCGTCTGCGGCCTCACGTAAAGATCCGGTAGAGGCGCTGCGATCTGAATAACCCGCCGGCCTCTCAAAGCCAGCTACGGCGCGGCAGAGATGTCAGGGAGTTACGTGTCAACCAATACGTGTTATCCTTAGAGGGCCAAGCGCCAGCCTCTGCGGCCAGGCGTTAACCGATTGTGTGATGAAGGAGACGGCCATGTCAGACGTACAGGTACTCGACGCCGCAAATTTTGATGCTACTGTTTTGCAAAGTGACAAACCCTTCCTGGTAGACTTCTGGGCCGCCTGGTGCGGACCGTGCCGGGCGGTCGCTCCGATTGTTGAGCAGATTGCTCAGCTCTATGCCGATAGGCTCAGCTGCGGTAAGTTGGACATTGACGCTGAACCCGCGCTCGCTCAGCGCTTTCACGTGATGTCCATTCCCACCTTGATACTATTTAAGGGCGGTGAGGCAGTGGCCCAGTCAGTTGGCGCGGTGCCCAAGCAGGAATTACTCGCGCGGATTGAACCTCATCTGTAGTTTTCACTGACGGGCGCGGTTTAGATTTTGCCGGTTGTTTTCAGTGCTTGAGCGGCGCTTTGATAAATTGTCCAGCTATTTTTTTTTTCATTCTTCCTGTTCTTTGCGCGCAGGGTGGCGTTTCTCTCACCCACTTGACACAACAACCACAGGCGCGTCAAAGGTACAGGGCCGCGTTATTCCCTTTTGTCTGATGCGGCAACTGACACGCAAGCTAAGGAGGCAGTACATGTGCAGCAATGGTGTTAACACCTTGCAACTTAGGGCCACAATTGAGCAGATAAATGAGGCGGTGGCCCTTACGCGACGTTGGACGCATCGTTCTTATCACAGCGCGGAAAACGGGCTTTTGCCCAAGACGGCCGGTGCTCTCCAGCAGGTTCAGAGCCTGTTGGACGAGGCGCGAGCCCTGTTGGACGAGGCCGGTGAGTTGGCCGAGCGCGAAGGAACCGCCGCCGATACCGCCAGCGTGCAGCTGGTTTGAGAGACGGAGAGCCATGAGCGAATTGGTGCGTTTTTCAGTGGCCATGCCTGATGGTCTGCTCATGCAGTTTGATAATCTGGTGGCGCGACGGGGTCTGGCTAAGAACCGTTCAGAGGTTGTGCGCGATCTGGTGCGTGAGGCCCTGGTAGATGAGGAATGGGATGATCCCGATACCGAGATTGTTGGCACTCTGACCATTGTTTTCAACCATCATGCCACCGATTTGCAGGCCAAGTTAGACTCTGTTCAGCACAAACACCATGAAAAGATCATCTCGGCCATGCATGTGCATCTTGATGCCCATAACTGCCTGGAAGTTATAATCCTGCGCGGTCGCAGTGCTGATGTACGCGCCATCGCTGATGCCATTCTTGGCGTCAAGGGGGTCAAACACGGTCGTTTGACGGCCACTACCACCGGCCAATACCTGTAAGGAAGCCGGCGACCAATCAGGCAACCTGCCTACCAACTGCCCAGAGGTACAACACGATTCATGGCATGGAACATCCACATCAGCGGCATCGTCCAGGGCGTGGGTTTCAGGCCCTTCATCTACCGCCTGGCTCAGGAATTTGGTCTGAAAGGCTGGGTCTATAACGCTACTGACGGTGTACATATTCATATAGAGGGCGACCAGAAGACCTTGGATGCCTTCATTGGCGCCATTTCCCTGAGGCATCCGCCTGCCGCCCTCATTTGCGCGATAGAAACGGTCAAAGTACCCACCCAATCCTGCACCTCTCAAGAACCCACCCAATCCTGCTCAACGGACGGCTTTCGTATCCTGCCTTCGCGCGCGTTGGAACAGACACGAACACTAATCTCTGCCGATCTTGCCTGCTGCGCAGAATGTCAACGGGAACTGTTTGACTCTGATAACCGACGCTTTCGCTATCCCTTTATTAACTGCACAAACTGCGGCCCACGCTTTACGATTATTGAAGCCCTGCCCTATGACCGGGCTCATACGTCAATGAGTGACTTTGCGCTTTGTGCCCCCTGTGCCACTGAATATCATGATCCGTCTGATCGACGCTTTCATGCCCAGCCTGACGCCTGTTTTGACTGCGGCCCGCAACTGGATTTCTGGCAGCCCGCCCGTGACGAGCACCTGGTGGCTCACAACCGCACTGAAAGCGACCTGATCATCGCAAAAACCGTTGACCTGCTGGTATCCGGCGCTGTTGTGGCCCTCAAGGGTCTGGGCGGTTATCACCTGGCCTGCGACGCTGCCAATGCCACGGCCGTAACCAGTCTGCGCCGTCGCAAGTTGCGTGGTCGCAAGCCCCTGGCCCTGATGGTTGCTGACCTCAAGCAGGCTCGTCGCTACTGCAAGGTCACCGATGCTGAAGCTCGCCTGCTCGCCAGCCCCCAGACCCCAATAGTGCTTTTGCAACCACTGCCGCAGACGGTGGCCTGTGCTTTCTCTATCGCCGCTCAGGCTGGCGCAGGTGTGTCTGAGTTGGGCCTGATGCTGCCATCCACACCCCTGCAGCACCTGATATGCGCGGCAGGGGGACGCCCCCTGGTGATGACTTCTGCCAACATCAGCTCTGAGCCGATCATTGCTGACGACAGCCAGGCACAATGGCGACTGGCCGAGGTGGCCGATGCTTTTGTTGGCAATAATCGCCGCATCGTCTCAGCCTATGATGACAGCGTCCTGAGAGTCCTTTCTTGCTCTATGACCCCTCAGTTCATACGGCGAGCTCGCGGCTATGCGCCTGCGCCCATCCCACTGCCCACCTCACTGCCTGATGGACATGCGCTGCTGGCGCTGGGTTCAGAGCAGAAAAGTTGCTTTTGCCTGTCCGCTGGCAACGAGGCTTTTGTTTCCCAGCATCTTGGCGATCTTGAAAATGCCGATTCATTTCATAATTACAAACGTACTCTTCACCACTATCAAAAGCTGCTGTCGATACAGCCTGGCCAGCTGGTGTGCGATCTGCATCCGGATTACCTCTCCACCCAACTGGCGCGTCAATGGGCACAAGACGAGGGGTTGCCGCTGCTTGAGGTGCAGCACCATCACGCGCATATCGCTGCGGTTCTTGGTGAAAATAATGCCGAGTGCGCCATCGGACTAGCCTTTGATGGCACCGGCTTTGGACCGGATAGGACGGTCTGGGGTGGCGAGGTTCTGTTGGCGACACAGACTAGCTACCGGCGCCTGGCTCGCCTGGCGCATCTGCCGCTGGTTGGCCAGGCTGCGGCCATTAAACATCCCGCACGTTTAGCCTATGCCCTGCTGTATGAATCAGAGCTTACTGAGCATCCCGGTGCCACGGGCCTGAAAGGCGGACTCGCGCGCGCAGACCGTCTGGTGCTCCGGCAGATGTTGGATGGGCAGGTCAATACGCAAAGGGCTTCATCGATGGGTCGTCTGTTTGATGCGATCAGCGCGCTGTGCGGTCTTTGCGCAACAGCCAGTTATGATGGTGAGCCAGCCATGCTTTTGGAGGCGGCAGCCAGCCGGACAGTGCCTGCAGCAGGCGAGAGGGGCGCGACCCTGTCCAGTTATAATGCTTATCATTTTGACATTATACCCTCTATTGATGAGCACAAAGCGGCTTGTAAACATGTGGCCAGTCCCAAGGCCGATGATCTGGCCGCAACGACTGCGGAGGTTAACCGGCCCGTCCCTGTTCTTGACTTTCACGCTCTGCTTAAGGCCGTGCTTGATGATCTGGCTGATGGCATCCCGGTATCACACATCGCGCGCCGTTTTCACGATGCCCTGTTGGCAGCCTGTGTGGATATATGCCATCTGGCCCGCCTTGAAACTGGGCTGGACGTTGTGGCGCTGTCCGGCGGTGTGTTCATGAATCGCTACCTTGCAGAGCGCCTCCCGCCGCTGCTCACCTCCCAAAACTTCACCGTGCTCACCCATCACCAACTGCCTCCCAACGACGGCTGCCTGGCCTATGGTCAAACGGTAGTGGCCGCTGCCCGCTTTCAGGCAGGATGTTCCTGACGGGCGCGCATCCTGTCTGTACTTCGCGCGAGCAAGGGAAGTCGCATTCTCCAGCAGAGCCCTGTTTGTGCTGCAAAAAATTCCATCTCTTGCACAAATGAAGAGAAATGCCGTACGTTCTCTTTCGTTCTTTTTGCCAAAACTTCTCTTTGGCTCATGGTGCTTGACGTAACCTTATGCAGATACTGCAAAAAATAATCAAGCAGCATGTCGGCATCTTGTTTGCAAAATAGGCGGTGGCTATAGTACTAGTCACATCTGTGTCCTATTCTAGCACCTATAGCCGCATCCACCCGCACTTGTACGCAGGTGCGCATAGCCTCCCGCCCTGTGCTACACTATGCGCCGTTAGAAATAGCAGGCAAGACAGGCATCGAGATAAAGCACCACTAAGACACGCACTACCAAGCAAGGCATCACAACAGGAAATCTGAAGGGAGCGGGAACACATGAGCGCGAAAACATCCAGAATATGCCCGGGGGGGGGGGGCTCATAGTCTAGCTCTTCTCTCATCCACCAACACCTATGAGGGCGCGAGTGTATGCGCCAAAGATGCCGCCCAGGCTTATGTGCCCGGCGGTTTTTTGTATGCGGATTTAGGTTCTGGGAAGAAAAACGTTGCTGGAGCTGTCGCCACAGGAGCGCCTTATAGTTGGGCCCCTCGCACAGGGGACGCCGGCTCAAACACTCTGCGACCTCGTCGCCTCGGTAGTTCTACCTCTCCTGCATCCCCTCAACCTGGCTCCTCGGTCTGCAGAACTCATCGGATATCCCCTGTGCAAGGTGCTATACAAGACCCACCGCACCTACACAAACAAACCGGCGCTAAAGGTTTTACCCTCGTAGAACTTATCGTTGTGATAGTTATCTTAGGCATCCTACTTGCTATAGCAGTGCCTGCTCTTACGGGTTATATAGCTAAGGCACAGGATAAGGAGTGGGAAGCCAGAGCCCATGACGCGCAGCAAGCCTTTCGCTCCCTGCTTTCGGAGGATCTGGGAAACGGCACTCTGGGCAAGGGGGTGCCAACGACGGGCGCTTACAGCACCTACCTTACTGAGGGAGAGTCAAGCTGGGCTACAACCAAGCTGAAGTATTTCCATGTAACCACGCTATCGGTGTTTGCTTCAGGCTATTCTCTTCCGGGAGCCGTCCCTGACAGTGCCCAGCTGATGTATATAAACCAAGCTGCCGAGCTGATGGGCCTGACCCCTATTACCACTTCCGCAACGCCCGGACTTTTTGGGGTGGCCTTTTTTGCCCCTCGGCCTTCAGACTACACCATCTCTGACGCGCCAGCGTTTATCTACCGGTATTATCCTGAAGGTGGCCAGGTGGGCAATCCCATGGTCTGCGTTACTTTTGGCATCAGCGGCCTTACGGCAGGCTACGATACCTATTCCGATCTTGAAAATGATATAAAAGCCAACGGCACTGTTGACCCTGACGTAGGCTATCGGGTCTATCACGTTATCAGATGAGTCTTTCTCCGGGAAGTCGACAGGCGGCGGCCAGGGCCGCTCAAAAGTAATAAACGCCCTGGCGGCTACTCGGCTCACGCCAGGGCGTTTATTGCGAAGGAATGGTGGGCCCAACTGGATTCGAACCAGTGACCTCACGGTTATCAGCCGTGCGCTCTAGCCAACTGAGCTATGGGCCCACAAGCGCCGGCAGCCATTATAACAGCAGGCCACTTCAAGCTCAGTAATATAACAAAAAACAAACAGAAAACCAATCATAAGACGATAAACAGCATCAAACCGGCCTCTCAGGGCGGTAAGCGGAGCAGCGCAATGGTTTTGAATACGTGCTAATGGGCCTTCGAAATCTGCTGGTTTAACCTGCTATTTTGTGTTATCTTTGTGCGTGTTTGGGCAAGGGGGCAATCAGCACAACCAACTCACCCTTAAATACCCCGCCCGTTTCCAAGCGCTGTGTTATCTGTTGCGCAAGGTCAGCGGCGAACCCGCTTAGTATTTCCTCATGCAGTTTGGTTAACTCGCGCGCCAGGGTTATCTGTTGCTCAGGAAAGACTTCGGCGATGACCGCCAGGCTTTTATGCGCGCGACGCGCGGACTCATAAAACACCAGCACGGTATGCTCCAGCCCAGCCAATGTGTCTAGGCGCTGGCGCAACGCTCCTGCCTTACGAGGGAAAAAACCGCCAAAGTAGAGGTTTTGTGCCTTGATGCCGCTGGCAACCAGAGCCGTCGTGAATGCTGAGGGGCCCGGTACTACCTCCAAGGGGATGTCCGCCGCTCGCAACGCCGCAATCAGAGCCTGGCCAGGATCGCTGATGGTTGGTGTGCCGGCATCGGTCACATAGGCCAGCCGCAGCCCCTGGCGAATCTGGGCGATTATTTGAGAAATAAGTTTGGGTAGGCGATGCTCATCGGCGGCAACCAGCGGCTTATGAATGTCATAGTGCGCAAGGAGCCGTCTGGTGACGCGAGTATCCTCACAGTAGATGCTGTGTGCCTGGCGCAGGGTTTCCAACACGCGCAAGGTAATATCCTTTATATTGCCTATAGGTGTAGCACATATTGAGAGCTTGCCCTCTCCAGGCACCGCAGTGTCGTCAGGCAAGCGGTGCTCCAGCCTATCTCCACCAGGCAAGCGATGTTCCAACCCGTCCTTGTTAGGCAGGCGGTGCCACTGGCCATCGTCTTGCAGCACGGCTATCACCTTGCCACAGTCAACCATTCTGCGATTAACCACCGTTCCGTTGGCCAAAACCGTGTGGGGGGCTATCTCCAACAAAGGCGTTACCACAAAATCACGCCGCAGTGCCTGGGAGTGCGGAAGCGTTAGGAGGGCAGTATTGGTGACCACGCCTTCCATATCTATGATGTCCAGATCCAACGTTCGAGGCAGGAGGCTTGAGGGTTTGACAGAATTGGTGTTTGCGGTACCTGCCAGTCGCCTACGTCCAAAGTCCTGTTCAATCTTTTGCAGCTGTGCCAGCAGCTGTTGAGGGTTTAGGCTTGTTTCCACAAGGAGCACGGCGTTAAAAAAGAGGGGTTGGTCAGCGTTAAGGGCGGGAAGGGAATGATAGATGCGGCTTAAGCGCAGGGGTGTTATGTCGGGCAGCTGGCCGATGCGCTCGGCAGCGCGGCGGATGTTCTCAGCGCTTTCGCCCAGGTTAGATCCCAAAGATACTATCGCCTTATAGGTTTTGACCGGTGCCGCCATTTTAGATAAATCATTTGACATTTTTATTGATCCAAACGTAGCGACATTTCATCAGCTACACTCTAAAAGTCCTGCGTTGTCGGTTGTCGCAACTTCGCCAAAACAGCCCAAAGCCTCTAGCACTTTAAGCGCCTCAACCGTGGAACCAACGTCATGGACGCGCAACACACCGGCTCCCTGGCTGGCAGCATATAGCGCCGCCGCCAGTGAGCCGGCAAGCCGCCTATCGGGCTCTCCAACGCCGGTAAGTTCACCAATGAAGCGCTTGCGCGACCAGGCAGCCAGCAGCAGATAGGGTGGTTTGCCTAGATGTGCCAGCTTTTTTGTGGCTGAGAGCAGTGTGAGGTTATGCTCCCGATTTTTGCCAAAGCCGGGGCCAGGATCCAAACAGATACGCTGGCGCTTAACGCCAGCCGCCTCTAAGACATGGGCCCGCTCAAGCAAAAAGTCGCTGACCTCTGCAACCACATCTTTATAGTGTGGACTGTGCTGCATGGTCTGTGGCCGGCCTTGCATGTGCATGATTACGCAGCCGGCCTGGCTGCCAGCAGCCAGTTCTACCATCTGCCTGTCAGAAAATCCGGTGATGTCATTGATAATTGCGGCTTTAGCCTGTAAACAGGCTGCAACGGTTTGAGGATGGCGCGAGTCGATAGAAACGCAGACACCCTCTTGCGCCAGCTCGCGCACCACGGGCAAAACACGCGCTAACTCCTCACGGGGTTCAATCTCGGCCGCTCCCGGACGGGTGGATTCACCGCCCACATCAATAATGTCCGCGCCGGCCATCAGCAATGCCCGCGCGCGCGACAGAGCGCGTTCAGTTTCCAGGTAGGCGCCGCCATCGCTAAAAGAATCCGGTGTCACGTTCAAAATGCCCATGACCAGTGGTCGGGGCCTGTCCCAATGAAAACCGGCGCACTGCCAAAGGTAGCGCCGCCCGCCATTCACGCTCATAGTTCTCCCTGTTTGGCCTGGCCTACGGATGCGTTCCCGTTTTTACCAGGGCGCGATTCTACCCGGGCGGTGCTATCCGGCCTTGCCGCAAAGAACTGCCCAGTTTCAAAAGAGCATCCCGTTGTTGGTACTATAGCCGATTTCGAGAGAAGAGCAACGGCAAGCACCTACTCCTGCCTTCAGATTTGAGATTGGGTGACAGTGAGCATCGCCCAGCGCCCTTTTGTTGTAGGGCCTCCAGCCTAAAGCCCATGGGCCTTGAGTTCGGCAACAAATTCGATATATAAATTAATAATATCAGAGATGCCGTCGTCAAGGGCGCTGCAGCCAAGAGAATCATCGTCAAGGGCACCATCGTGACAGGCGCTATCGTGGTTGGTGTCAGGATTATTGCGGGGGGTACGGTTTTTTGCGCCATTGTGGCGGGAGCCATCCTGGTCGATGCCAGGATGGTTCGTGTTGTCACCAGGGATGCAGCCCTGTCCAGGTCCGTTGGTCGGGCACCAAAAACGGTGTTTTTGTTGTCCATGCGCCGTATCCTTGTGGGCACGAGGTTTGCGTCTTCGGTCAACCAGGTCGCTATGGGAAACACCCCTGCCCGCCCTGTCCCTAACTACGCCCCTGAACAGGCCAAAGGAGGAGGCGGAATCCACGGATACCAGGCCATCATTTGGGGCTTCGAAATGGCGGACAAACAGATAAAACACCGCCATGAGCACATCCTCGCTTAGTTTGTTCATAACCCCGGCATAGCTTTGACACCAGAGGGTATCAGGCAGTGGATAGCGGCGATTGAAATCCTGCATGGAGGCCGTTGTAAGCTGGCGGCAAACGTTGTAAAAATTGGGATGAGTATCACCCAACAGACGAAAACACGCATTGACAATAACCCCCATTGCCTTGAACAGGGGTGCCGGTATGCGCATGAGCGCGTCCATAGCGCGGGAACCTGCATGGGGGCTGGACATAGTAGTGATACTGGCAATATGCGGTGTACAGTCTTTTTGGGCCGCAAGCCTGCGCGTGTCCAGGCCGCCCTTGGAATGCGCGATGATGTTTACTTTATCCTGTCCCGTTTGTTCCAGCACGGCAAACAGGGTGTTTTGTAAAAACCGGGCGTTATCCTCAACGCTGCCCCAGGCATCCTGAAAGCCATAATGTACACTGGCCCCGCGCGCTGTGAGCGCCTCTGGAATGCGTCCCCAGTATCTCAGCCGCCAATTGTCGCGAAAACCAATGCCGTGTACCAGCAGCAGCGGCCAGCGTGTTGCGCAGCTGTCGTCTGCTGCCGTGTCCGTCTCCTGCCCTTGAAACTGTGCGCCATGCGGCATGTGTGCGTCACACGAAGGCTGCGCGTCACACGAAAAGTGCGCGTCACACGAAGGCTGCGTTCCGTGCGGTTTGGACGTAGTACAACCGTCGCCTGATGCCTCAGGAACCATTCTGTGACTGTCCGCACGTTCTGGCAATCCCCACTCCCTTTCTTATAGGGACACTGCAGACCAATACCGCTCCATAATACCTGAAAAGGCAGGGCTGTTTTTGCAACAGATGCACCAAACCCAGACCCGCGCCCTGTCCAAGACGTCATCCCGATGTGATCATGTAGGCTTAGGTCGTCGCTTCGGGTGCGCTCACACAAGCTAAGACGATCCTATACCCTCACCGCAGGCCAAGTACTTTGTCAAGACGGCCCGGTGCGCTCACACGGGCCAAGGGTGCGCCGTTTGTATGCGCGCGTGTAAGGTGATACACTGGCAAAACGACGAATGAAAGGAGGTCGTTTTATGACGTACCTGATTCGTGCTTGCAGTACGCGCCGTTATACCATGCGCGTTTTGCTTACGGCATTACTCGCGCTTGCCCTTGTAGCCGGTTGTCTCGCGCTCGCGCCGCGCGAGGTTCAAGCGGCCGCAGACTCCAGCGCGGACGACCATGTCTATTATGCGCAGGTCAAGTATTATGACCATATCCAGATGCGCTATGTTGTACAGCACGGCATTGATGAGTATTGGACAACTACCGGTGACATTCCCATCGGCGGTTTTATTGACGGATCGGGCACTCGGCTGCTTGATCAGGCCTATTGTGTTGACGCAACGGTCGCTTTTCACAGTTCAGCAGAAACTAAAACGACGTATCCCAGTGGGGTTACCACCGATACCACCAACGCCGGCTATGTGGTTGCGTCGCCGCTGGCGGTTTCTCCTAACGTGCGCACCAACCTGCCCAGCTTGTATTGGCTGGCGGTAAACGGCTTTCGCGGTGAGCGTGGCGCTACCAACAACCTGGCAAGCATCCGTGCCGCCTATGCTGATCTGGAAACCCGTTTTGGCACTCCCATTGACGACACCATTGCCATCATGGCAACCAAGGCCGCCGTCTGGAATTTTACCGACCCCACCTTCGCGCTGCTTTCCACCAGTCTTGTTGCCAACCCGGCCAAGCCCACCGAGACGGAAAAGGCTCGCTATCAGCTGATGGTAGCGCTGATGAGTCGGCTGGTTACCGACGCGCGCGTCAATGGGCTGTCTCTTGCCACCACCACGCTCAATGTGACCTTCAATAATGGTTCTGCGAGCTTTACACAACCGCTCGGTTCCGGCTCTAACTGGTACTACGGGCCCATTACGGTACAGGTGTCCGCATCCAACGGTACGGGCACTCCTGAGAACGTGTTTTTGACGGCAAGCGGTATGTATGCCTCTGAATTTGTTTTCATGAATAACAACAATCCCACAGCCGTTCCCCTGCCAAAAGCCGCTATATATGGTTCAGACCAGCAGGCTCCCTTTGTTGGTGCGGGTGATCAGTTCTATATCATGGTGCCCGACGATGTCGCACGGGCCGGCGCCTGCGTAAACGTAGGCCAACCCAACATGCAGTTTGCCTATCTTGCCGTGCATGGTCTGGGCCGCTCTGCCAATGTCACTTATAGCGACACGCCCGCCATCATGGCCTGGCAAGGATCTGCGGCTTCATCAGACGGTACGCAAAAGTGGGATCATGTTCAGGCTTTCATTGGTTTTGTCAATAACATAGAAGCCAGCCTGTACGGCGAGGGCAATCTGTTTTTTAGGGGCAACAACGACGATGGAATCCTCTCGATAAGCAAGGCGGTAACCGCCAGCACTGATACGCCCAATGCTGGCAGTTTTGTATTTAAGCTAGAAGTCTTTGATAATAATCTACAGGATTGGGTGGCCGTGCCACTTCTTCCTGAGCCACTTGCCAACTACAACATCACCGGCAATGCGGGGTTAAGCGGTCCCAGCCCCGGCGGCACCTTTTCACTCGCGGACGGCGCGCAGGGGGGAGGTGTGAAAATTTTACACCTGCCTTTTGGAAGATACCGGATACTTGAGCAGCCGGGCAGCTCCTCAACGTACACAACCACCTATCAATTGGACACCCTGCCCGTTACTGCGGGAGATACGGTGGAGGCGGTTCTTGGCCCACAAACTCCCGGACACTCGCTTGTTTTTACCAACACGATTGTGCCCAAACGGATGTCTGGGCGTATTGACATACAAAAGACTGTGTTTGACGCAGGCGCGTCTGCTACAGAAGCCGGACCCTTTGCCTTTACGGTGGAAGCGTATGATGAAACTTCGCAGGCATGGGCACCTGTTCCCCTCATTCCCGCCCCCCTGGATAACTTTAATATATCAGGCAGCAGCGGCCTGGTAAGTGTTAGTTCTAACGGCACTTTTACCTTGGCAGGTTCAGACGCTGTGAGCATTATCGGTCTGTCTTTTGGCCAGTATCGGGTTAGTGAGCATGTAGCCAGAGGCACCTATACAACCACCTGGCAGGTGGACGCGGATGCCTCTACAGCGGGCACTACGGCGGTGACGACGCTTGATGCCGGTGCCGAGACCCGCTTGGTCTCCTTTACCAACACGCTTATTCCCACAACAATAACCGGAAGCATTGACGCGCGTAAGGCAGTTGTTGCCGCCGCAGAAACGTCTGTCCAGGATGCCGGGCGCTTCACCTTTACTCTTGAAATGTATGACAGCAACCTGGGACAGTGGGTGGCGGAGCCGCTTGTGCCTGAGCCACTTGCTGGTGCCAATATCTCAGGTAGTTCCGGCCTTGATCACGCCAGTCCCTCCGGCACTTTTTCGCTGGCCGATGCAGACCAGGTACATATTTTTGGCTTACCCCTTGGCAGCTACCGCCTAAGCGAGCATACTGATAGCGCCGTTTATACAACAACGTATCAGCTTGATGCGGCAGGCGCGCAAAAAGATGTTGTGGTAGAGACGATGCTTGATGCCAATGACACCGACCACTCGGTTGTCTTTACCAACACGCATGTATCCGTCCCAGGGTCGCCCCAGAGCCCCAACAAACCAAACGGTACGCTCCCCGCAACGGGTGGTGATGCTGGGCTCTTGATCTGGTTTGCTACCCTGCTTGCCGGCGCGGGCCTTTTATATGTGACGGCAGGCATCTTTGGGCGGCGGACAAGGTAGGGGTAGCGCAAGACGACAAGCACCAAAAAAGCGAGGGACTGATAAGTAGAGTAAAACGACGCTACTGCTGTGTCGCCGGCACAAAGCGTCGCCCAGTCAGTTGTTCATAGGCCGCGATATATTTTTGTGAAGTTTTTTGGATAATATCTGCGGGCAGATGCGGCAGGCCAGAATCCTGGCCGTGTTCTTGCCAGTAGGCGCGCAGCCAATCGCGCACAAACTGCTTGTCAAAACTGGGCTGGCTTTGGCCGGGGCGGTAGCTTTCTGCGGGCCAAAAGCGCGAGGAATCGGGTGTCAGCACCTCATCAGCCAGAGTAATCTGGCCATCTATCAGCCCAAATTCAAATTTGGTATCTGCGATGATGATACCTTTTGATGCGGCCAGGCTGCGCGCTTTTTCATACAGGGTCAGCGACAGGTCGCGCAGGGCGGCAGCGTGACGTGCGCCCAGCAACGCCTCGGATTGCTCAAAGTTGATATTTTGGTCATGACTACCCACGGCGGCCTTGGTTGATGGGGTGTAGATGGCCTGTTTCAGACGGCTGGAATCTTCCAAGCCGGCAGGCAGGCAAATACCGCAGACGGTACCCTGTTGCCGATATTCCACCAGCCCGCTACCGGTCAGGTAGCCACGAGCGATGCACTCCACATCGAACATCTGAGCCTTGCGCACCAGCATAAAACGTCCGGCCAACTCCTGCTCATAGGGCTTAAAGGCGCTGGGTAGCATCGCGCTATCAGCGGACACCAGGTGATTGGGCACCAGGTTGGCCATCTGCTCAAACCAAAACAGTGACAACTGGGTTAATACCTGGCCCTTATGAGGGATTGTGTCAGGCAGTATATAATCAAAGGCCGAGATGCGATCAGTGGCGACAAAGAGCAGGGTATCCCCCAGGTCATACAGGTCGCGCACCTTGCCGCTGAAACTGGGTTTGATGGTGTTGGTAAGGCTCACATTTTCTCCTGGTGTACGCTAGGGGTGTTATCCGCGCTGGGTATTACACGCCATCCCTTCGCCACGGGCGGCTGTTGCGCTCGACGGATCCGGGTAGATGACAAGACCTTCGCTACGGGCGGCTCAGTGGCAGGCTAACGGTAAAGCTGGCGCCCCGGCCAGGCTGACTGCGCACCTCAATGCTGCCGCCGTGCATGTTAACAATTGCGCGCACAACGGCCAGGCCGATACCCAAACCGCCGTGACCGCGGCTGTCGTCAGCGCGCCAGAACTTGTTAAAAATGCTTTGCTGATCCTGGGGCTTGATGCCTATGCCCGTGTCTTGCACCGTTAGAAGCGCGGTAGTGCCATTGCGTTGCACTTGTATAGAGACCGTGCCGCTTGCGGGTGTATAGCGTATGGCATTGGCTATCAAATTTGCCATAATCTGGCGTATCAAATCAGCATCAGCGTACACCATAACATCGCTTTGTGTCGATATGCGCAGGGTCAACCCCTGATCCTCAGCCAGTTGCCGGTAGCCACCCGCCAAACGGGCGCTCAGTTCGCCCAAATCCAGGCGATGAGGTTGAAAGGCAACCTTGCGGGCCTCCAATCTGGACAGCTGCAGTTGTCCTTCAATGAGCCTTCCCAGGCGCAGAATCTCAGAATTAAGCGCGTCAAGCTGTTCATTATCGGTAGGCAAGACCCCGTCTATCATCGCCTCCAGGTTGGCGCGTATGGCCATCAGGGGGGTGCGCAGTTCGTGAGCAACATCTGCGGTTATCTGGCGTTCATACTCGGTGTTGCGTTGGATGGTGCCTGCCATCTCGTCCAGGACGCGGCCCAAACGGCCAATCTCATCATATCCTGACAAACCGGTGCGCGCCGTGTAATTTTCTGCCTTGATCTCCTGCGCGGTTTTGGTCATGCGATCGAGGGGCCGGGTGATACCACGGGCCGCGTATAGTCCCACCGCTGTAGCCAGCGCAACGGCCAAAAGCACCGTAATCACCAGCCCCAGATACACTGACGGCCCCAGGACGATACTCTGTGCAAAGGCCCAGGACATCTGGGTTAGCGCAAAAAACAGCACCGATACGCAGGCCACTAACAAAAACGTTATCACAAGACGGGTGGCCGTAGAAAAGCGATGGATGCCGTAGCTTTCTGGCTCTTGGATACTGCTTGGCCTTTCAGGGATACCTTCTGGCTTGATGCCCTCCGGTATTTCTGGTTTGGCATCTGCCTGCTTTGGGCCGCGGTGGCACAAGGGCGGCTTTTCCTTAAGGGGTGTCTTGGGCGGCATCGGCCTGATCCTCACCGGTTTCAAAACGATAGCCAACACCATGTACGGTAAAGAGCCAGCGGGGGTGACGTGGGTCGTCGCCCAGCTTGGCGCGCAGATTCTTGATGTGGCTGTCGATGGTACGCTCATAGCCGTCAAAGTCATAGCCCAGCACCCTTTTAACCAGATCAATGCGTGAAAATACCTGGCCGGGGTGTCGCGCCATCGCAACCAACAGCTTGTATTCGCTGGCGGTCATGTCAATGGGTTTGCCGTTTTGAAAGACCTTGCGGCCTCCCGTATCAATGACAA
The DNA here is from genome assembly GCA_031288185.1 of Coriobacteriales bacterium. Lineage (GTDB taxonomy): Bacteria > Actinomycetota > Coriobacteriia > Coriobacteriales > UBA8131 > JAITDU01. The sequence goes on from JAITRZ010000011.1 coordinate 36,490, forward strand.
GGTCGCCTCGCGTTAGTTGCTCGCGTCCTCTGCCGATGCTGTCAGCTGCTACACGCCTTAAAATGGCCCGCGCCCTGGCCATCAGTTCCCGTGGAGAAAACGGCTTGACCAGATAATCATCGGCGCCTAAATCTAGGCCGGCAATCCGGTCTTTAATATCACCTTTTGCGGTAAGCATGATAATGGGAACCATAGAACTTTTGCGGATGGTTTTGCATACCTGCTCGCCCGAAACCTTGGGCAGCATCAGATCCAGAATAATCAGATCAAATTCATCGTCAAAAAACGCATCCAATGCGGCCGCGCCGTCCTCGGCTACGGTAACAATGTAATTTTCATGATGCAAATAAGCAAGTAAAGCCTTACGAATCGATTTTTCGTCCTCTACCAACAAGACCTTGGTTTTGATGCCCGGCATGATAGTCCCTACTGTTGACCCAACCCTTTTTGGTTTGCGCGTCCAGTTCCGGTGTCCAGCCCTTGCATATAGCCTTGGCACCCGGTCTGCACCGCTTGCCTATGGCGTATATTGTAGCAATTTTTGCGCCAGCGCACATGCGTGCCAACCATATACTGGCACAGACACGTACGGCTGCGGGGATTCTCCCTAAGGTGCCGGATTGCCTTGCCGCCGCACTCCTGAGAGTGGGTGCCTAGTGGGGTTCAAAGACTCTGACCTGGCAGCTCCCCCGTTCCTGACCCAGGCGCGAGGTTACGGTAGTGTAGACAACCAACCTGTCCTGTTGACCACAGCTTGCGAGAATATCGCCATACGATACACTGTTTTCTGGTGTAGGCACTATCAAAGCGGTGCCGTGGGTCGCGTCCAGGCCAATGATGTTTTTGGTTGACTTTACATACAGCAGCGCGCCTAGAACCAATGGTGCTGAACTGGGCGCCTTGTTGATGTACAGGAACTGGTCATGTGCCCTTTGCCAGTAGGTGCCAGCGTAGGCCAGCCCCTGGGCGTAGTCATAGTTGGCCTCGATACAAAAGGCAAAGCCCTCATCTAACCATACGGCATCAGAAACGCGCAGCGAAGGGGGCAGGATGGCGACGTTGCGCACCACATCATCGTTGATGCCCAAGGCGGTAAGCTGGTAATAGACGCTGTCAGCATCAGCTCGCGGCACAATGGTCAGGACATCACCAGAAACCTGCGGGTTGGTAATCATGCGTCCATGGGACGTATAGATGGTGCGGGGTTCAGGTTTGGCACCCGGCTGTTGGGGGTTAAGGAGTGCGCACCTTAGCAACGAATCTTCCTGGGAAGCCAAACCGGTGGGATCAGGCATCACGGTCCAGTACACCTTGTTGCCGCTCACCGCCAGTAAAGGGGGCTCAAAGTCTGGGCCGCCTTTATCCAACAGGATTGCCTGGGGTAGAGTGCTAGCGCCAGAAGCACCGCTGCCTCCCGCTGTTTTTTCTCCCGCCGTTCCGTCAGCCCCAGAAGCGCCGCCGCTGGTTGCCTCGGCGATTGGGCTGGGCGCGCCGTTAGTAAGCGTAGCGGCATAAACGCGCCAGATGTCATCAATCATGTTGGACTCCACCCAGATAAGGGCGCTGTCAGAGGCGCGTGCGTCATAGATAACGTAGTCTTCATTTGCGCCCAGGGCCTGGTTTAGCAGAGGCGTGCGGCTGCCATCATACAGGCTGGTCATATCCAGACGAATCAGATAGCGGCTGGAATCCCCTGGGCCTATCACCAGCGCTCTGGTGGGCGAGCTCTGATACAGCAGACTGCCCAAGGGCAGCTCAAAGCTGCTGGTTTCCTTGAGGTAGTCTTGGTAGCTTACGTTTGTCATATCTGTATAGGGCAGCACCTGCGTTGGGTCTACCCGCAGATACTGAATGTGGGCCTGGGGAGCATTTTGAGCCGCTGTGGCGATAAGCTTGTCAACACTGTTGGTACTACTGCAACCGGTCAGGGTCAGGTTGCTGGCCGTGAGTGTCCCTCCCGCCAATACACTGCCCGCCAGTACTCCCCCAGCCAGGGAAGAGGTAAGAAAGCGTCTACGTGATATGCGTTTTGGCGTCATGGGAAGCAATCCTGTCAGGTAATATTGCTTAATTTAATACGCATTTCTTCAGCCCGGACAAAGACCCTCTCGATGTCTACGGAGTGTTGGTGGTGACCGTCGTAGAGTATCGTACCCGCCACCATAGTCATCATAATGTTATTTGGCGAAGCAGTGTAGAGCACTGCTTCGCCGGGGTCATGGGTAGGTGCCTGGTTGGAGTTGGAGAGATCCACGGCAATCAGGTCGGCGGCCTTGCCTGGCTGCAAAGAACCAATTTCATCGCTCAGGCCAAGGGCCTCAGCAGATCCCAGCGTGGCCATCCTGAGCATCTGGTTAGCCTTGATAAAATCCTGGCGCGTACCCGTGGCGCGTTGCAATAAGAGCCCGGTGCGCATCTCCATGAAGGGATCAGTAGAATCAGTAGCGGCAGGCGAATCTGTGCCCAAACCTACCTTTAAGCCGGCCCGGAAGAACTTTGAAGTGGGCGCAATACCCATGGCCAGTTGAGCGTTGCAGCGCGGGCAGACAGCGATGTTGATGGCGTATTCAGCCAGTTTTTCGATGTCAGCATCATCAACCTGTACACAGTGGATAGCAAGCACGTTGGGTGCGTCAAAAACGCCCCAGTTAAGGATATAGCGCACCGGGCTCACGCCGGTTGCCAACCAAGGTGGCACATCCACACCGTAGCCGCGCTCCTGCTGGAGAGAGTGTACTGAAAACGGCGAAGAACCGTAACGGATAAACTCATATTCCTCGCGGCTCCCCGCCAGATGCAGTGCCACCGGGGTGCCGTCTGCCGCATAGCGCGCCACGCCTTCAAAAATCAACGGATGACAACTGTAAAGCGCTGAAGGCGACAGGCCAATCTGTATGCTTGGAGGCTGACCGATGACATCTTGCTGCGCATGTGCGAAAGGGTCGCCTTGCCGTGGAGGCATCGCGGTGGCGCCTTGCTTTGCTGTTGTAGAGTTTGCGAAAGAGGAAGCGTCTTGCTTTGCTGCCGCAGGGTTGGAGGGCGCAGAGGCTGTTGTCGCGCCTTCAGACAAGGCCACCTCTTTCTCCGAGGCTGCAACGGCCGATGCGTTTGTCTGGCCGGCCAGGGCTCGCCACTCCTGAACGTCGGCAAAGGCCCTGTCCAATGTGGCGTCCACCTCACGTCGCTCCATCGTGCCTACTTCACGGTAGATTATGGCCCGCAGGCCCACGGCCCTCACCGCCTTCAAGGAGGCACCGGTGCCGGTAATGTCCGCAACGGTGGTAATGCCGCTTCGCACAACTTCCAGGGCTCCCAATAGCGCTGAGTCATTCCAATCACCCAAACTGAACATCTGCTCCTTGTTGGCGATGTGCAGCTTCCAGGCGGCATAGGGCGCGTCATTGATGAGTCCACGCATCGCCGAATACTCCAGATGGGTGTGGGCATCCACAAAGCCTGGGAGTAGTGCCGCCAGTCCAAAGTCACGGATAGGCTCGTTGGGATAGCGGGTTTTGAGTAGGGCCGCTGAACCCACATCCGCAATGCGACCACCGCGTACCAATACGGCACCGTTTTCTATGTGTGGGTCGCTAACCGGTATCACGTAGCGAGCAACAAACAGCATCAGACTGTCCCCTTTCCTGCCTTGATCATGTGACCGCCTCCCCGTTGTTGGCGGACAAAAGCCACGCCGATAATATGCTCCCAGCAGCAACCCTGACAAGAACAGTTGCCAGCCTGTGCCGTTGGGCTATTGCACAAATGGTAACATAGCCACATGGCAACACGATTTGTAAAACCTCCAAGCCCGCAGGACGACAATACGGATGCTGCCGCAGTTACGTTTGTGGACGCCAGCTATTCCTATGCCCAAAACCAGCAGGTTGCGGCATTGACGCGCATAAATTTTGCTATTGAAAAAGGCGAGTTTGTCGCCGTCGTCGGTTCAAATGGTTGCGGCAAGTCTACTTTGTCTAAGCTGGTCAACGCCCTGCTGACGCCCTGTTCTGGCCGCGTGTTCACGATGGGACTGGACACCGCCCAGGAGCAGGGTGATGTGCTTTTGGCCATTCGTTCTCAGGCTGGATTGGTGCTGCAAAATCCCGATTCACAGATTGTCGCCAGCGTGGTTGCCGACGACATCGCCTTTGGCCCTGAAAACCTCTGTGTGCCCCACCGGGAAATTGTTACACGGGTGGAGGATGCCCTGGCCGCCGTTAAGATGTCTGAACGTCGCCACGCCAATCCCGTGCGTCTTAGTGGTGGACAAAAACAACGGGTTTGTATCGCCGGGATGCTGGCCATGCAGCCCAGCGTGCTGGTTTTGGATGAGCCGGGCGCCATGCTGGACATCCGTGGCCGCCGTGGTGTTTTGCGTACCCTGCATCGGCTTCACAAACAGGGCATGACTGTTATCCTGATTACGCAGTCTATGGAAGAGGCCGCCAACGCCCAACGGGTACTGGTGCTTAACAAGGGCCAGGTGTTGATGTCCGGAGCTCCGCGCGAGGTGTTTAAGCGGCATAAACTGCTGGTGGATATTGGCCTGGACGTGCCCTTTTCAGTGCGCCTTGCGGTGGCCTTGCGCCAGTTGGGGCTGTTGGTACCTGATGTCGCCAGCCCTGATGAGCTCCTGCAAGCGCTATCAGAGGCGCGCACGGGAACCAGCGCTGATGTATCTGACACGTACGCAGGTGCCAAAAAAAATGATATCGAAGATAGCACAAACTCGGCGTTATCAGACGTGCGCGCAGGTGTTGGTTTTGGACAAATCGTTTTGGTAGACAACGGCCGGCTATCGGGGGCACGCACGAGCGTTGGTGCTCATGTGTCGAGCGAGCGCGCGGACGCTGGTGCCAATGTATCAGATGCGCAAACGAGCGTTGGCGTGGGCTCAAAGGGAGCAGGGGCATCGAATCCTACGCTCCTGTTGCGTGACGCGCGCTTTGCGTACAGCAGCAATGACGTGGGTAACGAGGCGCTGCGTGGGGTGTCGCTAAACCTGGGTGCGGGCGAACTGTTGGGTGTGGTGGGGCATACCGGCTCAGGCAAGACCACGCTGTTGCAGTTGATAGCCGGGCTGATACGCGCGCAGAATGGCCTGGTGCAGGTGGCCGGTTTGGATCTTAGTTTGCGTCAGGCGCGTTGCCGCCTGCATTCCCTGGTAGGAATGGTATTTCAATATCCAGAACGGCAATTTTTTGCGCCGACTGTGGCCGAGGAAATCGCTTTTGGGCCCCACAATGCTGGTCTGGACAAAACACGCTGTGATAAGCGGGTACGGGAAGCGATGCGACTGTTGGGCCTGGATTATGAGAGGTTTGCCCAGCGGTCCCCCTTTGAGCTAAGCGGTGGTGAAAAGCGGCGTGTAGCGGTGGCCAGTGTGATTGCCGCTGATCCCAAGATCCTGGTGTTTGATGAGCCAACCGCTGGTTTGGATGTGAGCGGCCAGCGCTATTTACAGGCATTTATCAGCGGGTTAAAACAGCGCAAAAAAACGATAGTGTTAGCCTCACACTCTTTGGATCTGATTGCTGAGTTGGCTGACCACGTGCTGGTGCTTGACCACGGCACGGTGGCCATGCAGGGGTCGCCGGCAGACGTGTTTGCTTCGCATAACGCCAACGAGTTGCGACGTATCAACCTGGGGCTACCGCGCGCGGCGCTCTTTGCGCTGGAATTACAGGCTGCTGGGCTCAATTTACCCGCTGGCATCTTTACCGTTGAGCCACTGGCACAAGCCATTATTCTTGCGCTCAAGGCAGGGCACACAGGCAAGCAAAGGCACATTCATGGCGTTTGACAGCATCATTGGCCAATATTACTATCGCGACTCGCTCATTCACGCCTTGGACCCACGGCTCAAGTTAAGCCTACTGCTGTTTTTTATCGCCCTGGCGTTTGTGGCGGACTCATTTTTGGCGCTGTTTATCCTGTTGGCGCTGTTGGGATGGACGGTGGGATTGTCAAGGATACCTCTACCAGCGGTAGTAAAGGCCCTGCTGCCCACATTGGCGCTTTTGTTGTTTCCTTTACTCTTTAATCTGTTTTTTGTGCAAAGCGGCACAATTTTAACGCAGCTTGGCGGTATCGCTATCACTGACGAGGGTTTGTATCGTGGCACCTATATGAGTTTAAGACTGTTGTTTTTGTTTAGTTGTGCCACGCTGGTGACCTTGACAACCACAACCATCGCTATCAGTGACGCTTGTGCCGCCATGCTGCGCCCCTTCCGCCGTCTGGGCGTGCCGGATATTGAAATTGCCCTGCTGGTTAGCATTGCTTTGCGCTTTATCCCCACCCTGGCTGATGCCTATAGTGACATTCTCAAGGCCCAGCAGGCGCGTGGCGCGATCTTTGATAAGGGCGGGCCAATCGCCAGGCTGCGCGGATTGTTACCGCTCCTGGTACCCCTGTTTGCCCAAGCATTTAGGCATGGTGAAGACCTGGCTGTGGCCATGGAAAGCCGTTGTTACCATGGCGGTGAACGAAGCCACTATCGCGAACTGCGTATGCGTAAGGCAGACTACGGAGCCCTTGCGGTTGTGGGGGCGGTGGCGCTGCTGATAGGTGCCTTGCGCCTGTTTCATAGCTTTTGAGCGTTACTGGTTGCCGGGAAAAGCGCAGCCCGCAAGAGAACGCAGCCCGTCGTCCCCTTTCTTGCCCGGCGCGCTCAGTTTTTCTTTTGCCTTAACCAATCCACAATGGTCTTTTCCACGGCCGAAGTACCACCGGCTATCAGTTGTTCGCTGTTGAGGTCTACTTTGGCCAGCGCGCTGATGCTTGCGGGGAGGTCGCCGGCGTGCTTAAAATGCTCGGCAATGTAGGCATCCAGCTCCACTGCGTTTAGGTTGGCCAATGGCTTGGGCAGTGGCGCGGCGGGTGCCAGACCGGTCAACCCCCGGTAGACATCGGCACCAAACTTGGACCAGTGAGCTGTTGCGGCTAGAAGCAGTGGGTTTGGGCCGCGCAGCCTTTCGGCAACCTTATAGCCCACGGCCGTATGCGGATCCATCAAATAATCATACCGCTCATATACCGCAGCAATGGTCTGTAGCGTTTCGTCAATGCTTACCCAATCCGCCAAAAAGCGTTTGCGCAGGGCCGCAAAGGTCGCCCTGTCTACCTTAAAGCGGCGTTTTTTTGATAGTGCTTCCATCCACTGGTTTATCCGCGCTCCGTCGCGGCCAGTGAGTTCAAACAGCTGTCGCTCCAGATTACTGGAAACCAGGATGTCCATAGAAGGCGATGGGGTAATGACAAACTCACGGGCACTGACATCATAGGTGCCGGTGTTGATAAAGTCGCTTAGCACGCGATTGCTGTTACTGGCACAGAGCAGCCGCTCAATGGGAGTGCCAATTTCAGCAGCATAATAGGCTGCCAGGATATTGCCAAAATTACCGGTTGGTACACACACGTCCAGCGGGCTGCCCGCCTGGAGGCATCCTTCCTGCACCATATGGGAATAAGCGCTTACATAATAGACAATTTGTGGCAGCAGCCTGCCCCAGTTTATCGAGTTGGCGCTTGAAAGTTGCAAGCCAAAGTGGTGGGCTAGTTGGCGGCGAAAGTCCTGGTTGGCAAAAGCGCCCTTAACGGCGGCCTGGCAGCTGTCAAAATTGCCTTCTAGCGCAAAAACCCCCAGGTTCACACCGCTTTGGCTCAACATCTGACGTTGCTGCAACTCGCTTATTCCACCTTGGGGATAAAACACGATGATGTTGGTGAATTCTCGGCCGGCAAACCCTTCCAGCGCCGCCTTTCCCGTGTCCCCGGATGTCGCAACCAGCACCAGATAGTCCAAGCCGGCCATGTCATGGGCCCGGCCCGCCTGCTCGCGTCGCTGCTTGGCCACTGCTGCTGAGAAAAACAGGGGCATACATTGCAGCGCCATGTCCTTAAAGGCTAGGGTAGGACCATGCCAGAGTTCCAGAACGTGTGTGTCGGCGCTTAAGCTGTGCAGGGGAGCGATAGCCGGATCATCAAAATTGTTTCCGTAAGCCTGATGGCACAGCGCGCGTATCTGGCTAGGGGGCAGATCTACGCCAAAGCGCTCAAAGATCAGAGCGGCCTGTTCAAAATAGGGCATGGTGGCCAGGTCAATAACCTCTTGCAGACTCAGGCGCGGTAGCACCTTGGGCACAAACAGGCCACCACTGGGCGCAATCCCCTCTAAGATGACATCACTAAAAACCGGAGGCTCACCACGGTGAGCGTCGGTTGCCACAACAGAACGGGTATCAATATAGGTATTTGTGTACATGTGCACAGAGGTCAGGTGTCAGCACCCAAGAGCCAGTATCCAGGGTGCTACGTCCTGGGCTGGTAGGCTGGTAGTTAGGAAATCAGTTCTTTGAACCGGACGCTAACGTATTGGGCGGCCTCTTGTTCCAGTGCTTCATATACGTCTAGCAGCCGCTGTCCCTCCTTGCTTAGGGTAGAGCCGCGGGCGCCATCGCGGTGAATCAGCAAAAAGCCAAAACCACTCTCCGTCTCCTTAACGATGCGCCAGGCTTTGGAATACGCCATCTTGATGCCCTTGGCAGCGGCATTTAATGAGCCGGTTTCTGCAATGCCCCTTAGCAGGGTAGCGACTCCCTTGCCAAAGGTTGCCTCATTGGTGGTTTTGCCGGTATAGATGGTGAGGCGAGTTTGCACCCCCAGATGCTTCATGCTTCTCATCAATACTCCTTTCGCAGTTGTTGCATAAAATAACACTTTAAGGGCGCTGGCAAAACGCTCACCCCGCGCCTGTTGGCACCCTTGATGCGGTTGGTCACAAGCACCGGGATTTTGAGCAGAGCGGGAGCCCAAAAATGGGCCTGTTGGCATCCTTGGTGCGGTTGGTCACAAGCACCGCTCGCGCGCTCAGTTAAAACTCAATGACCTTGGGCTGCTCGGCGCCAAACTCATACAAACGAGCAAAGGCATCTTTCAGATAAAATACCTGGTTGTTGCCGTCTCCTGGTTGATAGCGTTCACTCAACTGCGGATAGGCGGCAAGCATATGCTTTTCAGCTTCGATGGTGATATCCTCCACCAACGTTGCGGCTACACGAAGCCAGCGTGTACCATCAAAGGCACAAATTTCAACTTTGGGATTAACCGCAATCTGCCGGGAAACGTCTTTAACCCTGCCTGTTTGGATGTAGAGCCGGTTCTCAAACAAGTCAATGGTGCCAAACGGCCGCACACGTGGCTGGTCGTCCTCAACGGTGGCTAGGTAGTACGTTTGAGTTTTCCTGAGAAACTCGTATACTTCATCCATCTGCTGCTCCTATCCTTGGGTTTGTGGCACCGTAAGCTAACGTTGCAAAGGCACACTTTCACAAAAGCAAACGTAGGCTGAATTATAGCCAATTATGAGCCAAACAGCGGCCGCACAGGCAAAATAACGCCTCTTTATACTTTTTGTGGTTATTGCACCTTCATTTCCTCAAAATAAAGATGAACCTAAGAATCATTCCATCCAAAGAAGAAGAGATGAGACAACATGGCGCTTACTCTATCAGAGAGACGCTCAGTCACCAATGCGATGAGAGACAGATGGATACGGTTGCACACTGCGGAGATATGAAGAACCCAGTGTTTCACTTACTGCGGTGTAGTTAAGGTATATCCTTACAATACCAAGCTCTGTGAGAGATATAAGCTCACCTAAAGAGGCAAGACCCTTCTTCCAGCTTTTTGATGCCTGGAGCCAAGATCGCAAATTGAAGGTAAAGTCAAGGGTCGTTCAACTATTTTCTCAAGAATTTTTAGGATTTTTCTTAAGCCAGTATTTACCAAGATGCTCATTGTCGCCTCCGCGTTCCCGTGCGCGCGTTAGGTCTACCACGAAGAATACATGTTTCCACAGTACTTTGAGTTTATTAATTGAGCCTCTATGCTTTTATGGTGTGTGTAAGCAGGGTACACCCATTCCCACCGTATTGCCTTGTCACTCAGTGATGCAGTTGCACAATCAGCTTATTTTTTTAGCCAAATCAGTGCGCGCGCTGCTTGACAGCACTGTTGGGTAGTCTCATAGCCCACCACCCCTTAGTGTGCCTTTTGGGCAGGGGAGTGGCCAACGGCCAGTACAATAACCCCAGCAGCAAAAAGAACGGCAAAGATGGGGGTGTGGCTGTTGATAAGCACAAGAGGAGCAAA
>JAITRZ010000036.1 GCA_031288185.1 Coriobacteriales bacterium
ATCAGTGCCAAGACGGATGGCCCTATATGTGCATTTGAAAGGTAGTGTGTCAACGAGAGTGATGCTGTATAAATATTATGTTATTGCTGACGGTATACTACAAAATTGGAGAATTCGGGTTATAAAAACGTATGGCCCCTCATACACGCGATACGCAGGCGCAAGCATTTTAAAGGCCCACGCTTAATCATTGCGACATTCAGCGAGGGGGATATGCCATGACCGCTCGGGCATTTAACCAAATAAGATCCCACAAACAACTTCCTCAAAGACAACGGCCGTATGATGCGGGGCAACGCCATAGTAGACGCCACCACAATAGCCGCTCTGCCGTCAACAAAAACCAAAGAGCGTGCCTGCGGCCCAAAGATGCACCAGGTGGAGAAGGGCAGTACCTGGCACTTTTGGCATGAAGACACACGCTGGTGTAGACTGTGGCACAGGCTCCGTATATACCATCAGTGCCACCGCTTGAAGCTGAGCAAGGAGATTGACATGCAAGACGAGTACCGTATTAATTTGGCTGCGCTACGAGAGATGCTTTTGGCGCAGCGAAAGAGCCAGATGAAAGGTGGCCTCTACCACACCAATCAGATCGACTTTGCTTATAACTCAAACCGCATTGAGGGCAGTAGGCTTACCCACGAGCAGACGCGCTACATCTTTGAGACGAAGACGGTTGATGGAGTTGCTCCAGTCAACGATGTTATCGAGATGGTCAACAGCTTTCGCCTGTTTTGCTACCTATAGGGATATGATTGTGTAGGTATACCTACAAACACAGCCGGCGTTAGTGCCCGGCACCCGCGGCCCATAGGGCCACGAGGTTTGTCACCGTATCTGACGGCCAGCGTTAGTGCTCGGCACCTGCCGCCCATATCCAGTACAATTTTGCTGTGCATTCATTTGAGTACATATTAATCATGGTGGGCGCAGTGCTGGTCTCCAATTTTTTGAGCGTGCAGTTTCCGCGCGTCTCTACGCCGTTGGTGCAGATTGCTCTGGGTATGGGGCTTACGTTGCTGCCCATCAACTTTGAGATAGACTTTGACCCGGAACTGTTTATGGTACTGTTTATTGCGCCATTGCTGTTTGAGGATGCCAAAAAAGTAAACAAACCGGCGCTTTGGCGCCTGAAGTGGCCGGTACTGTCGCTGGCTTTGGGATTGGTTTTTCTAACGGTGCTGGTATTGGGATTTTCACTGCACTTTTTTGCGCCGAGCATTCCCTTAGCGGCGGCTTTTGCGCTGGCTGCCGCACTGGCACCGACCGACGCGGTTTCCGTGAGTTCCCTCAAACAAAATGCCACCATCTCCACAGAACAGGATCTGCTGTTGAAAGGCGAGGCGCTTCTCAATGACGCTTCATCCATCGTGTCCTTTCAATTTGCCATCGCTGCGGTTTTAACCGGTAGCTTTTCTCTACTGGCGGCCAGCCTCTCCTTTTTTGTTATGTTTTTTGGCGGTTTAGTCCTGGGCCTGGGCCTGATGCTTGCGCGCTACGTCTCTTTGCGTTTTTTGCGCGCCCGCGGCATTGACAATATCCCCTTTCACGTACTGTTTGAGATTATCACCCCGTTTCTGGTGTTTTTGATTGCCGAGTTGTTGGGAGTGAGCGGCATCATCGCTGTTGTTGCGGCCGGCATCACCCACTCCTTTGCGCCACGAGTGGTTACCCCCTCGGCGGCTCGTCTCAATATTGTTTCTACCAGCGTCTGGCGGGTTATTTCTTTTACCCTCAACGGACTGGTGTTTTTAATCCTGGGTACGCAGCTACCGTATCTGGCCGCTCAGGTCTGGACCGGAACCACGGCTGACATCAGCTTCTGGCTGCTTTTGATTACCGTAACCCTGGCGGTTATCCTAACGTTACGTTTTGTTTGGATGCTGGTACTGCAGCGCAATATCAATGTGGCCGACGGCAGTGTTACCCTGGCCTTTGATGAGCACGCTCCACTGCCGATGATTGACCTGGAAAATGAATGTCACGGTGCACTCACGCCCGCCTTTGGCTCATTGAACGCCCAGGAGCGCGAGCAGTCCCTGGAAAAGATCGTAGCCGCCCAGCGCCGTGCGCTCATGCGACAGGCGCGCCAGCACAAGGCTGAGCGCCGCGCTGCATCCCAAGCTGAAAAAACCGCCGCTCGTGCTGACAAGCATTACTGGCAACTCCACCTCAAAGATGCCCTGCTCCTAAGCCTGACAGGCGTAAAAGGTGCTATTACTTTAGCAATTTTGCTCACCATTCCTCTCACCCTTAACACGGGCAGTCCATTTCCAGAACGCGACCTGTTGCTGTTTCTGGCCTCTTGCGTCATTGTGCTTTCTCTCCTGCTGGCCAATGTGTTGGTGCCCCTCATTGCTCCCAAGAAAAAAAGTGCGCTTCATCCCTTGGCTGAGATTCAGGCCATTCTTGACATCTACCGCACCGTGGTGCGCCAACTGCCTGCTCAAACTCAGCCGCAGCAGCAGATGGCGGTAGCTGACATCACAAACGAATACTATAAGCGCATGTCGGCGCTGAAAAAGACCAACGCTCTTGATAATCCCCATGAACAGGCGGTGTATCGCTATATCATTGAGCTGGAACGCGCCCATACCGCCAATTTGCTTTCCCAAGGGCGCATCAGCATCCTTACCGGCATCATCTACCTAAACCAACTCAGCCGCAGGCTGGCGCGCGTTGAACATCACTCTGCCCTGGGTTGGGAGGCCAGGGGGCTCTGGGAACAAATGCGCCGGTGGCTTCAGCCGCGTCGCAGCGACGTGCGTCCTGTTGACGGCGAGAGTAAGGAGAGCACCGGCGATCACGGCGCAGGATACGTCAGGCACAGGGCAGCGCGACTATGGTTGCGTGATCTTTTGATTGAAAATACTCGTTTTGCCCTGGACAGGCTCACCGAGGATGAACAACAGCCCGGTTTACCCAAACGACCGAAACTGCCCAAACACACGATAGAACTCGCGACGATAGAACTGAGACAGCGACTGAATCGTTGGGAAGCCCACAACCTGTCAGACCCACGCCAAAGCATTTCAAAAACTCAGGCTACCCGTTTGCGTGTTGAAACGCTGGCCTTAGACTTAGAGCGCAACGTTATCAAAAACGCTCTGGAACAGGGACGCATTTCTGCTCAGACCGCCAAAACCCTCCAGGACAACGTAACCATCATGGAGCTGGATATTGAGGCGCAACTGAGCTCGTAACACCCCGCCATCAAAGGAGCGGCGTTAAGAAAGTGGGGGTCAGACAAAGGAATGGTGTTGATGAGGTAAGGGTCAAACACCCCGCCATCAAAGGAGCGGCATTGATACTGCATTTTGATTGTTCCACCGGCGCGTCTGGCGACAAGATTCTGGGCGCGTTGCTTGAACTAAGTGAAGCCCTGGGAAAACCTGCCTGGCAACAACTTGAGGCGGTGGTTCAGGCGCTGGTTCCCTCTGCGGTGCTCAAACGTCACCGGTTGAAGCGCGGGGGCATAGCGGCCACTGGCATTGAGGTGAGCGAGCAACCGGCACCCCGGCATCGGCACTGGTCTGACATACGGGCATTGATCGCTCAGGCATCGAACGATGGCGCACTGCCGCAGCCAGCAGCGTTTCTGGCAACCACCTGCTTTGAGCGTCTGGCGCAGGCCGAGGCGGTGGCGCATGACGTTGACGTTGACAACGTGCACTTTCACGAGGTTGGCGCGGCAGACTCGATAGTAGACATCGTGGGCAGCTGCCTTCTGTTGGAGGCGTTATCTCCTCGCGCGGTGTATGCTACACCGGTAGCGCTGGGTACCGGAAGTGTTGAGTGTGCGCACGGCCGGCTGCCCGTGCCGGCTCCGGCGACTCTTCGTTTATTGATGACACAGGAAGGCGACAGTGCCACCACGCAAAACGCAAACCAAAACGCGCCTACAAACATGACGGTGGACAGAACCCTACAGGGTGGACAGCAAAACGTCCAGGCAAATAACACTTATCAGACAATACCGGTTTACGCCAGCGTTCATACCGGCGAACTAACCACTCCTACCGGCGCCGCCCTTATACGCAGTTTTGTGAGTGATTTTGCGCCCTTACCCTGCAGCGTCTTTCTGGCCTGTGGTTATGGCGCGGGCAGCCGTGAGTTAGACGGCACTTCAAATGTGCTAAGGATTTTAGCAGCTAAAAAGGCAAGCTGGGTAACCGGCGCACGTGTTGCAAACAATACGCCCGCCGCATCAGATCCAGGTGGGAAACAGGATGACTTTTTGGTTGAAGGAGTGGCCTGCCTTGAGACCAATGTGGATCATCGCAGCCCCGAGGCACTGGCGTTTATCTGTGACCAGCTGCTTAAGCAGGGAGCTTTGGATGTATGGCAAGAAGCCATTCAGATGAAAAAGGGCCGCCTGGCACTTAAACTCTGTCTGCTTTGCGCCCCTGAGCGCGCCTCGGAATTTGCCGCAGCACTAATCAGACAAAGTGGCTCCTTGGGCGTGCGCATGAACTATGGTGAACGCACGGTTGCGCCTCGCCACATCCTCACGCTGGACACACCCTATGGCCCTGTCCCCTTTAAGGCCGCACCAACAGCGCCTCCGGCAGACCGTCCGTTTCTGATTCGCCCAGAACATGATGCGGTGGCACACCTGGCCACATGCCTGAACCAGGACTATCAGGCCCTTTATGACAAGCTGGTAGAGTTTTCCCACAAGATCCCTGCTTCACACATCTGAGAGTTTGCCCAAGAGACCCAAAAAGCCCAAAAGGCCCGTGCCCCACAAGGCTAACCATGCAACTGAACTGACGGCCCTGCTGTGATATGAGCGATGTGACGGGTTTTTACTGAACGGTAAAGTACTGAGCAGTTTTAGCCTATAGCGCGGGCGAGACTTTGCAACAGCGCGAGCCTGTAGGGTTAGTGCGTTGTCCAGGGGCGGCAGCTCAATGGTTCTGTCGAGTTTGCGGCTGAGAGCGCTGGCGAGCAGGAAGTCGGCAACCTGGGGATTTTTGGGCAGGAGGGGACCATGCAGATAGGTGCCCAGGGCGTTGTTGAGGCGCACTCCCTCGCTACCGTCCAGGCCATTGTTGCCACTCCCTGTTATGACTCGGCCTAAGGGCTCAAGGCCAGCGCCCAGATAGGTCTTGCCGCTGTGGTTTTCATATCCTATTAGTTCGCCAAAATCCGGGCTGTTGACAACGGTGTTGCCTATCATGCGCTCAGGCCCACCCAGCGTGTGCAGGTTAAAGATGCCAATGCCCTCTACAACGTCACCCTCAAATGTTTTGAAGTAATTACCAAAGAGCTGGTAAGAGCCGCACACCAGCAGTGCCGGACAGCCGGCGCTCACCAGGTTGCGCAGTGGGCGAGCGATGCGTTGCATATCTTTTTGAACCGCTGCCTGTCCGGAATCCTGGCCACCGCCACCTAAGATGATGTCTGTGTTCCGCAGCTGTTTGAGGCTGGCATCAGTCTCAAAGTGTGTCACCTCTGTACTGATACCGCGCCAGCCGGCTCGCTGCCTCAGCACCAGGAGGTTTCCAAAATCACCGTAAATGTTCATCTGGCGCGGATAGAGATTAAGGATACGCAGACGTGTGCCTACGGGCAGGTTCCTAACCATCAGCGCACCTGTGGCACATCTGTCTTGGCGGCTAGGAGCCTGCGCAGGCGCAGCATAGCTGTGTAGGTACAGTAAATGTGCGCCGGTTTGTTGTCTTTTTGGGCTAGCAGCTCGTCTAAGGCTTCGGACAGATTGGGCAGGACGGTTGCGCATTCCACGTCGTCATAGCACAGACGTAGCGCCATATCAAAGGCCCGAACGCCGCTGACCACCGCCACGCCTTCAGCCTGCAATGATTGAAATCCCACGTCATACAGCCAACTCATGTCCCGGCCATCAGCGTAGTCATCATTGATGGCGATCATGGTCAAAACACCTGCGGCTGGATGCGCCTTCAGGGCCAGCCTAAAACCGCCAGGATTTTTAACCAGTATCAGCTTGAGTGGCCGTCCCTGTACCTCCAGCACCTCGCCGCGACCAAAGGCGCTGCGCACCCGGCCGAGCGCCACCACCAATTCATCAACAGGAGCCTGCGGCACTATGGCATGTACGGTCGCCAGTGCCGCCGCCGCGTTAACAACGTTGTAGATGCCCTCCAGCGCAAGTTTTGTGCTGTAGTGTCGGCCTTCAAGCTCAAAGCTGGCATGGCTGCCGGTAAGCGCGCTAAGGATGACGGTGTGGGATGTATTGTTTAAATTATTAGCAATATTAAGGGCACGCGCGTTGTCTTTGCCTTGGCCCTGGCCTGCCTTATCGAGAGTCTGAGCGCCATTGTGGGCCTGATGCCCAACTCGCGGGCTGCTGCCAAGAACGTCGTCGTCACGGGGAGCGGCATGGAGGAGGGCATCATCATGGGAAGTGTCGCTGGGTAGTTCCAAGCCGTTATAGAGGGCGTCGTCGTTGGGCAACAGCGATTGAAGGTTGTTGGCTACACCAAACCAACGCACGGTGGCGTCAAGGTTGGCCTCTTGGGCAATGGCGGCCAGACGGGAATCCTCGCGGTTGATAATCACAACCGTGCTGGTGTTACGAGCTACGGCCGTGAGCAGGCGGGCCGTGTAGTCGATTTCACCAAAACGATCCAACTGGTCGCGCATCACGTTAAGCAGTAGGGTATAGCGGGGGCGTATGATTTCGCTAAAACTTACAGCGTGTGCCTCGTCTAACTCTAAGACGGCAATGTCGGCGTCCAGGCTGCCGCTTAGGCTTACCTGGCGCAAGAGCGCAGAAATCACGCCTCGCATGAAATTAGAACCTGTATTGTTAGTGAATACTTTAAGCCCCAAACCAGTCAAGAGCTCGCTGATTGCTTTGGTGGTGGTAGTTTTGCCGTTGGTGCCAGACACCAGCACCACCCCTGCGGGTAGCTTGTTTAGAATGCTTGCGGCAAAGCTGGGCTCGACCTTCTCAACAACTAAGCCCGGCAGGGCCGAGCCGCCGCCTCGCAGGCTGGCCAGCCCCTGCACCAGGCGCCCCAGGATGATTGAGAAGGAATGCGCCACGGTAGCCAATCTCCTTTTTGTAGGGATAACAGCGAAACGGAGCGCAGCAGAATCTGCGCTACCTGTTTTTTTGACCATGTCAGTATATCAGCATCGCCTGTGTCGCGCAGGCATTTTTTGTACTGCCCGATGTTCGGATGCGCTGCGTCAGGGTCTGTACAGTAACGCCGCGTCACACCCACCCCTGCCGTCCTGGGCGCGGAGATCATGATGGGGCGCTGTCATGGGAGCGCTGTCAGATGCCTTCCCATCCTTGGGCCTCGCCTTGGCATCTTGCCCTGATCTTACCACGCAGAAGGACACACCCCTCGCGCCTGTGCTACACTATGAGCCGTTAGAAAAAGCAGGTAAGACAGGCACCAAGATAAAGCATCACGCAGACACGCACTACCAAGTAAGGCACCAAGATAAAGCGCCACTAAGGCACGCACCACCAAGCAAGGCACAAAAACAGGCACTCTGAAAGGAGCGGGAACACATGAGCGCGAAAACATCCAGAATATGCCCGGGGGGGGGGGGGCTCATAGCTTAGCCCTTCTCCCATCCATCAACACCTATGAGGGCGCGAATGTACGCGCCAAAGATGCCGCTCAGGCCCCTGTGCCCGGCGGTTTTTTGTGCTCTGAAATAGCGCAAATGCGAACACAAGAAGCATCGGCTGCGTGGGCCCCTTGCACAGGGGATGCCAGCTCAAACACTCTGCGACCTCGTCGCCTTGGCAGCGCGCACTTCCCTACATCCCACCAACGAGGCTCCTCGCTCTGCAAAACTCACCGGACGTTTCCTGTACGAGGTGCCTCCCAAGACCGCACACACCTAACTGACACTAAAGGCTTTACCTTAGTAGAACTCATCGTAGTGATAGTTGTCTTAGGTATCCTGCTTGC
>JAITRZ010000005.1 GCA_031288185.1 Coriobacteriales bacterium
TGCCGCCAGCCTGGATCTTACCCAAAACCTCTATGGCTCAAGCGTTGTCCTCTTTGCTGATGCCAACGCACGAAGAACCTCCGGGACAAACTCGTACTACTGGCTCCGCTCTCCGCGCAACGGCGCTGTCGGGGCCGCTTTGGTCTTCGCCTCTGCGGGCACGGTCAATAGCAGCGGCGTGTACAGCGCGAACGGTGTCCGCCCCGCTTTTCGTATGAATCTGTCATAGAGGGGAAGAAGATAGAAAAGGGGTCGGTTAAATAAGACAAAACGGTTCATCTGTCTGGCAACCCGGCAGATGAACCGTCAAACTGTCGGCCCCTTTTATCTTGAATCTGCGACAGGGTTTAGAAGGTACCTTACGCGCGCAGTTTACCTGGATTCCAACAAAGCCAGGCATATCAGAGCGCAGCAGTGGTACAATCTCAAAAAACCCCGCGACAATAAAATCTGCGGGTACCTAAAGCGGAGGTAATAATGGGATTAAAAGTAAGTTCATTTCTGTTTGGCGGCCTGGTGGGCGCGGGAATCGCGCTGTTGCTGGCACCGCGTTCTGGCCAGGAAACACGAGCCCTGATCGCTGAGAAAGCCGAGGAGGTCTGGGGCGAGGGCCAGGAGCTCTATTCGCAGGGCACCGAAAGGATCAAGGCAGGGGCCTCGAGCGTACAAAGCACTGCGGTAAAGGCCAATGATGAATTGCGCAAGAAGATTGAGAGCGCTCGCGCCGCCATTGGTGAGCAGGTGGCCAAAAACGCCCAAAGCGCGCTCAATACCATCAACGCCCAGGTGCCGGTAGCCGGTGAAAAAATCAATCAGGTTGTTGATGTTGTGCGTGGCCAGATCGATGCCGCCGCTTCCAAGCTGAAGTCAGCAGCTGCTGACCTGGCATCGAGAGACGCTGCTGCTGAAGCGTCTGGCGAGGTGGCCACATCCCTTAATGCTGCTGCTGAGGATGCCGCTGCAACCGCTGAGGCCGCCGCAGACTCGGCCGCCGCAACCGCTGCCTCTATCAGCGATGCCGTCGTCACAGAGGTGACCCCTCAGGCAAAGAAAAAATAGCTGATAAATCTGACGCTCTTCCTTTCTGGCCAGGGCTGGATGAAGGTGTCATGCGCGCCCCGCTTGTTTTGCCAGAGATTATTTGCTTATTTATAAATCATTTTTTGCTTCGGCCAGTTGGTGCCGCCACCAGGGGATCGTCGCCAAGGGGTGACAGGCTCTTGGCTGCTTAGTGCTGTTGGTGTGACATGTCTGATCACGGGACAGAGTGCTGGGGGTCTTGACCAGCCGGCGCGGTTGCCAGAGCACCAGACAAGGTAATGGGTGTCATACCCGGCCGGCGTGGCCGATTGGGGTCTTATGCTAGACACAAAGTATGTTCGTGAAAATCTGGAGGCGGTCGCTACGGCGATGCGCTGGCGCAACAGTGATTGGGACAGTGAAGCGTTTGTCCGTGCCGACGACGCTCGTCGCGCGTTAATCAGCCAAAGTGAGGTTTTGAAGGCGCAGCGCAATCAGGCATCTCGCGGTATTGGCGCGCTGCTCAAGGCCCAAAAAATCGAACAGGCCGACCGCGCGCGGGCTGAGGTGCAGGCCCTTAATCAGCGCATCAGGCAACTGGAAGAGCAGCGGGATGCGGCCGAGCTGCACTTTACAAAGCAACTGCTGACCCTGCCCAATATCCCCGCTGATGACGTACCCATTGGCAACAGCGAGGCTGACAACGTTGAGGTGCGCCGTTGGGGAAACATTCCGCTGCTTGACTTTGAGCCGCGTCCGCACTGGCAACTCGGCGCTGATCTGGGCATTCTGGACATGGAACGAGCGGTAAAACTGGCCAAATCACGCTTTGTGTTGCTGTCCGGCCTGGGCGCGCGTTTGGAGCGAGCACTGATCAACTTCATGGTTGATACTCATGTGGCGCGCGGCTATCAGGAATGGTGGTGCCCGGTTTTGGGCAACGCCCACACACTCACCGGCACCGGCCAATTGCCCAAATTTGCCGATGATCTATTCAAAACCACTGACGGACTTTATCTCATTCCCACCGCCGAGGTGATGCTTACCAACATTCACCGCGCCGAGATACTGGAAGAAGCCAGCCTGCCCTTGCGCTACTGCTCCTATACGCCCTGTTTCAGGGAAGAAGCCGGCTCAGCGGGACGTGACACCCGTGGCCTGATTCGCGTACACCAGTTTGATAAGGTAGAGATGGTCAGGTTCTGTACGCCTGAAAACTCGGCTGCCGAGTTGGAGGCAATGGTTGCTGATGCGGAAAACATCCTGCAACTATTGGGGCTGCCCTACCGGGTGGTAGAACTGTGCAGCGGCGATTTGGGCTTTGCGGCAGCCAAGACCTATGACCTGGAGGTCTGGTTGGCGGCTGCTGGTGCCTATCGGGAGATATCGTCCTGCTCAAACTGCACGGACTTTCAGGCCCGTCGCGCTTCCATTCGCTTTCGCGGTTCTCCTGACAACGCGCGTCCCTCGTTTGTACACACCTTAAACGGTAGTGGTCTGGCTGTGGGCCGAGCCATGGCGGCGCTCCTGGAAAACTATCAGCGGGCTGATGGTTCTGTAAAAGTGCCAGAGGTATTGGTTCCTTACATGGGCGTTGAGATTATCGGCGGCAAGGCGGCCACTGCTTCACAAGCGGCGGATCAGTAAGGGAGCATACGTGCAGGTAACGCTTAAAGAGGTCAGCGAGACCCTGGCAATGGTCACAGAACAACACCTGGACATTCGTACCATTACCTTGGGGTTGTCAATTCGTGACTGCGCGCATCAAGATAGAGACGTTTGCGCTCAACGTATCTATGATCGCCTGACCTCTGCCGCTGAAAATCTGGTTGAAACCGCTGAGCAACTTTCCCGCGACTACGGCATTCCCATTGTTAACAAGCGCATAGCGGTTACACCGGTGGCTGAGGTCTGTGCCGCTGTTAAAGCCACCGATCTTGTTCCCATCGCCGCCGCCCTGGATAAGGCGGCCGCCGCCGTAGGCGTTGATTTTGTTGGTGGTTTTAGCGCTTTAGTGCAAAAGGGCATATCCTCTGCTGACACCAGGCTGATCGCTTCCATTCCTGAGGCGCTGGCGGTGACGAGACGGGTTTGTTCCAGCGTCAACGTTGGCTCCACGCACGCCGGTATCAACATGGATGCTGTTTGGTTAATGGCTCAGGCCATCCTAAAAACGGCCCAGCTCACCGCTGCCGAAGATTCTATTGGTTGTGCCAAGCTGGTGGTTTTTGCCAATGCCGTGGAAGACAATCCCTTTATGGCTGGCGCCTTTCACGGTAGTGGTGAGGCTGAAGCGGTCATTAATGTAGGGGTTTCTGGGCCAGGCGTCGTGCGCGCTGTGCTGGCGGAGATGCCAGCGAGCGCCGATTTAACCGCCGTGGCCGAAAAGATCAAAGCGACTACCTTTAAGATAACCCGCGCTGGCGAACTGATAGCGCGTGAGGCTTCGCGGCGGCTGGGGATACAAATGGGCATTCTGGACCTGTCCCTGGCCCCAACCCCGGCCGCAGGCGACTCAGTCGCTGAGATTTTAGAGGCCATTGGGGTGGGAAGATGCGGCGGGCCGGGAACTACGGCGGCGCTGGCTCTGCTTAATGATGCCGTTAAAAAAGGCGGAGTGATGGCTTCTTCATCTGTTGGTGGTCTATCCGGCGCTTTTATTCCCGTTAGTGAGGATGCGGGCATGATTGCCGCTGTGGAGCAGGGTGCCCTTTCTCTGGAAAAGCTGGAGGCGATGACCAGCGTTTGCAGCGTTGGTCTGGACATGATCGCGATACCGGGAGATACCAGCGCTGAAACCATCTTTGGCATCATCGCAGATGAAATGGCTATTGGCGTTATCAATAATAAAACCACCGCCGTGCGTCTTATCCCAGCCGCTGGCAAGCAGGTTGGTGAACGTCTGGATTTTGGCGGCTTGCTTGGCAGCGCTCCGGTGCTTGCCGTCAACCGCCACGCTGGCCACATTCTGGCCCACCGTGGCGGCCGCTTCCCCGCGCCACTGGGCAGCCTACGGAACTGAGCGCGAAGCAGACAGGGAACCGCCTTCTGTCTAAGGCCGCCTTCTGCCTATTCTGCTCTGGCCAAGAAACACACGGGTGGCATTGCGAGCCCGTAGGCTTGACAGGCTGTCGATTCTGTATTACTGCATTAATCACTTAGGACAATAGTACAAGTTGCACCAGCTGCTGCAACGGCTGGTCATGTCGATTTGCGTGTGCCGGTTGGCTCTTTTTGATAGGCGGGAGGCAAGGTGAGAAAGGTGAAGTGGCGGTTTGGCACTGATCGCCCCATCTATGCTCAAATTGTTGAGCATATCCAGAGGGGAATTCTCTCGGGCATCTATCCGCCGGGCTCGAATATGCCCAGCGTGCGCACTTTGGCGTTTGAGGCGGAAGTGAACCCTAATACCATGCAAAAGGCTCTGGCGGAGTTGGTAGGCCCAGGGGCTTTTGAGCACGCAGAGAACCAGCGGCAGGACGGTCACCTCAGACGAAAGGCTGATAGCCGCTTTGCGGCAGCAGGCCAGGCAGGAGTTGATCGAGCAGTACTTCGCGGGTATGCAGAG
>JAITRZ010000030.1 GCA_031288185.1 Coriobacteriales bacterium
GTTGTTACTGCGCTCACGCAGCGGCATAAGTGTCACTTTGGCCAAGATGAGATTGACCAGATGATAATTGACTACACCGAACACCGGCTAACGGCTCGCCAAATTGCGGGTAAATACCAGTGCGGCAGGGCGACAGTTAGTAGCGTGCTGAAACGCAACGGCGTTACCCTCACAATGGGGCGCATGGACGAGGCAATGATCGCAAAAGCACAGCAGCTTTGCGCTGAGGGGCTGACGCTAAAACAGGTCGGGGAGCGACTTTGCATCTGTGAGTCAACCGTCAGGCGGA
Source organism: Coriobacteriales bacterium (assembly GCA_031288185.1). Classification (GTDB taxonomy): domain Bacteria; phylum Actinomycetota; class Coriobacteriia; order Coriobacteriales; family UBA8131; genus JAITDU01. Next base: position 290 of record JAITRZ010000030.1, read on the forward strand.
CACTGGCAAGAACCAATATAAATGCAGCATGGACTCCCCGAAAGGCGAAGCGCCTGTGTAAGCGGACAAGACCTGACGACGCTTAACAGACAGTTATACCTAAGCCATCAAGCTCACGGAACCCCGCAGGCTTAACTAGCTGCCTCCAGTCTCTTGATATGCTCGTTGTCCAACAGCGATGTCAGTTGCGCGATGGCTATCTGATTGAGCCTGACAAGCCGCTCGCTTTGCGACAACCCATCGCGGATCAGCACGGCGTTGACGCTCTCAAGGTTGGACAGCACCACCAACTGCTCCAGTGCGGCCTCGTCACGGATGTTGCCTTTGGCATCGGGGTTGGCAGCCCTCCACTCGGCGGCGGTCTTGCCGAACAGCGCCACGTTGAGCAGGTCGGCTTCACTGGCGTAAATGAAATTAGCCTGCTCCCTCGTCACCTCCGGTGGAACCATCTGTTCCTTGATGGCATCGGTGTGAATGCGGTAGTTGATCTTGGCAAGGGTGCGCTGCAGGTTCCACTCAAGGGACAGGCGTTGCTGTTCTTCCTTTTGCAGACGCTGGAACTCAAGGATCAGATAGTACTTGAACTCAGCAGAAAGCCAAGTTCCGAACTCGAAGGCGATGTCCCTGTGGGCGAAGATGCCTCCACCATAGCGGCCAGATTTTGCATAGATACCAATCGCATTTGTGGCTTCCACCCATTTTTTGACAGACACCAACAGACGGCCCGATTCGTTTCTAACCGTGTGGTATCCCGTACGGTTAAAGCCTGGATTATTGACTTGCTCCCAAACGGCCAGGAACTCAAGCGTGTAGTGGGTGCTCATCCAATTGAAGACCGCAAAGCGCAGATCAGCGCTGTTCTTATACATTGCCATGTCTGTCAGGGACACGTGGGCTTCCTTGTTGTGCTTGGTGACACTGATTGCCAAACCCTGCACGGTGATGATTTCATTTTTCTGCTTCGCCATGAGCCCTCCTCCAATTATTACGAACATTTGTTCGTTATCAGTATAGCACAGATTAGCGTATGGATTCACGAGCAAAGAGGCAAGAAAAAAGCGAAAAGCTCAGGGAGTATGTCAGGTGTTACCCCGAAGCGACGTATACTGGCATCGCCCGGCATTTCGGGTGCGGATACACACACGTCAGAGGGACAATAAACAGAGTCGGCATTAACTACCGCAAGAGGAAGACACGGAGACTGTCCTCGGGCCAGCTCAAGGAGTACGTCCGTCTCCACCCCGAGGTGTCACAAGGCGGCACCTGCGGCAAACGGCTGATCGTCCACAACGCCAGGTCCAAGTTCGGGGCCTACTATCCATACTTCGTCTGCGCCGGCAAGCTCGGCAAGGGCACGGAACGCAAACGCTGCGGGCAGCACGCCGTACTCATCCAGAGGGTCGAGGAGTTGATTGAGGGGCTTTACGAGCACATCAGCCTGACGCCTGAGTCACGGCACCTGCTGGAGGCATGGCTGGCCGCCGAGTGGAGGCCGACCAACTGCCGGCTTCAGCCGAGACAGCCACCAGAAGCGCCCAGGTACGCCCAAAAAGCAAGAGGCCTGCCGCCACGAGGGGCAGCAGGCTCTTAAACTGGTTATCTGATACCTTAAACCTCGCTGACATTCATGATGTCAGATGTTTAAGTAAGAACGTCATGGTAGGAGCGGCGGGACTCGAACCCGCAAGCCCGGAGGCGGTGGATTTTAAGTCCACTGCGTATGCCAATTCCGCCACGCTCCCAAAAGAAGGATGTGGTGCGCCGTGAGGGGATCGAACCCGCAACCAAGGGATTATGAGTTCTTCCGCGCGATAATTCAAGACTTTGCTAAACCGCAGGTAAATGGCTCTTTTTGCAGGTAGGACGTGATTTCCAGGAACACGGCCACATAGGTATACTACCAGTTATCACCATTTATTACCACCTACGAGTAACCTTTTGTAACCGGGTTTTCCACAGATGGAAAGAGAGATGAAATTCATAAGGCACATCTTGCTCTTTGCAGAGGCAGCGCAAGGCAGCTTTGAGGCTAGTGCGCCGGCAGATAACACTACTACTCCCAAAGAGGTCGTTTACTATCACGTTGAGCTCATGAAAGAAGCAGGGCTGATAAAGGCCCAGATCAGGATCACCCCCGCGTATGCGGGGCAAACAAGAATGGCATATGCGCCCGCTTGCGCTTATCTCGCACATACAGCCAGGTGAAAAGTGGGAAACGCTGGATTTTCTTCTGGTAAGGGCGTATGAAGCATTGCAAAGCTACAAATGCCCACACTGTGGTGGCTGGCTTTGGGAGTGTTCGAGCATGGTGGCCAAAACCGCATATGTCTCCTACAGCGTTAGGGAATCCTTCTGCAAAAAGACAAGGGCACTCAATCAGTTCATGGACAACAAGCAGGATGGAAAATCACGCGCCAAACAAAAGGAAAAGGAACAGTGGGGGGCTGTTCACAGCGTTGAGGCTGTTGTGGATAAGGTCTATGCCAAAGATGGGGCCAAGATGCCGAGCATTACAGACCTGATTGAATCTCAGGCAAAGAATCCCCACTGACCGTGCCTCTGGCAGCTTCTGCGGCAAGTCGGGCCTTGATGTAGGTATCCCAGTCTGGGGAATACTGATGTTGGGGGCATGAGGTATAGTAATAGTGATGTACCTTGTACCCCAAATCCATCACATGGATGCCAAATGCCATGATGGTGCTATCTTGTTTGTCTGTAAACATGGAAACGATGAATGCGCCAAAGTAAAAAGTGGCACCCAGAAAAAGCAAGATCATTACAGGAGCAAGGACTTTGCTACTCCCTTTCAGGGGGCCACCGATCAGCAACAGGAGCACAACGAAAGCGGCGGCTAGGCAGATGGAAAAGGCAAAACAGGCACCGGCCTGCGATGGCCCGTCAAAGTCTTTCAGGTTGAATTTTGGGTCAACGCTTCGCCTATACCCGCACGCCCAAGTCTCCACCAGCCTCTTGTCGGCATTGCCCATCTGGGCATAGCCAGCCCTCAATCTCCACTTTTCTGGCAACGAAAGTTCCATCTCATCCTCCTTCCCAACTAGCGACATTATAGCACAAAATCGCGCTTTCCTATTATTGCCTCATAAACAGTCCACAAGCTGGAGGTACCATGGGAAAAAACGACTTTGAAGTTCGCGTATCACTAAAAGAAGAGGCCAAGGGTGCCTCTCAGCTGGCAGACGCAGCACAAAAGATAGTGTCAGCAATAGGGGCCTTGGAAGCTGCCCAAGGCAAGTTCATTGGTGCTGGTGTGGCCAATGCGGGAAAACTCACAGCAGAGATAGGCCGCCTGGACAAGGCAAGCGTCAAATCGGCCAATATAACGCTTGGCAGCACAAAGGCACAAGAAAAGCTGGCTGAATCGTTTGGTGCGACCAGCACGGCCACCCAAAAGGCAGAGCGTGCCAGACAAAGTTACTATGAAACAAGAAACGCACAGGCTGAACAGTACAGGCTGACTATCAGGGAATCTGAGCTGATGCAGGCACAATACTACCAACTGCGCTCATTGAACTATGCCTATGGGATGATGGGGGATGTAGCCGGCAGTGTGGGCGATACCATTCTCGGAAAGACCAGCGCAATCTTTGACGCTTACGTAGATGTTGCAGACGCGCTACAAATGGTCAGGCGTACCACGGTAGGCATCGGCGAGGATGCAAGTGCCATGAATGACCAGTTGCTCCAGGTGATGGACAGCGTAGCGGTGGGGACACAAGCGGTGGCAGATATTGCAGAGATAGGCGGCGCTGCCAATGTCGCGGCAGAGGATATGCGGGAATTTAGCGAGGCAACCGCCATATTTGCTGATTCTACAGAGGTGTCGGCGGAAAAGTCGGCGCTTTCAATAGCCCGAATATATAACCTGACCAAGGGCAACAATCAGAACCTGACATTTTCCAACCTTTCCAATTCTCTCTTCGTGACTGCAAACGAGGCTGCATCTACCGCAGATCAGGTACTGGACTTAACTACACGACTTGCTCCTTTGGCATCTCAGTTTGATGTCTCAGCAGACCAGATAATCGCGCTTGGTTCTTCCCTTGCGTCCTTTGGGGTAGAGGCCCAGATGGGTGGCACTTCGATGATACGATCGTTTGCCGGCATATCAAAGGCAGTAAGCGAGGAAGGAAAACGCCTGGAGCTATTAGCAAAGATTTCTAAAATGACCTCCGGTGAGTTTGCTCAGGCGTGGGCTTCTGACCCTGGAGAGGCTTTTACGGCGCTTTTGGATGGAATGAACAGCGTTGAGTACGGCGGCAATAAATTCATGGCGACAATGGCTGAGCTGGGCTTCAACGCGACTAGAGATGGGCGCACCTGGCTCGCACTTGCCTCCAACATGGAAGAGCTTAAGCGCCAGATGGGTACCGCAAAAGGGGCGCTCGATGGCGGATCTGAAATGTTTGATAGATACGGCGAGCGCATCCAGACCGTAGCCCAACAAATGGAACTCCTAAAACAAAACGTTGATACGCTATCATTTACCGCACTTAAGGGACTGCCCCTAGTGTTTAACCGCATTAATTGCATTAATACAAATACTTATTGATTCTTTCCCCTTCTTCCGTTAAGCTGTAGTCGATGCCATGCAGAAGAAGGGAGACAAAATGTCGAGAGTCGCCAAGAAGGTGGAGTGTGACGAAGGCACGCTCAAAGAGCTGAAGAGACTTGCGCGCGCAGCAACTCGGATAAGGGGGAAGCGCTGCTCATCGCTCGCGATCCAGTCGGCCATAATTACTAAACCAGTAAGCAAAATCTGAGCCTGTTTGGACAGGCGGTGGGCTTTGATTTGCTTAAGTATTCCCAGCTCTATCTGCTGCTCGGCCCACATCACTAGTTCATCTTGCACACCGCGCCACGACTTGTTGTTGAATCCCGTTTGATCCTTCCACGCTTCCATGATAATCCTGATCTCATCCTGTGAAGGAGGCCTGCCGTGGTGCGATCCTGCGATAACCGCGAAACTCTCATGCCACCCATGGCGTTTGAGAATGCCGAAGGAGGTGAGAGCGTGAGGTGTGGGAGCCTTGCGCACTTTGCCTGGAAAAACCAGATTGGTATTCTCGACATGGTCAGCCAGCATCCCAGCATTATTGTGTCGAAAAGGGTGGTCGGGTGCCATCTGAAAAATCGGCGTTGCTTTACCGACGTCATGAAGCAGGGCCAAGAGAACCAATGCGCTTTTTGCGAGCACAGCATTGCGCTCAAACCCAGCTTCATGTTCAAACACGGTCGCGTGTTCAAATGCTCCCGCGCGCCGCTCCGTTCCTCCCGCCGCTAAACTGTACAGCCCATCAGTGATGGCCTGCTTGACCCCCGGCGCAACCCACTCATCCCAAAGAATCGCGGCAATTTCCGCCGTATCAGAAAGGTGGACAAAGAGCGGAAGCCAGAGGTCAGAATCCGTGTCGCCCGATTTGCCCCAAAGTATTTGGGCCTGATTGGATAGCTGCGGGCGAGATAAAAGGGCTGTGTTTAGCATGAATACCACTCCTCAACATTGATTTGACCTTTGTTTTCCCGTAAAAATGCCTGATAGCAGCGCAGGGTGGCTCGGGCGTCAGCGAGCGCGTTGTGGGCATGCGGATGAGCGATGCCGTAATACCGAGCACACGCTTCAAGTGTCTGTCAAGTGTAGCTTATGTGGTATCTCCCTCTACGCCCATGAATCTGAGCAAAGCTCTTCATGAGACAAACAAAGCGCTTGTCCTGTAATTCGATGCCTTGAGCACTGAGAAAGGCCAGATCAAAGTTGGCGTTATAGGCAACGAGAAGATCGGCGGCATCGATAATGGTTTGGATCTCAGCTTTTCTGCTGCTGAAAGGGGCTTTGTCCTTGATGTCACGGGGAGCTATACCGTGTATGCTTTGGGCCTGCGTCCAACTGCTGTGCTTGATGGGACTGAAGCTGTCATAGAATAAGGACTCGCTTGCAGCATCAACAATGGCGAACTGTAGTATCTCATCATACACAATGTCGTTACTGCGGAGGGTTTTTGCATCGTGAGGACGATAGCGCAGCCCCGTGGTCTCAATGTCAAGTACAACAAACTTTCTGTTATCAGACGTACTGCCACCCACCACTTACTTGTTTCTCCTCAGGTTGTTTGCTGTGGTAATAAATGAGCGCGCCGCTCAGTGTCCCTTAATCATCTGTTGCCTTCACTCCTCCGGCAAACTGGCTTATTGCTGCATTGATCGCATCTGCGGCATCGGATTGCGCGACACGCCATACCGAGACCATCCTCCGGCGACGTTAGAGATTTTGCACCAACCTTCGCGTCCCTTTCCCGTCATGGCACAGATAGTTACAGGTGTGCGTTTCCCCGCCTCTATTGGCTTTTTAATACCAGTTACTGGTTCGCAAGCATATCCTCCAGTTTTTTCATATCGCCGCGACCGAGACTGCCAAGACCGGGCAGTGTGGGGTGCCTGCTGGTGCGACGACGTGCCTTTTTACCGCGGCGGTTTTTCCTGCTGCGAGTCTGTTCTGCTTCAATGCCCAAGTGTTTGAGCATTTTTTTTGTCTGCTCATATTGCTTGACCAGTTGATTGACCGCCTGTGTCGGCACGCCGGCTCCGGCAGCGATACGAGCCCGGCGCGAACCATTGAGCAGCGCGGGCTTCAGGCGTTCAGCCTGGGTCATAGAATTGATAATCGCTTCCATGCGATCAAGCGCGCCCTCATCCACCTGAGCACCCCGTAAAGCCGACTCGCCACCGGGCAGGGCCTTGAGCAGAGTGCCGATGCCTCCCAGCTTGCGAACCTGGCGATTGATGGTAATGAAATCATCAAAGTTCAACTCCGCACGAGCCAGGCGCTCGGCCTCGCCTGCGGCCAGATCTTCCTCAGCCTCCAGCTGGGCCTTTTCTATCAGTGACAGCATATCGCCCATGCCCAGAATGCGCTTAGCCATGCGTTCTGGGTAAAACTCCTGCAGCGACGAGGGTTTTTCGCCTTCTGAGACAAACAGAATGGGCTTGCCGGTCACAGCGCGCACAGACAAGGCACCGCCACCACGGGCATCGCCATCCAACTTGGAAATGATTACACCGTTGAAGTCCAGCTCATTCCCAAAAGCCTCAACCACCGTTACCACGTCCTGACCAGTCATCGAATCTACAACCATCAGGATGTTTTCTGGAGCCACTGCCGCACGGATGGCGCGAGCCTCAGCCATCATCTCCTCATCAATATGCAGACGGCCGGCAGTGTCAATGATCACGACATCACGCAGATCGTCAATTGCTGCCTGTACAGACTGCCTGGCGATCAATGCAGGATCATCGCCCTGGCCACGAAAGACGGGCACACCTATTTCCTTGCCTAATGTTTCCAGCTGGTCGGCAGCGGCAGGGCGCCAGACATCCGCAGCCACTAAAAGGGGTCTGTGCTTTTGTTTTTGGAGACGGTAGGCCAGCTTGGCAGCAGCTGTGGTTTTACCTGAACCCTGCAAGCCTACCAGCATAATCACATTGGGGATACGCTGGGAAAATTGCATCAACACCGGCTGAGAACCCAACAATTCAGTGAGTTCTTGTGCCACGATGGCGACGACGTTTTGGGCTGGCGTCAATGACTGTAGTATCTCAGCGCTCAACGCTTTAGTCTTGGTGGCGGCGACAAAGTCCTTAACCACACGATAGTTGACATCGGCCTCCAGCAGGGCCATGCGTATCTCACGCAAAGCCAGAGTAATGTCATCTTCGCTCAGTCGCCCTTTGGAGCGCAGGCCACCAAAGACGGATTGCAGACGGGCTGAGAGGCTATCAAACATGGAGGTCACCTGGCATTTCCTGATTGTTCAAGCGAGGTACCGATGCTTTTGCAGTCGCGGGCGCGCTTAGCAGGGCGCGAGCAAAATCCAGGGCCACAAAGGGTTGCAGGTCGTCAATCTGCTCGCCAATGCCTACGCGTATCACGGGTAGATTCAATTGATGAGAGAGGGCCACAGCGATACCACCTTTCGCCGTGCCATCCAACTTGGTAATAATAACCCCATCAACGTCCAACCGCTCGTTGAACTCACGGGCTTGCGCCAGACCGTTTTGGCCGGTGTTCGCGTCAATCACCAGTAAGGTAAATACCGGAAGGCCCATAGCTGCCGCGCGCTTGCGGGTAACTCCAACTACCTTGGTTAGCTCCCGCATCAACTCATCAGAGGTGTGCAGACGTCCGGCGGTATCGATAAGCACCAGGTCGGCACCTGAGCGCTCGGCGGCTTGCAGTGTTTCATAGGCCACACTAGCTGGATCGGTACCCCTTTCACGTTGAATGATGGGGACATCAGCGCGTTGTGCCCAGATATCAAGCTGCTGGTTTGCGGCTGCGCGGTAGGTATCAGCGCCCCCCAACAGTACCCTTCGACCAACGTCTACTCCAGCTTTGGCAATCTTGCCAACGGTGGTTGTTTTACCCGAACCATTGATGCCAACAAACAGCGCGCAGGATGGATTTTGCACAAGGGGATCTAAGTTGCCGGAAGCGAACATATCAGCAATGGTCTGCGCTAACAACGCCCTCACAGCGGCGGCATCTGGTAGGGCCTGGCGTGTAGCCTGGTCACGTAGTCGCTCAACAACTAACGTGGCAGCCTGGGCACCAAAGTCAGCAGCAATCAGGCCTTCTTCCAGCTGTTCCCAAAAGGCCTCGCTGACATCGGGGCCACGTTCTAGGAGCAGATTCAACTGCTCGCCCAGACGCTGACGAGTTCGCGCTAACCCGTCGCTCAGACGATCTCGCCACGCCATCAACGACCGCCTCGGCGCCTCAGGGTTGTACCTCTGCGTTTTGCGGGGGAAGGTGAGTGGCGAAGCGTCGCAGCCCGATGTGGGGATGTTTCATCTGTTCTGCCATGGGTGTCCGACGCTGTGCCAGTGACGGAGCCATCGTCATGGGCATCTGACGCTGTTCCTGCAACAGAGCCAGTGTCTCCAGAAACTTCATCTTCATCAAGCTCGGCGCTACCTTTGTCAGGGCCAGCCCTGTCTTCATCAAGCTCGGCGCTACCTTTGTCAGGGTCTACGCTGCCTCTGTCGAAATAGGCGGTACCTTCTTCCCTCTCGATAACCGAGCGGGAAGCATAGCCCAGGGCCTGATCTAGGCGCTGGGATACCAGAACAGAGACGCCTGCAGCCTGCATAGTCACACCATAGAGCACATCAGCGCACTCCATCGTCCGGCGCTGGTGGCTGACCAATATCAACTGGGTGTACTGACGCAGATGGTTCAGATAGTCCAAAAGCCGCACCAGATTTGTGTCATCTAGGGCCGCCTCTACTTCATCAAGCACATAGAAAGGTATGCGGCGAATGTTGTAGAGGGCAAACAGAAGCGCCAAAGCAACCAGTGACTTTTCACCGCCACTCATCATCGAGAGTTTCTGGATGCGCTTGCCCGCAGGCTGGGCGGATACCTCAATGCCGTTGTCGTCATCACGGTCGCCCTGAGTCAGGATCAGCTCACCCTTGCCGCCGGGAAACAGGATAGTGATGATTTCTTGAAAGCTGTTGTTAACTGCGCCAAAGGTTTCTAGAAATTGATTGCGCATCTTGCGATCCAGCGCCTGGGAAATCTTGGCCAGCGACTTGCGGGCTGACAACAGATCCGCGACCTGCGCGTCCATATAATCGCGGCGCTCCCGCAGACGGGCATATTCTTCTGTCGCCACCTGGTTGATAGCACCCATACCGGCGATTTTAGCGCGCAGGCGGTTGGCGCGTTCCTCAGCCTGTTGACGGCCTTTTAATACAGGAAGCTCTAAAGCCGCCTCCAGGGCCGTTTGGTGTTCCTGCGTTATCCGTTGCATGGCGGCCTGTACGCGGCTTTCCAGCTTGCCCTGCTCGACAAGTACCGCAGTGCGTCTTTCGGTAATGGCATTGAGTTCATCACGAGCGTCACGAGCGGCGCGATTGGCCTCATCGATGACCTTGCGCAGATTGCTGGAATCGGTTTGCTGGAGGTGGGCCTGGTCATGCAGACGCTGTGCCCAGACGCCAGCGCCAACGTGTAATTCCTGATAGAGTTTGTAGAGGGGATCAATGCGCAGGCGAATCAGGCTGAGTGAAGCCGCTGTCTGCTCAGAAACCGCCAGGATGTTCTTTTGGCTTTGAATGGTCGCCTTAAGCTGTATGAGCCGGTTGCGCAGATGAGTCTGGGCGCCCTTATTTGACTCCAGGTCGATCTTAGCCTCCGTCAGACGCTCGGCCAGGGTGTTTTTGTCCTCATTGGTTACCAACAGGGCCTGGGCAGAGTGCTCAACCCGGCCTTGTAAGTCCACGATGTCAGACTCCAGGCGCTCAATGCGCTCGTGATATTCGCTGGCCAGCGGCGCGGCGGCATTGTGACGACGACCGACATCAGCCAGTTTGCGTTTGTTGGCCTCAAGGCGCAAGCCCAGTTGCTCCCCGGTTGTACGCAGGCGCGTTAATTCTGCGGCCAGCGACTGCGTCTTTCCCTGACATTGAACCAGCTGACTGGCAATCTCCAGGCTGGCCTCCTGGGCCCGTGTCAGGTTTTGCTCGGCATCTGATACCTCCAACTCTCTGTCGCTGACCTTAGCCAATAACAACTCCAGCTCATCGCTAAGGCGGGCGATAGAACGTCGCCGTTGCAGGACACCCTCCAGATCATCGGCCGCAAAACCAATGGTAATTTTGCCATTTGGCCAGATTATTTGTCCGTCGGGTGTAACAAAGCGGGTGTTATCTTTATCAAGCAAATGGTATCTCTGGGCCTGACGAATGTCGGCAGCCAGATAAACATCACCAAGCAAGGCAGCAATGGCCTCATCAGCAACAGGCGGATAGTCCAACAAATCCAGCAAGCGGTGACCTCGCTTGCTGTGTCGAGAATGAGCGCGCATTCCAGCTGCGGGCACTATCGAGAGCGCGCCGCGAGAAAGGTCGGGTTCGGATTCCGTGTCTCCGTCAGCCTTATCAGCCTTCGCAGCTTCCTGCGCTGCAATCTGTTTCTGCAGGCGTTGGGCCAATTGCAGGGCCGTGTCGTTGTCCTTAACCAGAAGGCCAAAATAGTCAACGCCTAAAAGTCGCTCCAGAATGCCTTCAGCGGCAATAATATCCAAATCAAATGGCAGTTTCGCATTGTCCCTTATCTTGATGCGGTCAGCCAGCGGCCCAATAATCCCTTCCAGTTTGGCCTGGTTGTGTAAGGCCCAGGAAAGGGCAGGGGCAGCGCTCACCTGGGCTCGTTCCGTCTCCTCTAAACCACGCAGTTGCGCACGTCGCTCATTGAGCTCAGTGTTCTGGTGCTCCAAGCGATGCCTGCGCTCTTCTAACAGCCGCACAAACTTGTCCACTTCGGCCTTGGCAAGGTCGCTGGAACGGGTCAGTTTCAAGAGCTCGTTTTTCAACTCATCTTCTTCGGTGCTGCTTGTATCCAGGAGCTCCTGGTGGGCAGCCACCTCAGCATCTAGTTCCTGCTCGCGCTCCCGCAACAGCCGTTCCTCAACATCCAGGGAAGCCAATGAGTCAGTGGCGCGACTAAGATTTTGACGGGTTGTCTCCAGGGCTATCTGCTGTGAGCGCAATCGGGCAGACAGCCCGCTATGCTCTTCCTCTGCCTGACGACGCAGGCGGGTCAGATGCTCGGATTCTTTCATCAATTCGTTATAACTGGAATAAACCGCCGCCAACCGTCCCTCGGCCCGCGAAGATTCCAGGCTCAGTTCCTCCTGTTCAGCCTCAGCCACGCTCAGACGACTGCGAGAGTTGTGAATGGTGGCACGCAGATCACTAAGCCGCGCGACCAAGTTCTTGCCCTTTTCCTCCAGAAGAAGCATCCCGGCATCCAGTCGTTGGATAATCGCGAGGACACGAATGCGCTGCTCATTGATGTCGCCAACAAACAAACCCTTTTCTTGCAAGGCCACCTGACGCTTGGACAACTCCGCTTCCCGTTCTTGCAGTCGAAAGTTGGCCAGTTCAGCCTCGGCATCAATTTCCTGCAATTCGCGTGAGTGTTGATTCCATTGCGTCTGTAACGCGCGCAACTCGTCTACGGCCAGTGACAGGTCGATGTTCTTTAACTCATCGCGAGTTTGGGAATACTGCTCGGCGCGACGAGCCTGAAGTTCCAGCGGCCTTAACTGTGAATCCACCAGCTTGATGATGTCCTTGACTCGTTCAAGCGTAACGTCCATGCGATCCAGCTTGCGCGTCGCGGCTTGCTTGCGCTTTTTGTGCTTGAGCACCCCGGCCGCATCTTCCAAAAGCGCATGACGATCCTCCGGCCGTGATTCCAGAATGGTAGTAAGATTGCCCTGGCTGATAATCGAGTTGCCCGTGCCCCCCATTCCAGAGTCATACAGGATGTCGATGATGTCACGACGACGACTGGGGGTTTTATTGATGAAGTATTCACTCTCACCACTTCGATACATGCGTCGGGAAAGAGATACCTGGTCAAACTCAATCGCGAGTGTCTTGTCAGTGTTGTCTAACACCAGTTCGACCTCGGCAACGCTAACGGCCTGTCTGGCCGAAGAACCAGAAAAAATCAGCTCTTCAAGCGACTGCACACGCAGATTACGCGGGTTTATCTCCCCCAAAACCCACATAATGGCCTCAGAGATATTGGATTTCCCTGAGCCATTTGGTCCAACAATCACCGAAATTCCCGGCTCAAAACTGATAACCGAGCGGTCAGCAAAAGACTTGAAGCCCTTTATGGTAAGTGACTTAAGATACATGGCGCCTAACGTTTCGCATGTGAATCCTCAAGATTATAAGCCATTGTTCGCCGTTTGATGGCCGCATTTACTCCCGCAGGTGGCTTCAAGCTGTGACCGCAATGCCATCAGCTGGCGCGCACGGTTCTCACTGCGGCCTCCCAAGCCATAATCGCGCCAGTAAACAGGCGGATACAGAGCTCATTAATGCGCATACTATGAACCAGCCCGGGAACGCACCACAATCCTTATGAGCAACCTGCCGTCTTTTGCGTGCCATTGAGAGACTTTGCACGCGATAGGGATAAGGAGTTTTGCGTTGGTCGGGCAACTCTCAGATCAGAACAAGGGGTCTTGCGTTGGTCGGGCAACTCTCAGCTCAGGGGCAAGACGGAGGCGGATGTACGCAATTTTCGCAGGGCGGTTTGAGCTGAGCGCATTTCGGCATCTTTTTTGGAATGACCACGACCGGTTGCGAGGATCTTGCCCTGGGCACTAACCGCAACCGTAAATTTTCGGTCATGGGGAGGACCATCGGTGGCGGTAACCTCGTAGGTAGGGATGACATGTTGGGTCTGGAGTAGTTCCTGCAGCGCGGACTTGGCATTTTCTGGCTCGTCAGCCTGACTGCTCTCAACAAGCGGTGTCAGATGTTCCAACACCCAGCTTCGGGCCAGTTCCAAGCCACCGTCCAGGGCCAGCGCCGCTACCAGTGCTTCCAAACTGTTTTCCAAAGCTGAACTAAGGCCGCGGTTGCCGGTACCCTGTTCAGAGGAACCAAAGATTATCAACTCCTGCAAACCCAGATCGTGAGCCAGACGAGAGAGGGTTTGTCCGGAAACCAGGGTCATCTTCAATCGCGTCAGGCCGCCTTCAGCCACGTCAGGATAGCGCTCATAGAGCTCCTGGCAGACAATGGCACCTAAGATGGCGTCGCCCAAAAACTCCAGACGCTCGTAGGAATGAGACAGGGCATTGACGGTGACGGCCGAAGGGTGAGTGAGGGCGCGCAGGAGGAGTGCCCGTTGCGTGAAATGATGACCCAAAAGCGCCTCAGCCTTGTCGAGGACAGTCGCGTACTGCTCAAGTTGCTGCTTCAGGGCCTGACCCTGGCAATCTTTGCCCGTTTTAATGCGTTTTGTCATCAGCGTCAACTGCCAAAGATGCGGCTATCAGTTGGGGCACGTTACCCTGTGCCATCCGGGCCGCTTGACGAATGCCATTGGCAATGGCCAGAGCACCAGCTGAACCGTGGCCGATGACCACACTCTTGTTCAGGCCAAGCAGTGGAGCCCCACCAATCAGATCGATGTCCAACTGGTCTTTAAGGGCCATGAGATCCTTTTTTATGAGTGCCGCCGCCACTTTATTCTTGTGTGAAGCCATGAACAACTTCTTCAACTCTGATAACAGGCCACTAACTGCCCCTTCCATCGCCTTGAGAACGACATTGCCGGTAAAGCCGCCACTGACAATGACGTCAAAACGTCCGCTGAACAGGTCGTCTCCCTCGGCGTTGCCGTAAAAGTTATCGACATGCAGCTGAAGCAATTCGTAGGCTGCCTGGATTGGTCTGGATCCCTTGCTGGCCTCAGCTCCAACGTTCAAAAGGGCCAGGCGCGGGCGAGCTATGCCCAACGCTTTTGCGGCGTAAATACTGCCCATGTGCGCAAACTGGAGCAGATATTCCGGCTCAACTTCGCTGTTGGCGCCAGCGTCCAGAAGCAGTACGTGGCCTTTGGGGGCGGGTATCAGCGTGGCAATGGCAGGACGTTTAACCCCTTTGATGCGACCAACAAACAAAGTTGCGGCGGCCATTATCGCGCCGGTAGATCCAGACGAGAAAAAAGCGTCGGCTTGGCCTGAACGCAGGAGCTTTGCACCTACAACAATAGATGAATCACGTTTTTGCTTAACGGCAGTGGCCGGATGTTCGTCCATTTCAATGCGCTGACTGGTTGGCACCGCAACCACGCGCTGGGGATGAGCGTTTGCCAACGGTTGAATGTCTGACGCAAAGCCGGTCAAGAGAAGATTGATGCAGCGATCAAAAGGGGAATCGCTGGCTAAAATCTGCCCAAGCGCGTCCATGACTACCGCAGGCGCGTTGTCGCCACCCAGCGTGTCAACACAAATCGTGAAAGATGGGGCAGAAAAACCACTGCTGACGGGCTCAACCGTATGATCAGCAACGGCAGTACCAGAAGTCGGCTGCTCACCCGTGGTGTTCTGTGAGCGATTGCCATGCGCGGTCATGACGCTACTCAGTGCTCAAAACCTCACGACCATTATAGGTACCGCAGTTGGCACAGACATAGTGCGGTAATTTAGTGGCACCACACTGCGGACAGACAGAACGGGGAGCGGGCCGAATTGCCATGTTGGCGCTTCGGCGGGCATGGGTAACGGCGCGGCCGGTTTTTCTTTTGGGTACTGCCATAAAACTTCCTCTCCGGAACAAAGCAGCACAGATATGCTGCCTGACATGAGAACTTTGTGGTCAAGCGCAGCCGCCTGAGGTCGGTAGCGCTGCCTGCGCCAAAGGCTTAGCTGAGCGCATTCGATAGGGTTCAGCGGCAACTGGAAAACCTACACCCGATAAAACTCAGGGGATAATCAAAAACCGCTCTGGCACAGGCGGTTAGTTTAACAGGTAAGCCTGCGTTTGTCATCTGCGCAGCCATTCTTTATTCCAACCCCTCCTGCTGCCGCAGCAACTGATAGAGGTGCTGATACTCCCCGCGAAAGGCAGTGATCCGGGTCTCCAGGGCCGCATAGTCCGCGTCCGAGAGGGCATAATCGTCAAGAGGATCCTCAGAGGTAAGTCCGCTGCTTTTTTGCAGGTTGCGAACTTCATCTTGGGCGCGCTGCAGGATTGCGAGCCGCGTATAATGCAGCTCTTTGTTGATGCGCACCAAAGCCAGATTGCGCTCCTCCTCCCGCTTATCATCTTTATCGGCCGCTTTCCTGGCATCAAGCAGTGCCTTGTTGATAGTGCTTTGGTATTTATCTAATTCAGCCGCCAGTATGCTCTCCCGTCTGTGGGCCTCGCGCAAAGCGCGAGCACCACGTGCCCGACTCAGGAGCACATCGTGCTGTTCAATAGCTGGCAACTCGACTACCATCTCCTGGAGCCGCACAAAATACCGCTCCCGTTCCGCTTCTGAGAGGACTGACCTCATAGGTTCTGCGTCCACGCCCGTACAACTCCCTTCTTTACGCGAACAGACCAAAACGGGCGACCCGTCTACAAGAGGAGGGGTCGCCCTGTTTTATGGGCTGTGTGCAGGCGCGCGTTAAGCTGCCCAAACTGCCTAATTCTAGGTAGCCGCCGGAAAACCTTCTGCGGTCCAGGCGTTTGATGTACCCAGCTTCAGGCCGGGCATGGGGTCGCCGGGCTTGAGTGCCGGCTCGTAGTCGCCTGCGAGCTGCTTGCCCAGGTCATAACCAAAGGTGATACAACGCCCATGGCTGTTGCCAGCAACATTAATGGGGTAGTCAACGGCAATAACACTGCCCGCTATATTGCCCGTTACATACAAGCCATCGATAGGCTTGCCATCGGCATCCAGTACAGCAAAGTTGTCATCACACTTCAAGCCAGTAGGAATGGTCAGGACGGCTGGACCAACCTTGGTGGCATAAAACGGCGCCTTTTTAATGGGGGTCAAAAAGACCGCTTCTTTGAAAAAGTCCGTATCCGAGCCAGCGTCACAAAGCGTATTGTAACGATCTACGGTCGCCTTTAAGGTGGTAGCAGGCACGTGTATGAGCTCAGCCAGCTCTTCGATTGTATCCGCCTGCCAGGCAGGTTGTGTCCAGGTCACAGGATCAGTAGCGGCATCAGGTGCCTTGCCAGCCTCCAGCCAGCTGGTCGAGCCGCTCATCGGGTCGCCTTCAAACATCTGAGCCCTAAAACTTTCTGCCGCTGCCGTGGTGGGCGAGCCGAAAGGTCGGAAGCTGTCCCAGAACATACCACCACCATGATCAACCGTATTAGCGATGTCCTCTAGCCAGTTGTCGTCAAAGATGGCAAAGGCGCGCTGCTCAGGCTGGCGCACCATATTGTTGGACTTTCCCTGAACCCAGGTATCTTCGCAGAAGAAGCGTTCACCGTTGATATTCACAAAGAGAAAAGCTGCGTGAAACCAGGTAAACGCCTGAGGATGCATCATGGTTGGGCCCGGCAAATCTACCATTTGGCCACCGACCCACAAACCCATCTTATGGCCTTCCCCATTATTGACAGCCGTGCCATTATTCCAGCCAGCCATAACGCTGGTGGGCGTATATTGGGTGCGCTCAAGTGGATAAGGCAGCGCAATGGGCGCATAGGCTTCGACCATTTCGGGATCGCCAGAAATATCACCGGTCGCAAGCACAACGCCCTTGCTAGCGTTGATACGTTTATAGGTTTTCTCGTCAGTCTGGATGACGGCACCAACCACCTTGTCGCCCTCTTTTATGAGCTGCACGGCAGGCGCATTGAAGATGAACTCGGCACCAGCCTTAACTGCGTCAGCATGGGCAAGCGTGGCTGGCAGAAAGGGGTTGTAGTCAAACAGCGGCGGAGCATCAGGATTGGCGGGATCGGGCATCAAAAAAGCCATGTGATAGCCCGGCACCTCGGCCCAGACCTTATCCTTGGAAAAGAAGTCGCCAACCATGACAGCGCCACCAACGGCATCAATCTTATCGAGCATCCAGTTAGAGGCGCGTTCGCTGTCGCGGAAAAACTTGGCAATTAACGTTTCCGTGGAGCGGCTGCCGGTTTGAGCAATCCAGTGCGCATAGGCATCTGTCTTATCAAAGGTCGCGCCCACGGCTTCCATATAGCGAGAATTAATGGCTCCAAAGCCACCGCCGCGCCCATTGAAGTTGCCGCATTTCTCTGCCACGATCACCTTCGCGCCGCTCTCTGCCGCCGCGCAGGCACAACACAATCCACTTATGCCAGCGCCAATGACCAGGATCTCGGTATCGATAGTCTCGGCAAAGTTGGTAATAGGCGTTGGCGCTTTTTCCCAGGAATAGCCCGTGCTGGCCGCGTTTGTGCTCGTACTGTCTTTCTCATTGGTGCCTGGAGTAGACGGCGCGCAACCGGCAAGGCCAGCCACCGTCAACGCGCCGGCCGCAGCTGCCCCGGTTAGGAAACTCCGCCGGGATATCCCTTCTTTCTGTGATTTTCCTGATTGCTTCATAGTGCTCTCCTTTCACTGCCGATCAGGGCATATGATCTCGCGGCGCCTTCTTCTCAAATACACCGCCGGACACAGGAGATAGGAAGATGTCCGCCCGAAAAAATGAAGCGCGACGCGTCGCGGCTCACTGTCTGTTTTACCCACAAAAGACCAGGCATCAGACGTCAACCCATACCTGCCTCT
Source organism: Coriobacteriales bacterium (assembly GCA_031288185.1). Classification (GTDB taxonomy): domain Bacteria; phylum Actinomycetota; class Coriobacteriia; order Coriobacteriales; family UBA8131; genus JAITDU01. Next base: position 18,384 of record JAITRZ010000030.1, read on the forward strand.
GTCAATATAACACGAGTGTGCCAACGCGCAAGCCAAAAAACGATTTTTTAAGTGACTTTTTTGGGCTTTTTTGACTTATTGCAGACTTTTTTGGACGTAGTGCAAAAAAGTTTCCCATGCTGCATCCCGCGCTCGGCTTTATGTATATCGAGAACAAGGCCACGTGTGTGCAAACCCCTCCACAGCGCGGCCTGAGACATCGCGTTCATTTTCCTGCCCCCCCATGTCCTCTAGGTGTGCAAACCCCTCCACAGCGCGGCCTGAGGCGGCAGATAAAAGACCCTTTTGTTCACTGCGAGGGTAAACAGGCAATCGGCAGTTCCTGGAATAAATGTGCCATCCTGCCCTACTCGCTGCGTGGATGAGCGCGAACAGCAACATTTTTGAGGTGCGTCAAGGAGAGATGGGTGTATATTTGCGTGGATGAGAGGCTGGCATGACCAAGCAGTTCCTGCACACTGCGCAGGTCAGCTCCACAAGTGAGCAGGTTGGTGGCAAAGGTGTGGCGCAGGTCATGAGGAGCAAGAGAGGTGTCCAGGCCCAAGCGACGCAGGCGCGCCTTAAAAGCTACCCTGATGCTGTCAGCGCTCAGCGGCCTACCGCTTTTTCCGAGAAAAAGTGCTGTTTCATTTAGCAATTTATCACCCGACACGCACGCACGCCGCGGACGGATAAGGCTGCGCATCAGTTGAGGACGAGCCTGGCTGAGGTAACGTTGCAGCTTTCCCAGGGCCAGCTCATGCAAGGGAACCAGACGCTGCTTGCTGCCTTTACCCCTCAGGCGAATGCTTCCCTGCACAAAGTCAATGTCGGCCAGAGAAAGGGCCGCTAACTCAGAGATGCGAGCGCCGCTAGCATACATCAATTCGACGATGGCATCGTCGCGAATGTCAGTGGGTTTATTGCTACTGCTGTTGGCAAGCAATTTATCCAGATCACTGTCTTGCACCAGTCTGGGTAGGGGGCGGGGGCATTTGGGAGCCTGATTTGCGGCTGCTGGATTTGTGGCAAGCAGACCCTGCTCATCCAGCCAGCTCATAAAAGAACGCAGGGATGATAGTCGGCGGTTGATGGTGGTTCTGCTACGGCCAGCGGCAGCCAAACTGGCCAGAAATTGACGTATCGTTCTGGTATTGCACTCAGTCAGGCAGATATCTTGATCCTGGAGCCAGCGTGTAAAAGCATCCAGATCGCCAGCATAGGCGCGAAGCGTGTGAGCCGAGTAGTTACGCTCCAAACGAAGCGACTTGAGGTAGTGCTCGATTTGTTGGCGCATTGACTCATTCTGTTCGCGCCCTGGCTCGACCTGTTTGTCTATCAGTTCACTTTGTCTGCCTACCGGCTTGATGTGCTCGTGCGCTGATTCAGACTGTCCGGATGCTGGTTTAGTGTGTGTACACACTGCTCACTCCCCTCCCCTTCCCTCAGATGATGCCGAAAGGCGCTCGCGTGGTTGAGCCCTGACATCTGGGGGAAGTGAGATTTCTGGTTCCCGTACGGCTTCAAGCGCAACACGGGAATTCTCAGGAGAACTTTCAAAAGAACAAACGGCGGTTGTCGCAAGGTCGGGTACCAAGTAGCTGGGAGCAAAGTTAAGTTCAGAACGAACAGCCTTGAAGTTTGCTAGGGCTTGTAGGGCTCGTAGCGAATAGGCTGCATAACGCTGACGTTTCTGCCGGGGTGGTGATGCCAGGGGTTCCATTATCCCGTAATTGACGTGCATGGGTTGATAATCGCGGGTGTCCGGGTTGGTAGCATAGGCCAAAAGCGCGCCAAAGCAGCTATGGGCTGGCAAGTGAACAGGTGGCACATCCAGAATCCTGGCATAGCAATTAAGGGCAGCAAACAAACCCGAAGCGATAGCCTCGGTGTAGCCCTCCGTACCGGTGAGTTGGCCAGCAAAGCGAATACGGGGGTTGGCGGGTAGCTCTAAGGTAGAGCCGAGAGCGTGTGGTGCGTTAATGAAAGTATTGCGGTGCATGACACCCAGACGACTGAAGCGGGCTTGAGCAAGACCCGGAATTAACCTGAAAATCCGTTGCTGTTCGCCAAAGGTTAAGTTAGTTTGAAAGCCAACCAGGTTGTAAGCGGTTTTGGCGGGGTTTTCGGCGCGCAACTGAACCACAGCATAGGGAGGTTTGACACAGTCAGGGGCACACAAACCAAAGGGCTTCAGTGCACCGTGCCGCAGTGATTCGGGGCCGGTTCGAGCGACTTCTTCGACAGGCTGGCAGGCTACAAACAGTTCGTGACGTTCAAAACTGCGCCTGACCACTCGCTGGGCCTGGCACAACTCTATGACCAGCTGCTCGTAGAGTTCTTTATCCAACGCGGCATTAAGGTAGTCAGCGCCAGCCTTGTTGTAGCGGGACTGGGCAAAAAGCTGGCTGTGATCCAGCGAATCAGCTTCGACTATTGGCGCTGCGGCATCATAGAAGGCCAGGTGTTCAGAGCCTAATGTCGTAGCGATATTACAGGCTAGGGCTTTGGCAGTCAGTGGCCCCGTCGCAATGATTATCTGCTCCTGGTTGTTGGCCAACACTTCATCCACGGCCTGAATTTGTTTATGAATAACCTGAATGCGTGGATGCTGGTTTAGTTCGCAGCTGATTTCAGCGGCAAATTTCTGCCTGTCTACCGCCAGGGCTTGACCAGCTGGTAGACGATGCTTGAGGGCCACACGCATAACAAAAGAGCCCAGGCTTGCCAGCTCATGTTTAAGCGTGGCCGCAGCGCTGGGTAACAGGAGACTTTTCAAGGAGTTGGAACAGACCAATTCTGCACATGCTTCCCCCTGATGCGCGGGAGTCTGGTAACGTGGACGCATTTCATAAAGACGCACGTTTACCGCCCGTTGCGCCAACTGCCAGGCCGCCTCGCTGCCCGCCAGACCTGCTCCGATGATCGCTACCGTTGTTTTTTCGCCTGCATTGCGCATCTGCATATCATCGCTAAAAACGGCGTGGGTGGCAAGGGGGGACAGTCACACATACGTGGCCCTGTGCACTCACAGACGATGCCTTTGAAACAAATACGCAGGGCACGTGGCCCTGTGGGTAAGGAGCGGAGTTTTCAGCGGAGAAGCTGTTTCAGGGAAAGCTACAGGTGCTCTTGTGGGTAAGCAGTGGATGTGGCCATCTCGCCATGAAAGACGGCCCGTGACTACAATAGGAAGGGTATGCTAGAAAACCGTGCTGTACCTCCCATCGCGCAAGCGTTGCACGTGCTTGTTTAGTTCCAAGAGCGATAACAATCTGATGGTATCCAGGAGATCAAAAGTCAGGGCAGCCGCCAGTTCTTCAGGACGCATCGCCTCGGCGCGCAAGGCAGCTACAATTTTGTGCTGTGAGTCAGACTCAAACAGGCAGTCAACCTCACCCTTCTGATCATTGACCTCACTCTTGGTCGCAAGAGAAAAGCAGGGTTCTTCTCCACTAAAAGTCGCCCGTAGAGCATCGTCAAAGCTGTCGTCATCCACAATCGGCGTAGCCCCCTCACGAATGAGCCTGTTGGAACCACGGGACTCTTGAGAACTTATGGCACCGGGCACTACCAACAATTCATGGCCGAGTGCCAGTGTGGAGTCAGCAGTCTGAAAGGTACCACTGGGCAGGCCAGCCTCCACTATCAAGGTGGTTTTTGCCAGGCCGGCGATGATTCTGTTGCGTTTGCTAAATGCCCACCGCGTGGGCGATGATCCCCACGGAACCTCAGAAACAATAGCGCCACCACTTTGCACAATTTTTTCAAACAGCGTACCAGCCCTGGGGGGATACACATGATCCGCGCCACAGCCCAAAACCACGATTGTCTTACCACCAGCCTCCAGAGCACCGCGATGCGCGGCCTGGTCACAGCCAAGCGCGCCGCCGGAAACCACTACAATACCCCAATCAGCTGCACGCATCGCAAAGCGACGCGCGCAGGACAGGCCATAGGGTGTTGGTCTGCGAGCACCAACAATAGCAATCTGAGCGGAACCTAGCAGTTGGGCATCACCAAGAATATAAAGCTTTTTGGGAGGTTCAGCCAGATGTCTGAGCCCAGCGGGGTACTGATTAGAGCCGATCCAGAGCTCGCTTCGTGGTGCCTTATCCAATGCTTCAGGCGCGCCCATTGCTGAGCCTGCTTTCTGCCCGGAAAGTGACCGCTTCAAGAAGATGGGCACACTGCACAGCATCAGAACCCTCCAAATCAGCTATTGTTCGCGCAACTGACAAGGCCCGCATGATTCCTCTGCCGCTTAGTTCAAAACGCTGTGCCGCCTCCTCTATGCAGCGACGCTCTTGTTGACCTAATGCGCAGCTTTGCAGGAGTCGATAGCCCTCACCATTAAAGCCTCTGTCAATCCTTTTGCCCGCAATGCGAGTAGAGCACTTGCCCGGTTTATCTGCATTGGGCTGGATACCCGTTCTGGTAGCCGGACAATCGGCCCTTTCCGCCCGTGCAGTATCAACCGCAGGCGCTAAAACGGCACTTTGCGCTCGCGTGAGGTCAACGTGTGGCAGCTGACGTGATAGTGATGCCGCGCCAGCGCTTCGCGCCAGCGTGGGGTCAGCAATCTGGGTGGCACATACAGCACTGGTACCCTGCATGCTTTCGCCAACGCACTGGCCAAACGGTTGTTTAAGACGTTCCTGTCTGAACTCTCGAGCCGCGAGCACATCTCTGAGCATAGCCGCCGAACTCCGACCACTTCCCGTTGCTAACACATCTCCAGGCTTGGAGCGCCAAACGTCAATAATCATGTCAAACCGGTCTATCAACGGCCCGCCAATGCGACCCTGATAGCGAGCTATTTCTACCGGACTGCATTTACACGTATGATCCGGATCGCCGTAATAACCACATGGACAGGGATTTGCGGCTGCAATAAGAATAAACGAAGCGGGAAAGATTGTTGTACCTCGCGCTCGCGCCAATGATACCGTGCCTGTTTCAATGGGTTGACGCAACAACTGCAGGACGCTGGAACCAAACTCAGGCATCTCATCTAAAAAGAGCACGCCATTATGAGCCAGTGAAACTTCGCCGGGTGCTGGAGGTGAACCACCCCCTAAAAGCCCGGCTCTCGTAGCGCTGTGATGGGGAGCCCTGAAAGGTTTATGGCCTTGAATAATGCGATCATAGGGCAGGCCGGACACCGAGTGAATCATGGCTGATTCACGGCGTTGATTTAATGAAAGTGGCGGCAAAATAGTAGGCAGACGGGCCGCCAACATCGATTTTCCTGAACCTGGCGGCCCAATCATCAGCAAGCAGTGCGCGCCAGCTGCGGCAATCTGGAGAGCCCGTTTTGCGAGTTCATTACCAGCAATATCGCAGTAATCAATATCCGAACCCTGACAACTTGTTGCTCCGGATAGCGGTTGCTGAAAGTGCGCGTGACGTAAATCGCTCAAACTCTCAATGCAGTGATGGGCCGTCTGGCCGTCAGCCGTCTGCGCATAACCAGCGCCTCGTTCTACAACAGCACTAAGTAGACTGGAACCGTTTTCTGCCGCCAGCTTCTCATAGGCCAACATTCCCTTAACCGGTCGCACACTGCCGTCCAGAGACAATTCTCCAACACAAAGCCGGTTTTGCAACAGCGCCGCTGGTATCTGGGAGGTAGCCATCAAGATGGAGGCGGCAATGGGCAGATCAAGGCCAGAACCACTCTTGGGCAATGAGGAGGGTGCCAGATTAACAACGATGTGCATGTTGGGTACAGTAAAGCCGCATGAGCGCATGGCCTGACGCACGCGCAGTTTTGCCTCGTTAACGGCCGTGTCAGGCATTCCAACAATGCTAATACCAGGCAAACCCTTTACCACATTGACTTCTACAATAACCGGCTGTGCGGCTACGCCGCTGATGACCGCTGTCTGTACAGAACCTATCTGCCTTTTTCCCTCTGTGCTCCCCATCTTCTCCTGCCTTCCGCCTGAGCTGGCCCGGCCTACTCGTCACTGAAAAAGGCGTCGCGGTGATGGCGCAGGAACGCTTTGTGTTCGCTGAAAACCAGAAGAGAGATAACATCAAAGCGCACCTTCGAGGTTGGTAGTTGGTGGTGCATCAGGTAGTTAATGGCGATGTTCTCATAGCGTGTTCGCTTTTGGGCAGTGACCGCATCTTCTGGCAGACCGCAGTTGGATTGGGAACGAGTCTTGACCTCAATGAATACCAATGTGTCATCTTCAAAGGCTATTATATCGGCCTCACCTGCCTTGCAGCGCCAGTTGCGTTCCAGTATCTCAAAGCCGTTTTGCTCCAAATAGGTGCTTGACAGCTGCTCTCCAACCTTACCCAGACTCTGTCCAGCAGTCTGCGCGCTCTTCTCGCCTGTCCCTGCGTCCTTGGATTGAATGCTGTTAGCGGAGGCCTTGGATCGAGTAGATGCCTTGGATCGAACGGGAGAGCTACTGTTCGCCAGGGTCGAACTTTTTGTCTCTGCGCTTACGGTCATGGTTCCTCCTTGCGTCGTATGGCTTGTCAACTCAACATATTCTGAGCCCGAAACCTTACAAAAATCTTACAGACGCCCAAACCAGAACTGACGCAGATCCAAACCACTGAAAGTCCGCTGAAATCCGAATATTCTCAAAGTCGGCAACCAATAGTTAAGGCTTGCCACAGCCTTATTAAGGCCCACCCAACACAACCCTCCCAAAGCCAAAACCCGCCAAGGCCGACAACCGGTGTCTCTGGTACCGGTAACTCTTTAGGAACAAATCGCTTGAGGTCAGAAATCGTCTGCAGGCACCTCTTATCAAAGTTCCTACTCTTGTGCATCTGGCCCAATGAGGTCGAACCGTCCGCAGGCGCGTCTTATCGAAGAGATGCCGCAACGTTGTGGGATTAGCAAGACAGGGGTCATCTAAAAACTATGAAATCAAATAGCATAAAAGAGATGCCTTGAATTTGTGGGGGCCAGTGGCCAGTGGGGTGATATACCGGGTGAGCCTAAAATAGGCTTGCTTGCAGAAAGGAGCCGCAGAAACTGGAGCGATGCAGAGGGCTCAACCCCCATTCGCGAATGGCGGCAATGTGGGCGGCGGAACCATAGCCTTTATTGGAGCGCCAGCCATAGTTATCGTGTATGTCAGCAGCCTCAACCATCAGCGCGTCGCGACAGACCTTGGCCACTATGGAAGCGGCCGCAATACAGGCAACCTTACGGTCACCTTTAATGATGGCGTGTTCTGCGGGATGAATGCCCAGTGGCCTGCCATCCACCAAGACCAGGTCAGGTACAAGGTCGGTTGCCGCCAATGCTGCCGCAAAAGCCTGGGGCAGGCAGGCGGCCATGCCCTGGGCGTCAATTTGAGAGGGCTGAATATGGGCAATGCCGATGGCCAGCGCAACCGCTTTGATCTGGACAAGCAGCTCCTCGCGCTTGCGGGCACTGAGGCGTTTGGAATCATCCAGGCCAAAGACGCGCGGCTCAAGCGGAAGGGCCACGGCCGCAACAGTCAGGGAACCGGCCAGCGCTCCACGACCCACTTCATCCAAACCTATGACAATGGCACCGTCGCCAACACCAGCCCGGTAAAGCGGCTCATAGAGCTCTTGATCGCGCTGTTGAAGTTTGAAGGAGCGAGCATCACCTGACGGCTGCCCTGCGGGCCGGGAATGTACCAGGTGGACAGGTGCGGCCGCCAGGAAAGTCGAAGAAGAGAGCGCGAGTGAACCAAACGCGGCGGGCACCACTGCGAATGTCCTTAGAAGCCCTTTTCACGGATACGGGCGGCTTTGCCCACCTTGTTGCGCAAATAATAGAGTTTTGAGCGACGAACCGCACCATGACGCACCACCTCAATGCGGTCGATCTTGGGTGAGTGCAAAGGGAAGGTGCGCTCCACACCCACGCCAAAGCTGATTTTACGCACCGTAAAGGTCTCACGATTGGAAGCCCCGTGCTTACGAATCACATCGCCTTGAAAAACCTGAATACGCTCGCGGTTGCCCTCAGTAATGCGGTAGTGCACCTTAACGTTGTCGCCAACGAAAAACCGAGGGAGTTCGGCTTTAACCTGTTGCTGCTCCAGGGCTCGGATTATGTCCATGATGGTGAATCCTACTCTCTTATGGGGCTTGTCAGTCGATTGCCAGGGAACACAGCTCATACATGAGACAGGCGACCGTCAGCCTTTTTCATTCGGTGGTGAAGCCAGTGGGTTTTGACGCCGTCGCTGAGTCGACCAGTTATAACATCGCACACGCATAGGGCGTAAGTGGAGATTATAGTTAATGAGCAGAAGCGAAGCAAGGTGCCAAGCGATGACAGACCACTGGCTGGCACCCAAGGATGGCCGACCTGCGGGCGGGCGGACAAAACAGTACGCTCAACGCCGGAGATTCCTGTTGATGCAGCCAACCTGCGGGTGGGCAGACAAAACGAATCTCCGGGGCCGAGTGCACGTTAAGCCGTCCAGGTGCCTGCAGACATATGGACAAAACTATGCCCGCACACATTCCTCTGTGAGCGCCCAGATCCTGCTGCCGCCTTTGACCTCAAAGCGCACGTTGCTCAAAACGGTCGTTTGCGTTTCGCCCTGTCCATATGCCTTACTAACGTCCTCAAGGCGTATGACGGATACCTAGCGTGAGTTTCAGACTTTTTTGAGTCAGCTTTCCATAATACGAGGTAGACAGGCTTTCTCCTCGGGCAGATCGTAGTGCAAACTCTCAAAGACTCAAAACTATCCCCCACAGCTT
>JAITRZ010000056.1 GCA_031288185.1 Coriobacteriales bacterium
GCTTGTGCTATACTATGCGCTGTTAGCACAAGCAGGTAAGACAGGAAGCAAAACAGGCACCAAGACAAAGCGCCACAAAGACAGGCAAACTGAAGGGAGCGGGAACACATGAGCGCAAAAACATCCAGAATATGCCGGGGGGGGGGGCTCATAGTTTAGCTCTTCTCCCATCCACCAACACCTATGAGGGCGCGCATGTACGCGCCAAAGACACCGCCCAGGCTTATGCGCCAGGCGGTTTTTTGTACCCGGATTCATCTGCCGGCAAGAAAAACGTTGCTGGGGCTGTCGCTACAGGAGCGCCTTACCGTGGGGCCCCTCCCACAGGGGACGCCGGCTCAAACACTCTGCGAACTCGTCGCCTTGGTAGCGCAAACGCTCCTGCGACCTCTCAGCAGGGCACCTCGGCCTGCGGAACTCACCGGACGCCTCCTGTGCGAGGGGCTTTACAAGGACGCTCCGGCTTTACCCTCGTAGAACTGATAGTTGTCATCGTTATCCTAGGCATACTCCTCGCGATAGCTATACCTGCGCTAACTGGCTATATCAACAAGGCTGATGACACCAGGATAAAACACTTTCAGGACATCGCCCACAAGGCCATACAAACCTGGGCATCCGAGCGATACGCAGACGGGCTGGTTGGGAACAACGCTCTTGTCAAACCCAAACCTTCCTCAACAGCCGAGGACATCGCTTTAGGCCGCTCCATTCCCGTACCGTCGTACTCTCCCAGCGTTTCCTCTTATAAAGCAACCACATGGCTTGAAATAGTGAAGGAGTACGCAGAACTTGATCTCGATCCATCAAAATGGGAGATTACAAAAGTACAGTTTGACAACACGAACACACTCAACAGCCTCACCCTCACCAACACCAGCTCAGGACAAGAGGCAATCCTGGGATCCATGGGCGAATCCTTTACGTTTACGGCTACCACGCATACTGATGGGTACATCTATATACCCACGTCCGGATATACGCCGCAGGGTACTACGAATGCGGCATATGACTGGTTGGTATCTGTAGATGAGGGCACTCCGGTGCGCCTCACAGGAACCGGCTCACTCTATGGAGCTATTGTCGTCGCAGCTGGTTTGGGCATCCACACGGTAAAGATACAGGAGGCCGATGTGACCGAAAAGGAGAAGAATACCTACGGGTGGTTTAGGGCTTTTGGGTTTGCAGTAGGGGATAGTGTCAGGCTCAATATTCGTGAGCTCATCAGTCCTCTGCCTGAGAGAGGACTGAACGTCGCTGAAAATGACGCTGGCGACTACTATGGATATCGTATGTTCATCTTCATGAATAACGTTACTATGGGTCCTAACTTCACCATCCCGCAAAGCATCACCAAGGTAGGAGATTATTTCTGTGCAAATATGTTCTCAGATATCGACAGCACTTCGTTCGCAATGGGCGCAAAATTCAATCTGCCGCAAAAGATACAAGGCGTTGTGGGAGATTCTTTTTGTCAGGGCCTGTTTCTGAATATGCGCAGCGACGCATTTAACATGAACAGCGCATTCAATCTGCCACAAGGTATCACCGGCGTGGGAAATAATTTCTGTAATCAGATGTTTAACCAAGGGAGCCTGGCGGGAGGCGCGAGCTTTACCATGAACGGCGTTTTCAATCTACCGCCAAACATAACAAGCATTGGCACTTTCTTTTCCTACGGAATGTTCGCAAACTGCTCAGGTGCTCCCTTCAACATGAACAGCGTATTTAACATTCCATTGAAAATCACTACCATAGATAACTACTTCTGCTCCTGGATGTTTGTTAATTGCGTGGGTTCCAGCTTTACCATGAACAGCGTGTTCAATATTCCACAGGGCATAACCACGGGACAGCAAGAACTCTGCATAGGCATGTTTCAAAGCTCTGGTTCAGCGTTTACGGTAAATGATGTATTCAAACTTCCCAAACTGGCTTCAGGGCAAATCGATGTAACCACCGATGTATTCAGATTCATTTTTTCCGACGGCACAAAGGCGCAAACCCGCAGCGCCGAAAGCATCATCAACGGCAATGAGATGCCAGGTTCTCCTAGGGGCACCTTTGATGATAAGTGGCCTGATTACGCTACTTTGGATTCGGCCGGCTCCAACTGGGTGAAGGTTCCGCTCTAGCGTCGTCTTTTTCCTTAGCAGGGCCGGGGCGGTTCTAACAAACAGGGGCGGTTCTGACAAAACCGCCCCTGTGCGTTACTCAACCCGCGCTCACAAGACGCGTCATGTCGTCTGAGATTTTCGTACTGTCGGCAATGGCAGCGGTCAGTGCAGCCACCTTCATGTACACGTCACGCCGCCTGAGATACATCGGCCTTTTGGAGGTGTCGGTCAAAATCTGTCTGAAGATTCATAAGCGGCATTTCAGGCAGAATCTCACCCCCATAGACACAAACGCCAGCCTGTCTGACCTCAATGGTAAGCCCGCGATTTAGATAGCGTTTGGGCAGCAGACCAATCATGGAGCGCCCATAATTCAGGTCAATGCCAGGTCTGATAGTGACCAGCAGGTGGGTGTTCAGGCGTTTCACCGGGCAGCGTAGAATCAATTTGTAGCGACCAGCCTGCCTGTGGCAGACCTTAAAGGGCTTACTCCTGAAAAACACGTAGATAAACATCCATACGGTGACCGCAGAAGCGGCAGCAATGCCAACCGGTATCAATGGCGGGACATCGACCGCAGAATTCAGGGAAACGTCCGTGTCAGCGACGGTTAATATATCGGGCTCTGCTATTGATTTGTCGGTTGCTTTGGTATCGTCAGGATCAGGTCTGGTGAGAATGCCAACGTAGTGAGCCTCAACCTCATAGTGATCGAGTACCAGGAATTCTTCCTGTCCCCTGTAGGTCACCGTTGCCGTGTAGCTGCTGGGTAGCCCCAGGTGATCGAACTCAGTCGCCCTAAAATCAAGAAACGCACATTCCAGTACCACCCGCTCAGTAGCGTCCGGAGCGCTTGCGCTGCGTACGTCAAACTCACGGTATCGAGCAATGCGCTGGGCGTTGTTATCCGGTAGCCCTTCGATGATTACCACCCTGTCTACCTGATCGCGAATGGCTTCATAGCGTTCATAGAGGGTATAGGGCTTATGGGGGTCAAGTCCGATTGTTCCCTCAAACGTACCATCGGCAATGGGAACACGCTCAGGAAAATACTGGTTGAGCGATGTTAAGCCGTCAAGAGGTACCACCGCAAAGCGACTACGCTGAAATGAACGTTCCAAGGGTGTGTCCGTGCTGGAATCCGCCTCACGTTCTGTTGCGGCACCTGCCTTTCGGTGTGTAAGGCTGACCGTTTCCTCCTCTGATATTTCATTCGCACCTTCTTTTTCTGCTCCGTCTTTCCCTGCGAATTCTTTACTATCTCCCTCATTTGCCCTATCGTCTGTGTTTGTTGACGACGCTGCAGATGAGGCAAGCTCTGTGGCATCTACGGCAATCGCATGGGCACAAGGTATCAATGCGGCAAGGATAAGCAGGAAGGTCGCCAGCACGCAGACCAATACCTGTGCCTTAACAAAACCTTGGGAACGACGCTTGTGGCGTAGGCGTAGCACGAGAAATGCAACGACCATTCCTATCCCAAATATTGCTAAAATAATAACTAAAATAAGGAGGGCAAGCGGGATGCTATCGCCCGTTTGAGGCGCTCCGTCAGAAACAACGGCGTTAACGGTTGCGTCCACGTCTGCCAGCCAACTGCCGCTTACCAGCCCCAACCCTTCGCGTGGATAGGCAAATGAATCCACAACACGCGTCTCTGTGCGGTCGGTGGCTTCATCAAGCAAAACAGGCCTGGCAGTGACATCATTCCAGTTGCGAAACAGGTTTGCTGTAACCAAGCCGCCAATAACGGTTTCATTGCCCCGTTCATCTGATAGCGGCAGAGCATTTGTAGCTTTAACCGCATAACTCCAGTCACGCAGGGATGTGGTTTCTATTGGTGTTTCTATTGGTGTTGTTTCTTTTTCTAGCCCAGCATCTAAAGAAACACCCGCAAAACCCCTATCAGCAAAAAAATTCTCAAATCTCACACCGGTGGGCAGATATCCAGACTCCCTGTCAAAAGAAACATCCTCAGAGCCCACATCGGTGGGCATATCTTCAGAGCCTCTATCCACAAACATGTCCTCAGGTTTCCTACCGGTAGAAACATCGTTAGCCTCATGCTGTGTTCCGGTAAAAAATCCCCTTTCAACGCCGCCATATACCACACGCAGGTGTGTGAGATATTCCCCTTGCGCAAGACCAAGCGCAGATACATCCATGCGCGTGGGCTCTGTTGTTGACAGTTGCTCCTCCCATATCCGCCACCCTGGCTCAACAGACCAGAAGGCTTCCCGGTTTGGATTATTGGCATTGTCGGGATTGGCGGCCATTGGGTCACTATCATACAAGAGCAACTCATCAGCAGCCGTAAGGTTAGTCTTGTACAGCACCGCCATCAGTCCGTCGTGATCCAGGCCGGCGGGGGAGGTACCCGTCCAAAGCGTTGTCAGACGGTATCCCAGTTCAGTAGCGGGCAGCAGTGAATCGGTGAGAACGAACTCATCAACGCGCACGTTGGCAAGAGAACGTGCTCCAAAATGATAGAGATACTCGCTGGAACCGGTGTCTTTATTTACATTGGAATTTAGACCATAACCTGTTGCGTCATGAGCTGTTGCCGTTACCGGAATGGTGGTTCGGTACGTCTCTACCGCAACGGTGATCAGGTCATTTTCAAACAGGTGAAATTCGGTGCCCGTTTCATTGGTGACGATGAAGTAATGCTCTGTTCCGCCGCTTTCCTCTACGGTCGCATAACGGGGATGCTCCTTGGTCTCAACCAGCTTATAGGAGCCCACGGCCAGCGGCGAAAACACACAGGTTCCATCGGCGTTGGTAACATGACGGGAAACCTCCACCCAGTCCTCAGTTCCCGGTTCGCTTTCGCGGTAGAGGGTAAACTCGGTGTCGGGCAACGGAACCTCAGTGTCTGAATCTATCTTTTTAACCACGGCCGCATGTGGATGTTCAGCAATGACCAGGGTTATCAGACACCTCACCGGATCCAGCTGATTATCCAGGGAACCTATCTGTTGCACAAAAACCTCTTGTGGGGAGGGCAGCAAATAGGCGTCGGGCGGTTTGGTTTCCTCAATGATGATAGTGCCAAGGGGAATAATGATATCACCACGGTCATTGTGGTACAGAGGATCGCCGGAAATAAACGTATACGTATCTGGCGAAGACAAATCAAGTAATCCTCCTGGCACGGTAGCAAAAATCCACGTGCGTGTTGGCTCACCGGAAGCCTCGGCATCTGTGAGCGAGTCGTAAAAACCATCCCAATAGCGTAGGGTAAATTCTGCTCCGGCCAAACTGGCACCTTCTGGGTCGTCTTTGCCCCAGGCTTGGCCGGTCTCACTGTCCAGTTTTTGCGCGATCAGGGCAGCCGTGTCCACAATGGGTTCATCAGAGTGCTCAAAGGAGATAGCAGTCATATCGGTCGCTATATCCACAGGATAGATTCGAGCGTCCAGTTGATACCCTTCAGGAGCAACCAGCTCGCGAATAAAGTAGGGATTAAGGGCAAGTCCGCTGGATGCGCCCCTGCCATCGGTGTCAGTGGTGATAACAACATGAGTATTTGCGGCCTCTTCGGCATCCTTCTGGGTCAGATAGACACCATAGACAGCTCCCGCAAGGCTGTAGCACTCATTGCCGGCGGTGACAGAGGGGTTAGCGGAACGCTTGATTACCTTGATGGAGCCGGTGATGGGAATGTCGTCATGGGTGAAGCAAATCGTCGTTAACTTACTTGTAATATCGACGGTGTAAATCTCGGTATCAAGCTCATACCCTTCTGGCGCGATACACTCCCGTACGTAGTAATAGCCCAGGGCCAGGCCGCTTACCCTTCCTTTTCCCTCGGCATCTGTTTTGGTAGTGACAAAGGGTTCTTCTAACTCAACGGCAGCGGCATGGCTTTGGTAGACGCTATAGACGGCCCCGGTGAGACTATAGCGGGTGTTACCTGCGGTGATAGCGGGGTCTCGTGAGCCCTTGCTAAGGTCAATTGTGCCGGTGATGGGAGTGTCCCTACAGCTGACGCTTACCGTGGTGGCCGATGTTTTGATGTCTACGATGTAGGTCTGCGCATCAAGCTCATAACCTTCCGGAGCGGTAATCTCTCTAACATAATAAACACCCAGGGCCAGGCCGCTTGCACTGCCTTTGCCTGAAGTGTCAGTTGTGATAGTGGTCACAGCGTTTCTGTTTTGTGTGGCATCCGTTGAGGTGCGGTAGACACCATAGGCAGCCCCTGACAGACTATAGCGGGTGTTACCGGTAGTAATCGTTGTGTTGGCAGAAACCTTAGTAAGATTGATGGTGCCGGTGATGGGAGGCTCCAAGACAGCTCCCCCGTTAACGGAGGAAGTTGTTCCTGATTTGACTTCTATCCAGTACGTCCTGGGGTCAAGCATATAGCCCTCTGATGCCCTTGTTTCCTTTATCTTGTACCAGCCTGGAAGGTAGTTTCCGTTCTGGTTTGCCGCAGCCAGGCCATTTGAGTTAGTGGTAAGGGTGCGAATGTACGTATCCCACTCGTCATAGATAGCATACTGAGCGTTAGAGAAGTTATACCTGCTATTACCCTCGGTGATAAGGGGGTCATATGACCGCTTGACAAGTTCCAACCAGCCGTAGAACTGCCAGGAGATGGTTACAGAGCCACCAAGATCCTGGTATCCACCCGGTGTTGTTATAAGTACCCAGAATGTGGCTGTGCCGGCCGTTGGATTGATGCTTGTGCATCTGACCGTGGCGGTTGTTTGGTAGTACTCCCCGTTGTTGGGTTGTGGTACGTAAAAGTCCAAATCAGGATTTTGGCAGTTGACCAAAGTCCAATAGTGCTGCTGGGCGATGTAGCCTTCCAGGTCATATTGTGAGGGCAATGAATAGGGAGGAACAACATAGCCATAAAAATATACCCAGGCTATCTCACTCCATGTATCCCCCACAAATAAAGGCCCTTCTGCCGCCTGAGCACGCAGAACGCCGCGTGCCGACAGCAAGGGAGGCTTCAGTACTGTGACCATAGCGCCACCAACTACTGCGCCTTCTAATCCCTCTTCCAGATTACCAAATAGATACAGCGCTTCGTAGGTAATGGAACTGCCGTTCTCATACAGTTTTGTCAGCAGAGCCGCACTTGATACATCCCCGATGGCAGGAGCGGTTGTTGCGTCAGTTAGCAGGTATCCATAGGTACATGAGCTGAGCTCACTTCCCCGGACTACGGAAATACCGCCAATTTCATTAGCAATACCATCTGACAGATCGGCGGCACCAAGGGAATCGGTGACGGTATAATACGCTGCAAACAGATAATCTCCGGCACGATTTGCATCTGCTTTGGCTGCCCGGTAACGATCACAGGCTGCTTGAAAGCTCAGAGGCTGACCCTGCCAGCTATCGGCATCCTCAGGCGCTTCTTCGGAGGGGGCACGGGACTTTTCGCCGTCGTGCGCAACGTCCATCTCCAGGGAGTCAGGGGTTGTTTCAGTGTCTGGGACTATCACGTGCTTAGGGTCAGAACGTGAAGAAAGCGCGCTTGAGCGATCAGTATGTGTTACGTCTTGAGTGGTGTCGTCCTCCAAAGAGTTGACCGCGCCATCTCTGACCTCTTCAGGCGGCAACCCATCATTGCTGCTCTTTATCTCTGTACCATCAGGACTACCCGCTAACGGTTCCGTATCTTCTGCATCAACACCCGGTTTTTCTGGAGTTAGAACCACACAGGTTCTAAAAGCCAGGTAGGGAGCATCCGGCCATGTTTGAGAAGCAAAGAAGAAGGTGGCCTCATACACACCTTTGGCATCGGGTACCGGCACAAACAGCGAGCGATCAGAGTGTGTTCCAACGTCCGGAAAACCTTCGCGCGGTGTGAGTAGATACGCCAAGCCATCATCATATAAAGGGGCATTTGTTCCGCTGGAAACAACATCCCTGGCTCCAAGGGTTATCTCGCCTCCAAAATTGTCAGTAGCAGGAGAGGTTACCTCAAAGACGGCATCCAGGATGCTTCCCGTGCTCTCTGCTCGGCCCACAGCATCCTCATAGGCCGCCAGCAACTCGGCGTACACTGTGTCGGTCTGCCAATACGGCTCCTCTACCTGCTCTATCGTGCCCGTATCTGTATCTTCTTCTGGATAATCCTCAACAAGGGGCGATTGGGCAGGGTTCTGTGGCGGAGGACTCTCGGCAGATGGGGTCGTAGCAGACACATCGCTTACCGAATTCTCTGCTGCCACAGAAGCACCTGGAGCAGCAGGTAATGAAGCTGTTGCTTCTGCTGGGGTAGTTGGATCCCTGCCAGCAATATCCCCCATGCCGGAGGTGGATTCAGACGTATCTTGCAATAGTCCGGTTTGTGTAGCGTCAGCCGGAAACAAGCGCGTGGTGAGACTTCCGACAAGAAGCAGGGTGGTTAGGATGAGTAGGAGAAAAACAGACAGAAGTTTCCTGATATCAGACATAAGCTATCACTCCAAAAACCCTCCCCCTGTCGTTGGATGGTTTTCCTCATGAGCAACCGTTACCTGTTTGGTGTGGTTTACTGCTGATGATGCTTGAGTAAAAGCCCCTGCCGTTGCCTAAACGGCCGCCTGAATTATCAACAAACCGTCCTGTCCTGTAAAACAGGTCCTATAAAACAAACCCCTTGCTTTGCTTAACAGCCGACCCCTTCTTACCCCCGGTCGGCACCCCTCCCCAGACCCTTCATTTCAAGCGTCGCGCAAGAGAGGGCTGGGATCAAGCGGGTGTAGACGCCTGGTGGCACGCAGCTGCGCTCAGGGTGGCTGCGCTGCGTTCAGCATGACTATGGCTGGCCTGAACGTACGGGACGGGAGCCAGGGGCTCGATGTGCCTGTTTGATTGGTCTTGGGCATCTGACAACTCCTCAGTTGGATCCCTACAATGAAAAAGGCCAAGCCGTGCCGGCTTATCAAAAAGCCGCAAAGACGGTAAGGTGAGCACAAGGCACAACAGAAATATTTGCGCGAATCTTTGAGCCGGTAAAGACGTTACATCATGCCTAACTCAGCCCAAACCGTGCTGGGCAGTATACGCTGATTTTCCTTCTATTGCAAGAGTCATTTTTGAAAAGATTTTTTCAACAGACGAACCCACAGCGTTTTTGTTCGCTTCGCGCCCTGCTGGGTTCAAATCCCCGGCTGTTACACGTACAAGGCAGGCTTAGGCCAGTAAGGCATGTAAAGTGGTGTCGGTGGAGGGATTTGAACCCTCACGTCCATGTGGACACTAGCCCCTCAAGCTAGCGCGTCTGCCGTTCCGCCACACCGACCGAATGAAAGATTTGCGCTACGTACGCTTAATTAGCCAAGGTTCCCTGGGGATAGATAATCATCAGAATCAGGATAGAGACCAAAAATACCACAGCTGAGACAATGGTGATGCGATCAAGATTCTTTTCAATGATGCTGGTGCCCGAAATGCTGGAATAGACCTGACCGGCGATGATGTCAGAAAGGCCCGTACCCTTGGACGAATGAAAGAGAATGGAAAGCACCATCACCAGGGCCGACAGGAACCAGACGATAAGTACAACTATGAGCAGAATAAACAATGTTACTCCTCAAACGGTAGTAGTGAGCGCAGGAAAGCATTCTAACGCAAAAGGCCCCCTGATGCCAGTGACATTCTGCTAGGGCATTCTACAATCCATCATTCGTGGCACCCGGTGCACAGGAGCGAACAAAATGCCCAGCAAGATACCCGACGAAATTTCCTCGATTTTTGATTTTAGGGTTGCGACAAAGCCAAAACAGGCTACTATGTTTTTGCAGGCGTACTCACCCGGCCCGCACGGCGCTCTGTTTTTAACGGGCAGCATGAGCCTCTGCGCCTGTTTGGACGTACTCACCTGGCCCACGCGACACCCGGTTGCCGCAACGTTTGAGAGACGTGAACAGGTGGCGCCCGTGCAGTTATGAACGGGTGGTGCCGGTAATAGTGTCAGCCTGGACAGAAGGTATTTGTAAGGGATGGGGAGATTGATTTGTCAGTCGCGCAGGTTCATCGGGAGGTGAATGAGGCAATCGGCAGCCTGGCTTCTCGGTTTGCTGAAAATCGTACGGTTCGAACTATCAACGCCGCCTTGATCGACCTCATTCCCCTTGTGCTCATTGGCACTATTTGTATCGCTATTACCAACATCCCCTTTTATCCCCTGCAAGAAACACTTAATAACCTTACGGCTGGCCACTGGAGCCTGGTGAGCCATATCATCACCTTTGCGACCTACGACATCATTGGTTTGGCGGCTCTGTTTTCTATCAGCTACGCCCTGTCTGAGGCTAGCCGGTTTGTGCAAAGACGCGAAATCAGCACCTTTATCCCCCTGTTTACAGCTTTTGGTTGTTATGTCATTTTGCTGGCCTGGGATCCTGCCACCTATGAGCTGGCACTTTCCCAAACCTCACCGACGGTCCTCCTGCAGAGTCCAGGGAGAACGGGGGTTTTTGCGGCGCTGTTTGTAGCGTTTACGGCCACTAATCTGTTTATCGCTTTTGGCAAACTTTGTCAGCGGCTGTTTGGGGGTGGCCGACGAACCATTGATTCGACGTTTCAGATCCGCACCGCGCTCTGGAGTGTATTTCCTATTGTTTGCACGTTGCTTTCCTTCGTCGTCCTCAGACTCTTTGCAGACTGGGTGATGTCAGAAACAATGCTGGAAAAGAACCTGGAAGGCTTTTTGCAGCACCTGATTACCGGCGGCGACTTCTTCTCAATGTTGGCCACGATAATCTGTATGCAGATACTCTGGTTTATAGGAGCGCATGGTACCGATACCATGCTGTCATTTCTGCCCCAGGTCGACCTTGTTTCTCAGAGCATGGCGGGGCTGAATGCTAGCACCGTTATTCCTTTGGTTGAAAGCGCTCAAACCGTCAGCCATACGCTAAACAGTCGCGATTTTTATCACTGTTTTGTTTCTCTGGGGGGCACAGGTGCCACCTTAAGTTTGCTTGTTGCTATGTTCATTTTTGGCTCGGCAGCCAAGGGCAAAAAACTGGCCAAGATTTCAGTGTTTCCGGTGGCGTTCAATATTAACGAAACGCTGCTTTATGGTATTCCCATCGTTCTCAATCCCTTTATGCTGGTTCCCTTTCTGCTAGCCCCCCTTCTTACAGCCTGCTTGAGCTATACGGCCTTTGCTACCGGCCTGGTGCCGCCTATCATCGCTTCGGTGGAGTGGACAACGCCCATTTTGCTTTCAGGCTATCTGGAAACCGGCTCGCTGGCAGGATCTCTGTTGCAGTTTATGGGCTTGGTAGTATCGTTTTTGGTCTACGCCCCCTTTGTACGTATTACGCGCCGGGTCACTCAGCAGCGCCAGCTAGAAAACTATGATTGCTTTAAGCACGTTGCCTCTCAGGCTGCTAATAATGAACAGATGTATCTCCTGAACCGTCGTGATACCGTTGGTGAGATTGCGCGTGAATTAGTTTCTGAGTTTAACACTTATTTTGATGCCGGAAACATACCCTTTTATATGGTCTACCAGCCCAAATGCGATAAAGAAGGACGCGTGGTTGGCAGTGAGGCGTTACTGCGCTGGAGCCATCCCACTTACGGTATGGTACCGCCCGATATTCTTGTGGAACTAACGGACGAGGCCCAGTTAAGTACGCCTTTGGGTCGCTGGATAACCAGGCAGGCGCTGGAGGAATATGCTCGCTGGCCAAAGCAAAAAGTAGAGGAACTGATACTTTCCATCAACCTGAATCCGCGCCACATCCTTGAAGACACAGACTTTCCTGCCTATATTCAGTCCCTGATAACGACCCTGCAGTTGGATCCACAACTGATTGAGATGGAAATAACGGAGCATGTAGCCGTACGCTCAGATAAGGCGATGCGCGAGATGTTTGCGCGCATCAGGGCAACCGGCGTAGGTCTTTCGATTGACGACATGGGGGTGGGCTACAGCTCCCTCACCTACATCAGTGACTTTGGGGCTGGTACGGTTAAGCTGGATCTTTCGCTGGTTGACAGGATTGCAAGCAACATACAGCAGCAGGAGATAGTGCGCTCAGTGGTAGAGTTGGCATCCCAGCTGCACCTGGTGATAATCGTAGAAGGGGTGGAGACAAAAGAGCAACTGGACGCGCTGGTGAACCTGGGTTGCCGCTATTTTCAGGGATATTACTTTAGTAAACCTCTCAAGCCCGCTGACTTCATCCACTTTGCGCGCACTCAAGGCACAACCACCCTCTAGCCCTATTGCGAGGCTACCGGTTTTTCCCGATGTTGGAAAAATGCAGTAATAAGGTGGTGGGAAAACTTAGGCAAGAAAACTTAGAATAAGAGGTGGGCGCGAAAGGGAAGAGTGTGCTAGAATCCCCCTGTGAGCTTTTGTGGGGCGTGTCACCGGATTTCACGCCTTTCACAATTGGTCTGGGCAGTTTAGCACAAGTCAAAAGGGACTGCCGATTACGGGATACGTTTGGTGCAACAAAGCGGAAGGCCAGCATCATGGCAGAAACAGAGAAGGTGCAAAACGCCAAGGCTCTCGCTGAGGAACTCAAGACGCTTTCAGCTGAGCTTTCTGAAGATGAACTCGCGAAGGTCGCAGGCGGCGTTACCACGAGTGAAATCAACGCCTACTACAGGGCCAGCGGCACGCTCTTCGATGATTGGCAAACCCTCAACGCCCTCTTTGAGCAGGCTGCGCAACATCCTGATCCCGACAGACAGCGGTACGGGTTGCCTGATCCTGCCGTCGCTATGTTTCTCGCTAATCTTGAGATGAGGGTACATCGGTGGCTCCTCTATGGTGAATTGTAGCTCTAAACGTCACACCTACTGAACCTTGCCTACACCCTGGCATCTCTCCAGGACTCCGCGTGAGTCGAGCGCTTTCGAGAAGCCCGACCGCGCTGGGCGCGAATGGCACTTTTTGCCCTACCGCTCTCGCCCCACCGCTCTGTCGATGGTGACACCTTTATCCGGCACCATGATGGGCACCGGGGCGGTTTGGCGCAAAGCCAAAGGGAGCTGTTGGTAAAAGAATACGTTTGGTACAACAAAGAGGAAGGTCAACATCATGGCAGAAACAGAGAAGGTACAAAAGGCCAAGGCCCTTGTTGAAGAACTCAAGACGCTTTCAGCTGAGCTTTCTGAAGATGAACTCGCGGAGGTCGCAGGCGGTATAGGCGCTCTCGATGGTGTCTTTTCCTTCAACCCGCGCATCCAGGCCCTCAACGCGTCCGACAAGAGCATCAAGGCGCTTTCGGAGACGGAGCTGGCGTCAAGCGCGGATGGCACTCCCCACCTCACTGCTCTGTAGGTGGCGGCACCTTGGCTCGACGCCATGACGGGCACCGAGAACATCCCAAGGCTCCAGCTCCTTATCAGGTGGATTAAAGCCAGGGAACCGTCGGTTGTGCGTGATGGCTGAGGCAAAGCGCGAACTGTTTAGTGAAGAAGCCATCGAGCGGGTGTTCTCACCGGAGAAACTCGATGGCTATCTGAAGGTGGTGCAACCAAACGCATGGATTGCCGTGCTTGCGCTCGCGCTGTTTGTGGTGGGCGCTACGGTCTGGGGGTTTGCGGGAACGTACTCCCAGACCGTGCTTGCCAAAGGGCTCGTCCACGCAGACGGGACGGCCGTTGGCTATCTGCCGGTTGAGGACATGCCGCCTGACACGCTTGCCGGCTGCGCTGTGCGCGTGGCCCTGCCTGATGGCGTGATCCTCGAAGGTGTCGTCGCCGAGGTCAGCGCCAGCCCGCTGTCGCAGGCCGAAGTCTCAAACGAGCAGCCCGACGCATATACGGCATACGTTCTTGCCACCAGTCCCTATGAGTACCGCGTGACGATAGACGTGGCACTGCCGGGTGCGATGGCCGGCACTGAGGCGACAGGGGCTGCGTCAGCGGCGACATCAACATCAGCGGTGGGCGTCCCGGTCACCTCAGCGTCGGATACCGCAGCGACAGGGGCCGGCGTTCTCGCGGATTTCACCATCGTCGTTCGCGAAGAACGGCTCATATCCCTCCTGTTTGGCTGAATGTGGCTCGGGCCTTTCGATTTAAGCATCTATGACAGCTAAGAGAGACGCGGCAGACAGAGCGCAGGGGGATGCGACGCGTGCACACCCGCCGCACGCAAACCCACCCCTACACCCACCGCACGCACACCCATCGTCAGGCCGGCCATCCAAACGGGTGCGGGTTCCCGTGATACTGCAGATGGAAGCCGTGGAATGTGGGGCGGCTGCCCTTGGCATGGTGCTCGCGCATTACCGGAAGTGGATTCCTCTCGAGAAACTGCGCGAGGACTGCGGCATATCGCGGGACGGCAGCAACGCCCGCAACATCCTCATGGCTGCCCGCAACTACGGGCTTGAGGCCAAAGGCTTCAAGTATGCGGCCTCAGACCTCATGGCAAAGGCCGCCTTCCCCTGCATCATCTTTTGGAACTTTAGCCACTTTGTCGTTCTCGAGGGCTTCAAGCGCGCTGGTGCCATCGCCTGCATCAGCGACCCAGCGCGGGGCCGCTATGAGTTAGACAGGGATCAGTTCGAGATATCGTACTCTGGAGTATGTCTCACGGTGAAGCCGGGGACTGCCTTTGTGCCCGAGGGCAGGCCGCGCAGTGTGCTGGGCTTTGTGCGTGAGCGTCTCAAAGGCTCCTATTCTGTGCTGGTGTTGCTTGCACTCGTGGGTGCGCTCATCGCCATCGGCGGCATCGTCCAGCCATCATTCACGCGTATTTTCACCGACCGGATTCTTACGCAGACCAACCAGGCTCAGGCGTGGCTTGTGCCCTTCCTCATCGCGTTTGCGGCCTTTGCGGTTTTTCTCTGCGTCGCCCAGGTTCTCAACCGGATGTATATCTATAAGGCGACCGGCCGGCTTGCCATCATCTCGAATGTGGAGTTCATGTGGCATGTGCTCAGGCTACCCATGCGCTTCTTCTCCCAGAGACTTGCGGGGGATATAGCCGTTCGGCAGACCTCAAACGATGCGATAGCGGCGACCTTTGTCATGCGGGTCGCCCCGATGCTCATCAACGTGGTGTTGCTTGTTGTCTACCTGGTAGTCATGCTGCACTACAGCATCCTGCTCACCTGCGTCACGAGTTTGGCCATTGTGTTGAACACACTGCTCGCCTACCTCATTTCAAAGAAACGGGTCGACCTGTCCCGGGTTCAGGTGCGAAACCAGAGCATGCTTCAGGGTATGACGGTGACGGGCATCAGCATGATGGACACCATCAAGTCTGTGGGCGCCGAGAACGGTTTTTTCGCGAAATGGGCCGGCAGATATGCGCTGTGCATCGAGTCAGCTACAAAGGTTGCCAAACTGAACTTTTCTTGGGGCTCGCTGCCCAACCTTGTACAGACCCTCCTAAACATCCTCATCATGCTGCTGGGTGTCTCGCTCATCATGGCAGGGCAGTTCACGGCCGGTATGCTGCTCGCCTTCCAAGCCTTTGTGCAGGCATTCCTCGCGCCGGTGAACAGTCTGATCCTGGCGGGGCAGTCCATCCAGGAAATGAGGGTATCCATGGAGCGCGTTGAGGATGTCATGCGCTACAAAACCGACATTGTTGTAAAGGAAGGCGGTCTTGAAGGGGAAACGAAGATCGGGAAGCTGCGCGGGGAGCTTTGCATGGAGCAGGTCACTTTTGGCTACTCGCCTCTGGCCGAGCCGCTCATCCGCAACTTTGACCTGCGACTTGTGCCTGGCTCCAAAGTTGCCTTTGTGGGGGCCTCCGGCTGCGGAAAATCCACGCTCGCGAAGCTGATTTCCGGGTTGTACGAGCCGTGGAGCGGCACCATCACCTATGACGGCAGGGCGCGCGCGGAGATTTCCCGGGCGGTGTTCACGAGCTCCCTGGCCGTGGTGGATCAGAACATCATCATGTTTGAGGACAGCGTGTCTGACAATATCAAGATGTGGGACAAGACCATCGAAGACTTTGAGGTTATCCTCGCCGCGCGCGATGCCGCGATACATGAGGAAATCGTGCGGCGCCCGCGGGGCTACAACGACCGGGTCGCCGAAGGTGGGAAGAACTTCTCGGGCGGGCAGCGCCAGAGGATAGAGTTGGCAGGTGCCCTTGCTCAGGATCCGACCTTGCTCATCCTTGACGAGGCGACGAGCGCTTTGGACGCAAAGACGGAATATGAGGTAATACGTGCCATACGGGAGCGGGGGATAACCTGCGTGATAGTGGCGCATCGTCTCTCCACGATACGCGATGCCGACGAGATCATTGTATTAGACCGGGGACTCGTACAGGAGCGGGGCACGCATGAGGAACTTTTTGCTGCCGGCGGGCTCTACACAAGACTGATTTCGGTGGAATAGGTACGGATGGCGCAGTTCCAAGAACAACAGATCCGTGACCGGGCTGCCTTTGATGACCAGCAGCTTTCTGCTGCTTCTCTTGAGTTGGCGGCGGTTCTCATGGGAGAGGCGGCCGCTTCTGATTATGTAGTGAACGAGCAGGTGCAGATACGGAATGCGGTCGACGAGATATGCCGCTTCTACGGTATCGCACGCGATACAGACGTTGCTTTTGACGCTGACATTGACGAGGGGCTCGAGCGTCTCCTTCGGCCCTCTGGTGTTATGTGGCGCCACGTGAAACTTGAGGGTGCGTGGCAAAAAAGTGCGAGCGAGGCAATGCTGTGCAGAACCAAGGCAGGTGGCTGGGTGGCGCTCATCCCTGTGCTTGGCGGTTATCGTTTCTTCGATTATGGCCAGCGGCGCGCGGTGAAGGTGGGCGCCCAGGCTGCGGCCCTGCTTGATGAGGATGCCATCTGCTTTTACCGACCGCTTCCCGACGACGCGACAGACCTGCGCGGCATCATTCGCTTCCTTTACCGGCGCACTGAAAAGGCTGACTTCGTCTTGATGCTGCTGGCAACCCTCATCGCGGCGCTCGTAGGCCTTATCCTGCCGTGGACAAACGAGTTCATCTTCTCATACGTGGTTCCCTCGGGACAGCTTTCCGGCCTTTGGGCGATCGCCGCTTTGCTGGTGGGGGCATCGCTTTCGATGTTTTTCTTCACCATCTTGAAAAGTCTCTCGGCAACGCGTATCACTACAAAGCTGCAGATTGTCATGGAAAGCGCCGTCTTTGGCAAGCTCATCAACATGCCGCCCGTCTTTTTCAAGGACTTCAGCGCGGGCGATCTCGCGAGCCGGGTCAATGTCCTTAACACGATCCCCTCCCTTATTGCCAGCGTTGCCTTCACAACCTCGTTCGCCTCAATCTTCTCTGTGGTCTATGTAGTGCAGATAGGTATTATCGCACCAACGCTTGCCCTGCCCGCCATTTTTGCCATAGCCTTGCAGATAGCGGTGGGGCTTATAAACGTACGGCTGGAGCAGACACTTATGCGTAGGCGCCTACCGGTTTCCAACAGGATAAACGCCATTGTGTTCTCGCTGTTTGCTGGCATCCAGAAGATACGGCTCGCCGGGGCCGAGAAGCGTGCGTTCGCGAAATGGGCGGCAACCTACAAAGAGCAGGCGCGTTGCGACTACAATCCTCCTATCCTGCTTAAGCTGATGCCGGGCCTCAACATTCTGGCGAGCCTTGCGGGACTCATCCTCATCTACTTTATCGCGGCGAGCTCCGGCGTGGATGTCCCGCGCTACTTCGCTTTCATGACCGCCTACGGCCAGGTCGCCGGCGCACTCATCCCCATCATCGATATTGTGCGAAGCGTGGCGGGCATCGGTCCCATTCTTGAGACGGCTGAACCGCTCCTCAAGGAGCACTCGGAGCGCGGCGAGAGCAAGGAGATGCTGCGCTCCCTGGGTGGCTCCATCCGCGTCGAGGGAGTCTCATTTCGCTACGAGGACGGCACGCCACTGATCCTTGACAACCTGAACCTAAGCGTCAGGCGCGGCGAATACCTCGCCCTCGTAGGCAAGACGGGCTGCGGGAAGTCAACCCTGCTGCGCTTGCTGCTTGGCTTCGAGATGCCGCAGGCCGGTGCGATCTATTATGACGAGAAGGACATGGCGAAGCTCGACCTGAAGTCACTGCGCGGCAACATCGGCGTTGTCCTGCAGGCTGGCGAGTTGTTTCAGGGCGACATTTTCTCAAACATTAGCATATCCGCGCCGCGGCTCACGCTGCAAGAAGCGTGGGAGGCTGCCGAGTTGGCAGGGCTTGCCGACGACATTCGCGCCATGCCCATGGGGATGCGAACCATGATAAGCGAAGGTGGCGGCGGGCTCTCAGGCGGACAGCGGCAGCGCGTCATGATAGCGCGGGCGATAGCGTCAAAGCCAAACATACTTATGTTTGACGAGGCGACAAGCGCCCTTGATAACATCACTCAGCGGCAGGTTTCTACCTCTCTCGCCTCACTTAAGAGCACGCGCATCGTTGTGGCGCACCGACTCTCCACCATACGCGAGGCAAACCGCATTGTCGTGTTGGACAGCGGCACCATCGCCGAGGACGGCTCCTACGATGAACTCATAGAGCAAAACGGCCTGTTCGCCAAACTTGTCTCCCGCCAACAACTCGCCTGAGCAATCAGATTGATTTGACTGAGTGTATGTCAAGGTGCACATGCACCTTGACATACACATGTGTGTTGTCGCTCGTCGCCGATAGTATGCAGGTATGTTACACTCTAAACGTATGGCACGGAGGAACAGGATAAGAGCAAGGACACGCGATCAGGAACTAACGCAGGAACTAACGGACGAGTACATCGCGGCGAAACTGGCCGGTGCAGAGGATTTTAAGTCCGTCGACCTCGTCTCCTTATCGGCCATCAAGAAACATAATGATACGTTGGAACACATATAATTGCCGTTGGATGAAATCTATCAATCGGTCAATAAGCAGCAGCTAGCATAAAGGTGCCATCCCTTTGGCATGGAAGTGAGAGCGAGGAAGCAGGGCAGATATGGACATCTCGGCGACAGACCGTGACGGCGCGCATATCATCCACATCAGTGGAAGGTTGGATACCCTGACCGCGCCTGAGCTTGAAGAACCGCTCAGGCAGGCCATAGAGAAATATCCGGCGGTCGTGCTCGACTGCGAGCGGCTCGATTATGTGAGTAGCGCCGGCTTGCGTGTCCTGCTGACAGGGCAAAAAACGGCCATCGCCTCGGGCCATTCGTTTGCGCTGTCGGGTGTCTCAGATGCCGTGCACGAGGTATTTGATATGACAGGGTTTTCCGACATTCTGCAAATCGACTAAAAGGACAGGACGGCACCTATCACCGTCGCCTGCGTGGGTCTGAGGCCGCGCGAGCGTGGGCGAGGTGTGTCGGACGAGCGACACGGAGGAAGGCGGCACGGGCGACGACCTATTCATACGTGGTGTTTTCGCGCGATACCTGGGGGCTTCCGTCGTTGGCATCATAGGGAGCTCAGCCAGTATTGTTGGAAGTTCAGTGCTGGCCGGCTTCATACTTGGGGCGCGGGTGCTTCCCGTGCTGTCGCTTGCGCTCCCGTTTTACTATCTGTTTGCGACAGCGGGCGCGATGATAGGAGTTGGCGGCGCGCAGGTCTGCGCTCATCTCATCGGTTGGCAACGCAACGCAGAATGTCAGCGCGCGTTCAGCCTTGTGTACGTGCTCGCTGTGCTGTTTGGCGTGCTGCTCGCTGTCGTCCTGATCCTGCTGATAGACCCCACCCTCGCTTTAATGGGCGCCGCACCTGACCTGCTTGGGCCAGCTCGCGACTACCTGACCGTACTTTGTTGCGGTGGCGTATTCATCATCGGAATCTATCCCGCCTTCAATTTGCTCAGGCTCGACGGTCAGACAACAAAGGCCGCACTGCTGTTTGTGGTTATGGGCCTGCTTACTATCACGCTGGATCTGTTGTTTCTGGTAGGATTTGGGTGGGGTATAGCGTCGGTAGCGATAGCAATATGCCTGTCGTACGGGTTCGTTTCGGTTACTGGGGCGCTCCTGCTGATACGGCGCAGCCTGAACTTTCGCTTCGTATCACCGGTGGGTGGTGTAGTGAGCGGCGGCAAGGTTGCCGAGGTGAGTGATGTGGCAGGCGAAGCACCGGTTGCAAGCGTAGGCGACAAGGAGGATATCGAAGCAGACGGCGGAAGGGGCGGCGTGGCAAGCGGTGGCGTGAGCGACGCACTGAGGCTGGTGCGCGACATCCTTACCACCGGCAGTCCTAACGCGCTGGAGAACCTCTGCATTGTGGCGCGTACGGCCGTGATAAACAACGTGGCGGGCGTAGCCTTTGGTGCCGTGGCGCTTGGTGCCTATGTCGTCATTGACAGCGCGACGACGGCTGCGCTTGTGTTCATCGCCGGTATATCAGGGGCGGCAATGGCGTTTTTGGGCGTGTTTTTCGCGGAGAAGGACTCGCACAACACGGTGCAGGTGCTCAGGCTAAGCTTTATCTGGGGTATACCGACAATCCTTGCGTTTACGCTGTTACTTGAGTTGTTTGCGCCCGACATAGCCCTCACGTTTGGCGCACGTACGGGCGAGGAACTTGCGGTGTTCTCCGTGGCTATCAGGGTGTTTGCTGCGGGGCTGCCATTTTTGTTGTTCAACTACGTGATGATAACCGTCTATCAGTCGCAGAGAAGGATGGGTGCAAGTAACGCTATCGTGCTCGTACGCGAATTGGCGGCTCCTCTCATCCTCATGGGACTGCTAACGGTTCCCCTCGGTATGGCGGGCATCTGGGCAGCTTTTCCTGCCGCAGAGCTTCTGACCACTGCCATGGTACTGCTCTACGGCCTCATGTGTCGCAGGAACAACCGGCAGCTTTCGCCCGTGTTTCTCGTCGACCGGCAGGCCGAGCGGGACGGCAAGAGCGTCTCGCTCACCGTGCGCAACGATCCGGCGAGTATCATGGCCGCCGTCGCCTCTATTGAGGAGTTCTGCGAGCGCAGGGGTCTTGGCGCGCGCCTTGCGATGGGCATACAGCTGTCACTGGAGGAAATGATGGTCGCGATCAGTGAGCACAGCTTCGCGGGCCACTCGGGGCGCACGATGAACGTTCGCGTGCTTGTGTTGGGTGATGAGGTCATTATCCGCATCCGCAACGGGGGTGCACGCTTCAATCCCGTACACTATGCGAAGGATCGTATCGGCACTTTTATGCAGAGTGGCGCTGCGGATGAAGGCGTGGCTGCCGTGGCGGTGAGCGCACCTGGTGCGAACACGGGCGTACCTGGTGCAGACGTGTCCAGCGCGGTAGCAGGCATGGATAAGGGCGCAACTTCTGCAAGCGAAGCGGTTTTGGAGGTGACGGGTATCATGATGGTGCTAAAGATGGCTGAGGTGGTTGATTACCGTTCGACGTTTGGAACCAACAACCTTATGATGATTTTGCGTGGGTGAGCCGTATGGGTGACAGACTTGAAAAGGCACGAGGGGAGACAACCGCGTTCGCAAATGAGGCCGGCGCCTTTTTCCTGGATGTCGCTACACCCAACGATGTGCCCGAACTCGCAAAACTAAACGTAAGCGTCAAGCTCGATATGGCACACTATGAGCGAACATTCTCACAAGGCGAAACGGGGTTTGCACGCAGGGGTGGCTTCTTTAAGGTGATGGACGCGCATGATATCGCCCGCTGCATAGGCGATGCTCGTTCTATCATTTTTACGCTCAGAGATGAAGGAGCCGGCGCGTCGCACGGGCGTATTGTCGCGTCGCTGTGGGCATCACTTGAGGATCCGGGCTTTGCCGAGCCTTCGCCAAGTCTCGCCCGTTATATTGACGGGAATCCTGCGTTCGCAGAGGCGGGTGCCCACGGAGCGGTCTGTTATGGTAGGGAACTCATCGTTGCACGTGACGCTCCTCGGTTCATAAGCCCCGGCGCGGCGGTGTTCTACGGGAGCTTGTGTGCCCTGCGAACTGCGGGCTTCAACTATGTGCTCTCGGAGGTCTACCGCGTCGTGGCCTATTGTGTCTGCTCTCGCACGCATTCCGTCAACATCACCAACGAGGCGGCGCTTCGCAGTGTTGTGGAGGTAGGCGGTCTGCGCATCGCTACCAATAGGCTGAGGACGCTTGATTGTGAGGGGAACTTAAACATCACCATCGAGCCTCAGGTTGTGCTGTTTGATTGTGCGGCTGTGCTGCAAAGACTTGGCGAAGAGTTGCCGGTGCGGGCCAGGGGAGAGCGACATGCCTGAGACACCAGCGCCTGTACCCCCTGAAACGCCCCTCCTACCCGCGCCCCTCGTAGCGCCTCCACCCACGCCACCCGCGCCGCCTGAGGTGGCGCCTGAAACATCCACACCACCCGTGCCCTCCGCAGTGTCTATGGTCTCCCCTTCTTCCAGCTCGCCCAGCAGGCTCTCCGACCGCCTGTTTGGGGCCAGGGGCGGTTCCATCTCCAACAAGATTCTCACGGCCTTTCTCCTTGTCTCCATCTTTGGAATGCTTGCCATCATCGTTATGGCCGAGTTGATGTTTCAAGGTATCATTGGCGTGACGGAGCAGAGCAACCTCAGTATTGGCGAGGCGGCGGCTCAACGTAGCGATGAGGCGCTGACGGCCACCGTGCTCTCCAACACGGAGCAGTTGGCCCTGGCAAAGGCCGCCGTCATTGATGAGTCCCTCAAGCGCCTGTCTGGCGACCTCGTGACACTGGCGAACTACATCAACGGGCTTTACGCGCATCCGGAGGATTATCGGGCGGCACCCTTCGATCACGTGCGCGTGGCCCCCACCGATGTGCTCACGCTTCAGTGGGCGCTCTCTCCCAACATGCCCGGCATGGTGTCCCCATCGCGCTTCGATGAGCGCGACCTTGAGGACGCGGGGGTGCTCGACGAGACCTGGCTGCTTGGCAACATTGAGCATGCGGGCGGCGCGCTGATGGCCGACGAGTCGCACATTTCTTCGATCTATCTCACGACATCGGGCGGCATCAACATTGGTTACGATAGTTTTGCGCAGGAGAAGCGCGCTGTTGATACCATCGACCTTAGGGAGCGGGACTGGTACGTAGGCGCGCGCGACAATGACGGGATCTACCTGTCAAACACCTACCGCGACTCGTTTGACCGCGGGCTAAACATCACCATGTCAATGCCTGTCAAGGGGCCTGACGGTGTCTTCAAGGGCGTGGTTGGTATCGACATCAACATCTCCGATCTTGACGACATCGTCACAGAGACGGTTGCGAGTTCTAACGGATACGCAGTGCTGCTCAACGGCGGCGAGATAATCTCCGCCCCTGGGCTTGATGAGGGCAATGAGAACGACCTCACTCTGTTTTTGGGGAGCGAGGCGCACGGTATTATCGAGCGGATGAGGGGCGACTTTTCCGATTCGGGGGAAACGCGGGTAGGTGCCGACGCGCGGGAATTCTTCGCGGTGTGGGCTCCCGTCACAACGACGAAGTGGCAGTTGGTCATCTTGGTTCCCAAGTTGGACATCGTCGCACCTTCCGTTGAACTCCACTCAGAAATATCGACGATGGCGGATGAAGCCGCCTCTTTCGCGAGTAACCGCATCATGGTTGTACATGTCATTCTCATCGGCATCGCCGCTCTGCTCGTGGCGGGCTCAATTATCACCTCGCGCTACATCTCCCTTCGCATAACCCGCCCCATCACCAGGCTTAGTGCCGATGTCGATAGGATGGCAACCGGCACCCTCGACTACCGCTCAGACATCACCACGGGCGACGAGATAGAGGCGTTGAGCCACAGTTTCGAGAACATGACGCGGCAGTTGAAGGGCTACATCGCTGAGATCAATCAGGCGACCGCAGAAAAGGAGCGCATCAGTACTGAGCTCAACGTTGCCGCCAACATCCAGGCTGCCATGCTGCCAAACACCTTTCCGCCGTTTCCCGGCCGTGACGAGTTTGACATCTTTGCGACCATGCAACCCGCCAGGGAGGTAGGGGGCGACTTCTACGACTTCTTCTTCATAGACGAGCGGCGGCTGGCCGTGGTGATTGCGGATGTTTCGGGCAAGGGGATTCCTGCGGCGCTGTTCATGGTGGTCGCAAAGACCCTCATAAAGAGCAGCGCCCAGATGGGAACGCGCCCGGCCGAAGTTTTTGAGGCCGTCAATGATCTGCTTGCCGAGAACAACGATGCCGGCATGTTTGTCACGGCCTTCATGGGCTATCTGGATGTGGAGAGCGGTATGCTGACCTGCGTGAACGCGGGACACAACCCTCCCTGCCTAGGCTGTGGCGGCGGCGGCTTCGCTCCGCTTGCCGTCAAGCCCGGCTTTGTCCTTGGCGGGTTTTCCGGTATGCGTTATAAGGAACATACTTTCGTTCTCAAGCCGGGTGCCACCCTGTTTCTCTACACTGATGGGGTAACTGAGGCTACCTCGCCAGCTTTGGAGCTGTTCTCCGAAAAACGCCTTGTCGCGACGCTCAACCGCCTGAAGGATGTCTCGATAAATGACCTTGTGAGGGGGCTTGTCGATGACATCGAGGACTTCTCGATGGGCGCGGAACAGGCAGACGACATCACTATGCTGGTGTTGCGGACAAACACGCCCGCTCTGTCGTCGGCATCCCGTAGACAAAAGGCCAGACCCGCAAAGACTACGTCCTCACCAATCGCGCCAGAGCCAGAGCTGGTGGCGCCTTTGGAGGCTGAGTTTTTGGACATAGACGCGCGGGACACCAATCTGCCCAAGGTACTCGATTTTGTCTGCGCGAGGCTTCGAGCGGCTGGCTTTGGCGAGCGACAGTTAAACAGGGTTGCGCTTGCTGTGGAGGAAGTGTTTGTGAATATTGCTCATTATGCCTATGGGGGCGCAGTTGGGCTCGCGACAATACGGGTGAGCGCAGATGGGCAGAGCGGTACGGCCACCATTGAGATGTGCGACCGGGGCAGCAGCTTTAACCCGCTGGCCAAGCCCGACCCCGATCTGGCGCTGTCGGCGCAGGAACGTGCGGTAGGGGGTTTGGGGGTGTTCATGGCCAGGCAGATAGTTGACGAGATTTCCTACAGGCGCGAGGATGGGATGAACAGGCTTCTTTTGACGGTGACGCGTAATGACAACGGGTGAGAGCGCAAGCGCTCAGGCTACCGGATGCTGGTGCTGGGGCTGGTACTGGCAAAGTTGTCTGTCCTTACCGGTCACGGCTGTGGCATAATGACAGGCAAGGGATTTGCGCAAAGTGTCAAACCTCTGTAAGGGTAGCAAAACCACGATGATTGGAGTTGTCATGCCAAATTTTCCTGACCCGTTTGTAGGTGCCGATCCAAAGCAGTTGTCCAAGGCTGACCTGATACAGGCAATTCGTATCGATATAGCCGGCGAGTTGGAGGCGATGTTTCTCTATGATGCCCACGCCCGCGCCACCGATGATGAACTTGTGCGCAAGACGCTTTTTGAGATTCGTGATGAAGAGCGTGAGCACACCGGCGAGCTGATCTCACTTTTGCGCTATCTGGATCCAACTGAAACCGACCTTTTGTTGGAGGGCCAGGGCGAAGTGCGTGAAAAGGCCGAGAAGCTCGGCGTAGACTTCAAGCGCCTGCTAAGCGAGTAGACTCGCTGTAGCCGCGCGTTTTTAGCCGCCCGCTAACTCTATAACCGTCCTGTTTCAAGAACCCCAGGGTGCGCCTGCCGTTCCCTGGGTGAGCTTTGGGCGCGTGTTGCTGTCCAAGGTGGCGAACTAATGAGAAAGGCCAGCGTCCAGATGCAGATCACACCAGAAACCGACTACGTACTTAAGTCCATCCAAAGTAACGATGTACACTTCATCCGCCTTTGGTTTACTGACGTTTTGGGCTTTCTAAAATCTTTTGCGGTGACACCTTCAGAAATTGAAACGGCCTTTGAGGAAGGCATGGGTTTTGACGGTTCATCCATAGAAGGCTTTTCACGCATCCAGGAATCAGACATGGTGGCCTTTCCTGACGCTTCGACATTTCAGACCCTCCCCTGGCGGCCCAAGGAAAACGGCGTAGCGCGGATGTTTTGCGACATCATGACCCCGGAGGGACGGCCCTTTGATGGCGATCCTCGCTCTGCCCTCAAACGGATACTTAATAAGGCCGCTTCCCTTGGCTACGTCATGAATGTGGGCCCGGAACTGGAGTTTTTTTACTTTGCCTCTCCTAAAACCACTGAACCGTTGGATAACGGCGGCTATTTTGATCTGACGCCCCTGGATCTGGCGAGCGACATCCGTCGCGATACGGTGCTGAGTTTGGAGCATATGGGTATTCCCGTTGAATATTCCCACCACGAGGTGGCCCCTTCTCAGCATGAGATCGACCTGCGCTATGACGACGCGCTGTCTATGGCAGATGCCGTTATGACCTATCGGCTGGTGGTTAAGGAAGTGGCGATGAAGCACGGGGTTTATGCTAGCTTCATGCCCAAGCCGCTGGCCGCCTACAATGGTAATGGCATGCATGTGCACCAGTCGTTGTTTACCGAGGATGGACACAATGCCTTTTTTGATGAGCAGGATCCCCAGGGCTACAACCTTTCGCCGGTGGCCAAGAGCTACATCGCCGGTATCTTAAAATACGCTCCGGCATTTACGGCCATCACCAACCAGTTTGTTAACTCCTATAAGCGGTTGATCCCTGGATATGAGGCACCGGTCTATATCACTTGGGCGCGGCGCAACCGCTCGGCCCTGGTGCGTGTGCCCCTCTACAAACCCGGCAAGGACGCGGCTACGCGTATTGAGGTACGAAGCCCTGATCCGGCCTGCAACCCCTATTTGGCCTTTGCGGTCATGCTGGGCGCCGGACTGGCGGGTATTGAGGAAGAGCTGTCGCTGCCACCGGAGTTTACTTCTAACGCCTATGAGCTCACGCCAGAGGAACTTGTCCAGCAGGGTGTGCGCATGTTGCCGGGCAGTCTTGGCGAGGCTGTGGATCATCTGGAAACCTCTACGCTGATGCGTGAGGTGCTGGGCGAGCACATCCACAGCTACTTTGTACGCAATAAGCGTTTGGAATGGGCGGCCTATCGCGCCGATGTCTCTCAGTGGGAGCTGGATCGCTATCTGGATGTGCTCTGAAAAACGGCTGGGTGTCTTGCAAGCTGGTGTACGATGAATAGGCTGTTTTCCTATCCGTTGATTGTTATCTGTGGGCACTACGGTAGCGGTAAGACCAATCTGGCTCTGAACCTTGCCTGTTATCTCAGCGACGGGGGTGCTCGACCCTCGCTGATCGATCTTGATATTGTTAATCCTTATTTTCGTTCCAGCGACAGCCGGCTGCAATTAGATAGCTGGGGTGTCAAATTTCTTGGCCCAATCTTTGGTGCCAGCAATCTGGATGCTCCGGCCCTGATGCCCGGCATCGAAGCCCGTATCGCCGCGGCCAGTCTTGACTCTCCGGTCATCATTGACGTTGGTGGCGATCCGGAGGGCGCTCGCGCGCTGGCTCGATTTGCGCCCAGCCTGGCTGCCTTTGTGCCGGACGGGCAGATGTGGGGTGCAGAACCGGGCAATGCAACCGGTCTTGAGGGGGCGGCCGGTCTGATACTGGCGGTTGTCAATCTAAGGCGCCCCCAGACAGCCGATCCGCGCCAGAACCTGGACATGCTGTTGGCTATCTCCAGGGCCGCAGGATTGCGCCTCAATGCCCTGGTTGGCAATACGCACCTTCAGCAGCACACCAACAGTCAAACCATCCTGGACTCCGTCGATGACCTACTGGCCATCTCCTCAGCATCGAATTTGCCCATCTACTGTCTGGCGGTGCCACCGGCACTGCTTGCTTTGGTTGGAAGGGCATTGAGCGCGCGCGGCCTTTCCCAGCAACTGCCGCTCTTTGCCGTACAACGCTTTGTCCGTACTCCCTGGCAATGAGCTGTCATCGCCATTGGCGCTGAGGCATCTGCCCGTACTTGCATCAGCCGGCTGGCATCATGTAACGCATAGCATCGCCATTGGCACTGGAACGCTTTGATGCCTTGTTTGTATCTTCTGCAGGCAGTACGGGGCAGAGATACGCAGGCGGCAAGTAAGGGGCCCTCAGACGGACGTGCTGCCGCCTGCGAGAGCTTATGGCCGGTCGCTGTCTGAACCCTTCAAAAGGGAGGGGCGATGTGAGAGAATAGCCGGAACATTCCCCTTTGGAGAAAATCATGCCCTACGTAAACGTTACTATCGACTATTGCAAAGGATGCGGTCTCTGCATCGATTTTTGCCCCCAGGAAATTATGCAGTTGGAAACGGAGATAATCACTCAAAAAGGCTATCATCCGGCGCATTGTGTAGACCAGGACAGCTGTACCGGGTGTCTCAGTTGCGCGCTTTGCTGTCCGGATGTGGCTATTACGATAAAAAGGCAGGCCGATGTCTGAGAACGTTTTGCCTGAGGACGCCCTGATACAAAACAATAAGATGCCGCCAGACAGGGCGCCGGCCACCAAAGAACAGTTACAGCCTAAAAGAGTGCTCATGAAAGGCAATGAGGCACTGGCAGAGTCTGCCATTAGGGCTGGCTGTCGTTTTTTCTTTGGCTATCCCATCACACCCCAAACTGAACTGGCCGCTTATATGGCCAAGCAGATGCCTCACGTTGGCGGCAC
The DNA here is from genome assembly GCA_031288185.1 of Coriobacteriales bacterium. GTDB lineage: Bacteria > Actinomycetota > Coriobacteriia > Coriobacteriales > UBA8131 > JAITDU01. Next base: position 28,557 of record JAITRZ010000056.1, read on the forward strand.
CTATCTCCAGGCTGAAAGTGAGATAGCGGCTATCAATATGGTCTACGGTGCTGCTGCGGCCGGGGCTCGGGTTATGACATCGTCCTCATCGCCGGGCATCAGCTTAAAGGGGGAGGGCATCTCCTACATGATAGGGGCTGATCTGCCGGGATTGATTGTTAATATCCAGCGCGGTGGCCCAGGACTTGGCGGTATCCAGCCCTCCCAGGCTGACTACTGGCTGGCTACCCGGGCAACGGGACATGGCGATGGGCATGTGTTGGTGTTTGCGCCTTCTACCGTCCAGGAGATGGCGGATCTGGTGGCCCGGGCCTTTGAGCTTGCTGACCGCTACAGGATGCCGGCTATGATTCTGGCCGATGGGATGCTGGGCCAGATGATGGAACCCGTTGTCTTGCCCAAGCCGCTTGATGCGGATTGTCTCCCGCCCAAACCCTGGGCGACCACCGGAACAAAGGGGCAACGACCCCATAACGTGATCAATTCACTGGCTCTTGATCCCCAGGTTCTGGAGGATAGAGTGCTTGAGCGTGACGCGCGCTATCAACAGATAAAGGAAAGTGAGCAACAAGCCCAGCAGGTGTTCGTAGAAGACGCAGAGCTGATAGTAGTGGCCTATGGAGCGGCGGCGCGCATTGCCCTCAGTGCTGTTATGTCCGCACGCGCCCAGGGTATGCGAGTTGGACTGATTCGCCCCATCACACTCTGGCCCTTTACCAGCGACGTTATTTGTGCTGCCGCTGAGACGGCATCAGCTTTTCTGTGCGTGGAACTGTCCACCGGCCAGATGGTTGACGATGTGCGCCTGGCCGTTCAGTGTGCGCGTCCGGTTAACTTCTTTGGCCACAGCGGGGGCATTATGCCAACACCTGATGAGGTGCTGGTGGCGATACGCAAAAGCCTCAGTGGCGAGCAGTTTCGCATCCTGCCCTTTCACTCCCGTCTGGTGGAGACTTTGCCTGAAGGAGGTGAATAAACCATGGCTGGCGACGATACCCTTTCCGCACCGCAGGCGCTTTGTAATGATCCCGGTAGCATGCCGCAGATTTCTGGCAGCGATACGCGCGAGAGCCGGCAGACAAATAACATCCTGTTTGAGCGGAGCCGGGGTTTAACGGATAAGATTACAAACTACTGTCCAGGTTGTACCCACGGTATTGTTCAGCGTCTGGTAGCTGAGTCGCTGGTAGAACTGGAAGCCGACACAGATGCCGTTGGTGTCTGTCCCGTGGGCTGTTCAGTTATTGCCTATGATTTTTATGCCAACGACATGGTACAGGCTGCCCATGGGAGGGCGCCGGCCGTAGCAACGGGCATTAAGCGGGTGTTGCCCGATGCCCTGGTTTTTACCTATCAGGGTGATGGCGACTTGGCCTCTATTGGCATGGCCGAAACCGTGCACGCTGCCACTCGCGGCGAAAACATCACGCTCATCTTCATCAACAACACCATTTACGGCATGACAGGCGGCCAGATGGCACCGACCTCGCTGCCAGGACAGGTCACACAGACCTCGCCCTACGGCCGGGACGTGAATACCGCCGGCTATCCCATTAGGGTTTGCGAGCTTCTAGCCACTTTGGATGGTGTGGCTTTGGCTCAACGGGTTAGTGTGGATGAGCCCAAGGCGATACGTAAGGCAAAAAAAGCCATTAAGCAGGCTTTCAACTATCAGCGTGAGGGTTTGGGCTTTAGCATCATTGAGGTGCTTTCCACGTGTCCAACAAACTGGGGCATGACGCCGATAGCCGCCTTGAGCTGGCTACGCGAAAACATGCTGCCCTACTATCCGCTTGGTGTCTACAAGGACATACGAGCAAAGGGCTGAGATGAAGTCGCTCCAGAACAAAACAACGTTGGTATGGACAGACAAAGGCTATCTCTCACATAAAAAGACAGAGCCATTCCACAACCAAACTATGCTTGCGACTGACGGGCCACAAACAACCGACAGGCCACAACAGCGAGTAATTTTGCGGGAGAGACCATGAACGCAACCAAAAACGGCGCGACAGAGATGGGCTCAGCGTCAGCCCACGCGAAAGTGGCGGCGGCCGCCACAGCGCCGGCCAACCACTCAACCAACCACCCCGCGATTGGGCGCCCCAAGCTGGAGATAATCCTGGCGGGATTTGGCGGTCAGGGCATATTATTTGCCGGCAAGGTAATTGCTTATGCCGGTTTGCTGGAAGGCCGAGAGGTTTCGTGGTTGCCCAGTTATGGACCAGAGATGCGCGGTGGTACAGCCAACTGCTCGGTCTGTTTGGCTGATGAGCCAATCGGTTCGCCGCTTATCAGTATCCCGGATGTCCTGATCGCCCTAAACCGTCCTTCTTTGGAAGCCTTTATCAATAAGGTAGCCATAGGCGGCCTGGTGCTGGCGGATAAGAGTATGGCGGATGCCTGTCCCTTGCGCCCTGACATCCGCTTTGTGCAGATTCCCGCGACCCAACTGGCGGAGGACAACGATCTGAAAGGCCTGGCCAACGTGATCATGGTTGGCAAACTGCTGCAACTAACCGCCTTTGCGGATAGGGATATCCTTGAATCAGCTATTGATCGTAGCATTTCGGCAAAGCGTCAGGAACTGGCCAGCGCCAATAAACGTGCCCTGGCTATCGGTTGCGCCCATGTAAGCACGGAGGACTGTCGGTGAAACAGCCATCCATGAAACGGCCTAAGGCCACAGGCGATGGCGATGCCGCAGACCGCAGCTTGGAAGCCGCTCCCCTTGCTCTGACAACGCCCACAGCTGACAACTACCGGGCCAACCTACAGGAGCTGGGCCAGCGCCTGGCTGGTTTGCGTGATGCCTGCGGCTACAGCCAGGATGATTTTGCTACACTGCTTGGCGTCACCACCGGGCAGTTAGCGGCATTTGAGCAGACCGGCTATGACATTCCGGCTAGCCTGCTGATGCATGCGGCGCACCTGTGCAAGGTGGACATGGCGGCGCTCCTTACTGGTACTTCCGGCCATTTGAACACCTATCAGGTAGTACGTGCCGGCCAGGGACGCAAGGTTGACCGTTTTGCCGGCTATCATTTTAGCGACCTGGCCTACAACTACGGGAGCAAGATAATGCAGCCACTGCTTGTTACGCTGGATCCCAGCGATGCGCCAGCGGAACTGGTTAGCCACGCGGGTCAGGAATTTAACTACGTAACAGCGGGAACGGTCATCTTGGTATTTGCTGACAAGGAAATTGAACTGGGTATTGGCGACAGCGTCTACTTTAACCCGTTGATACCGCACGGTCAGCGCTGTGGCGGCGCCCAGCCAGCGACCTTTGTAACGGTGATTTGCGAATGAAGGGCTATCCCCGGCGCGCGGCTGTTTCTCCGGGAGCGGTGTCGCTTTTTATTGACGGCACAGCTCGCCCCCGGCGCGCGGCTGCTCCTCAGCGGTCAGGCTGACCGGTAGCTCAAAAAGCGCTACGGTTGCACCTTCTTTGTCTCGCGCACCATCCTAAAAGTCAAAGTCCCTGAGAAAATGAGCCCCGCAATGAATCACATCCTTAAAAAATACTGCCCTCGTATCGAGTTTCAGTCCTACGAGGACTTCTTTACTGGTTTTTCTATCGAGGTGCCGGAAAATTTCAACTTCGCCTATGACGTGGTAGACGAGTGGGCACGCGTTGAGCCCGACAAACTTGCTCTGGTCTGGTGTGATGACAATGATAATGAACGCACCTTCAGCTTTGCGCATATTGCGGCCCTGTCCATTCGTTTTGCTCACTGCTTAGTTTCACTGGGTGTTGGCAAGGGTGATGCCCTGCTGTTAATGCTCAGGCAGCGTTGGGAGTACTGGGTTGCTGCCGTAGCCGCGCATCGCATTGGCGCCATTGTAGTGCCAGCCACCTATCAGCTCAATGCCAAAGACATCGTCTATCGCGTCAACGCCGCCGGCATCAAGGCGCTTGTGGCCCTGCGTGACAGCTATGTGCAGGAACAGGTGGCCGCAGCATTGCCGGACTGTCCCAGCCTACAGGTGTTGATTTTAGCGGGCGCGGAAGGGGCTAAAAGTGCTTTTAATGATGACATATCTGAGCCCCTCTCCCGCAAAGATGGGACGGATCTTGCCTTTGAACCTGTTACTTCTGAGTCTATTGCCCCTCAGCCCGCCGCCTCTAAACCGCCTTTAGGCAGGGACACAGCACGTGCGGAGTGGTTATCCTTTGATGCCCTGGTTAATCAGGCCAGTGACCGTTGGGAACTGCCGGGCGGGCAGCGTCCCACCCACAATGACGACATCATGCTTATCTACTTTACCAGTGGCACCTCAGGTCCTGCCAAGATGTGCGCCCATAACTTCATACATCCGCTTGGGCATATCCTCACCGCCACCTACTGGCAGCAGGTACGCGAAAATAAGCTGCACTGTAGCGTGTCGGATAGCGGTTGGGCCAAGTTTGGCTGGGGAAAGATCTACGGACAATGGCTGGCTGGAGCGCCGGTCTTTGCCTATGATAGTTGCCGCTTTGAGCCACTAAAGCTCCTTGAACGCATTGAACGCTACCGTGTCAGCACGTTTTGTGTACCGCCCACCATATATCGCTTTTTGCTGCAGGAAGATGTTGGTGCCTTTGATCTGTCTCATGTTGAAACCTTCACGACCGCTGGCGAGCCACTGAACGCTGAGGTCAGCATTCAATGGAAAAAGCTAACCGGCAAGTCTATCCGTGAGGGCTTTGGCCAAAGTGAAAGCCCCGTACTCCTGGCCACCTTCAAGGGAGTAGAACCCCGCCCAGGCTCCATGGGCAAGCCGGCCCCGCTAATGGGGATCAGGCTCTTGAATGAGCAGGGCCAGGAGGTTGCCGATGGTGATGAAGGCACCATCTGTGTAACGGGTTTGCGCACACACTACCCGCCCGGCCTGTTTGTAGGTTATTACAAAGATCCACAAAAGACGGCCAGGGCCGTTGGTGGTGATTACTATGACCTGGGCGATCTGGCGTGGCGTGATGAGAGCGGCTATTACACGTTTGTGGGCCGCAGTGACGATGTGGTCAAATGCTCCGGCTACCGTATCAGTCCCTTTGAGGTCGAAAGCGTACTGATTGAGCATCCGGCAGTCTTGGAATGCGCTGTAACCGCCGCCCCTGATGCCCTGCGCGGCAGTGTGGTCAAGGCCACCGTTGTGCTGGCCCGCGGGCATGTAGCCTCTGACACCTTGCGCAGCCAACTACAGGAACATGTCAAACACAGCGCCGCTCCCTTCAAATACCCGCGTATTGTTGAGTTTGTTGATGAGTTGCCTAAGACTATTGGCGGTAAAATCAAACGCGCCCAGATTCGTACCGAGGACGCTGGCGGTTCCTGGGAGGATATAGGGACGGGTGTACGTTAGGGTCCTCCTGCTGAGGGGAGCAATTCTGCCAGCGCGATAGGTTTACCATCCCACAGCCCCTCCGCCCGTTTGCGCCGGCTCCTGCGCCTCGCGTCAGACGGGCAGATTAAGGGTATAATAGCCACAGAAGTAGAGGATTTTCCGTAAGCGTTTGCAAACCTCGGAGGAGGATCAAAGATGAGTGATGAACCGCAAATCAAGATTGTCAAGGACGGACCTTACCTGGTGTCAGGTGGTGTTAAACTTGACCACAAGGTAATGGTGAGCGTGGGACACCATCGTGAATACCATGAGGGTGAAAGCCTGCCCCAGGCCCAAAATTACGCGCTGTGTCGGTGTGGGCACTCCAAGAACATGCCCTTTTGTGACGGTAGCCACACTGCGGCTCATTTTGACGGCACGGAAGTGGCATCAAAGGTGCCTTTTGATGAGCGGGTAGAGGTATTTACCGGTCCTACCCTGGATCTGTATGACGACAACCGCTGTGCCTTTGCGCGCTTTTGTCATCGTGAAGATGGCGATGTATGGACGTTGACCGAGGAAAGCGGCAACGAGCGATTGCGTGAAGAGGCCATCAAGGCGGCGATTGATTGCCCGGCGGGCCGGCTGGTACAACACGACAAGCGTGCTGACTACGCTGAGATCGAGCCGTCCTTTGAGCCGGAGATTGACGTTTTGGAGGATCCGGACAAGCAGTGTTCTGGCCCGCTCTTTGTCAAAGGCCGTCTGCCGCTAAAGTCCGCTGATGGAAGCGCGTACGAAGTGCGCAACCGCTACGCCCTCTGTCGCTGTGGTGGTTCTCAAAACAAGCCCTTCTGTGACGCCATGCACGTTAACCTGGGCTTTAACGACGGCCTCAAGTGGTAGTTGCGCCAGGGCTTTATAACACCCACAAACGGTAGCGCGCCGGGGCTTTAACGACGGCCACAAGTCGTAGCGCACGGGCGCACATCGCCAGCGGGCATCGTCGCTATTGCTAGAAGCAGCCGCGATGTCAGGGGTAGCGTGCCTGGCCCTTTGGTAGCGAGCACCAGCGACGTTTCCAGAAACCTGAAGTAAAGGAAGTCACACAAAAGCAATGGCTTATTTTTATGAAGATGCAGCGCATACCTTTAATGAGTACCTGTTGGTACCCGGTTATTCCAGTGCTGCGTGTATTCCGCAAAATGTTGATTTGTCTGTTCCTTTGGTGCGTTACCGGGCAGGGGAGCAGCCAAAGTTAAGGCTCAATATCCCGTTGACTTCAGCGATCATGCAAAGCGTTAGCGATGCTGACATGGCCATCGCCCTTGCCCGGGAAGGCGGGCTGTCCTTTATCTTTGCTTCACAGAGTATTGAAGCGGAAAAACAAATGGTCACTAGCGTCAAGGATTACAAGGCCGGTTTTGTTGTTAGTGACTCCAATGTAAGCCCTGACCAGACCCTGGCCGATGTGCTGGCGCTCAAGGAAAAGAGTGGACATTCCACGATGCCGGTGACCAGCGATGGCACCTCCCACGGCAGGATGCTTGGCATTGTGACTAGTCGTGATTATCGCCCTAGTCGCACCCCAACTCACGCCAAGGTCAGCGAGTTTATGACGCCGCGCTCAAAGATAAAGGTTGGAGGAAAAGACACCTCTCTCAGGCGGGCCAACGATATTATCTGGGACAACAAGCTCAACGCTCTGCCCATTGTGGATGATGATGACCATCTGCTCTACATCGTGTTTCGTAAGGACTATGACTCGCACAAGGAAAATCCCCTCGAAAACCTGGACGAGAAAAAGCGTTATCGGGTTGGAGCGGGTATCAACACCCATGACTACACCGAGCGGGTACCAGCGCTGGTAGCGGCTGGGGCCGACATTTTGTGCATTGACTCCAGCGAAGGCTTTAGTGAGTGGCAGCTGCGCACCATTCAATGGATTCGCGAGCAGTATGGCGAAGAGGTACGTGTGGGCGCTGGTAACGTTGTAGACAGGGAGGGCTTTCGCTTTCTGGCTGAGGCTGGAGCGGACTTTGTGAAAGTTGGCATCGGTGGCGGTTCTATCTGCATCACCCGTGAACAGAAGGGTATCGGGCGCGGTCAGGCCACCAGCGTTATCGAAGTGGCGCAGGCGCGCAATGACTATCTAAAGGAGACAGGCATCTACGTACCCATCTGCTCTGATGGTGGCATCGTCTATGACCACCATATGACGCTGGCCCTGGCGATGGGCGCTGATTTCCTAATGCTGGGCCGCTATTTTGCCCGTTTTGATGAAAGCCCTACTGATAAGGTTACTGTAAATGGCAATTATATGAAGGAATACTGGGGTGAAGGTAGTGTGCGCGCCCGCAACTGGCAGCGCTATACCCACGATACCGCAGCCCAGGCGCAATCAGATGCCCCTGGGCCATCTGTTATGACCAGTCTGGCCTACGATGCCCAAAAGAAGCTAACCTTTGAAGAAGGTGTTGACTCCTATGTCCCCTATGCCGGCTCCTTAAAAGACAACGTGGGGGTAACGCTGGCAAAAATGCGTTCCACAATGTGTAACTGTGGTGCGTGTACCCTGCCGGAGCTTCAGACAAAGGCCAAGCTGACCCTTATTTCATCGACGTCGATCATCGAAGGTGGCGCTCACGATGTCATGCTGAAAGATCAGGTCAACTTGCTGCCACCACGCTAAACAGTACGGCCAAAAGGGGTTTGAGAAACAGCGAAACGGATTTGCAGTTTTGAACAATGCCAGGGATAAAACCCGCCAAATACGCATAGGCACGTTGTCTCTTGGTGGCGGCTCGCCCGTCGCCGTGCAATCGATGCTCAATACGCGCACTGCCGATGTTACGGCCTGCCTCAACCAGATAGACGCGCTCCGCTGCCAGGGCTGTGAGATAGTGCGAGTAGCCATTCCCTCGTCCCAGCACCTTGCTGCCTTTGAGCAGATATGCGCGTTGTCGCCATTACCCGTGGTTGCAGATGTTCATTTCGACTACCGGCTGGCGGTAGCTGCTAGCGTTCAAGGAGCCGCAAAATTGCGCATCAACCCTGGCAATATCGGTGGCTTTGACAGGCTCAACGCGGTTCTGGATGCCGCCCACGCGGCCGATATTCCCATTCGCATCGGCGTCAACGCCGGTTCCCTGGCGCCACGTTATCAGGATGATCGGCGGCTGAGTCTGGCTGAGAAACTGGTGGCCTCAGCCCTGGAATTTACTGAGCACTGCGCCCTACGCGGCTTTGAGCAGCTGGTGTTGTCTGTCAAGGCTGCCAGCGTGCCGGACACGCTTGCTGCCTACCGATCCCTGTCGCGTGAATTGCCTGAATTTCCCCTGCATCTGGGCATTACTGAAGCTGGTGTCAGCCTGGCTGGTACGGTTAAGTCGGCCATTGGTATCGGTAGCCTCCTGGAAGAGGGCATCGGCGACACCTTGCGCGTTTCGCTCACCGCCTCACCCCTTGAAGAAGCGCGCGTGGGTTGGGAAATCCTCAGTGCCCTGGAACTTAGGCAGCGCCATCCCTATCTCATCAGCTGCCCCAGTTGTGGGCGTTGTGAGGTTGACCTGATTGGCATCGCCACCAAGGTAGAACAACGCCTTAAAGAGGTACAACTGCCGGTAACGGTCGCGGTGATGGGCTGCGTGGTCAATGGCCCCGGAGAAGCTCGCAGGGCTGATGTTGGCGTGGCCTGCGGCAGGGGCCAGGGCGCAATCTTCAAAGCCGGCAAAGTCCTTTATACTGTAGACGAATCACAGATAGTCGAGGCTTTGCTCAGTGAGATTGCCAGCCTGTCTCTTGCCCAAACGGTAGAGCCCAACTAAGTGGTGACCCGGTAATGGGCTATCCGCGCCAGAGGCTGTTTTGCCCAAGTAGGTTGTCCCTCGCAGGAAACAGGCCGATCGTTCGCGACGACCACTTGCTGTCTTGCACCAGCTGTTGTTTGGGTTAGGAGAAAACGATGCCCCTGATTGATACTCGCATCATCCGCCTTAGCCGTTTGTATGCGCCTACGTTGCGTGAGGATCCGGTGGATGCTGAGCTCGCCTCTCATCGGCTGCTGCTTAGGGCCGCGATGATTCGTAAGGTAGCCTCCGGCGTGTATTCCTTTTTACCCCTGGGAATGCGTGCGTTGCGTAAATTGGAGCAGATAGTGCGTGAGGAACAGGACGCAATCGGCGCCCAGGAAATGCTGATGTCCATCATCCAGCCCGCTGAACTCTGGTATGAGAGTGGGCGTTGGGAGGTTTACGGTCCGGAGCTGATGCATTTTAAGGACCGTCATGAGCACAGCTTTGCGCTTAGCCCCACGCAGGAAGAATTGATCACCGTGCTGGTGCGGGACGAGCTGCGTTCCTATCGTGAGTTGCCTCAGTCGCTCTACCACATTCAGTGGAAGTACCGTGATGAGATTCGTCCACGCTTTGGCCTGCTGCGGGCCCGGGAGTTTTTAATGAAGGATGCCTACAGCTTCCATGCCAGCCATGCGTCCCTGCAGCAGCATTATGACGATCAGGCCCGTTCCTACGGCCGGATCTGTGAGCGATTGGGATTGACCTGGCGGGCAGTGGAAGCCGATAGTGGCCAGATTGGTGGTAAGGTAACGCGGGAATTCATGGCTCTCGCGCCGGCCGGCGAGGCCCGTATCCTCTATTGCTCCTGTGGCTTTGCTGCTAATGCAGAGGCAGCCAGCGCGCGGATAGTGCCCCAACCTTATGATCCCGATGGGGTTTTGGAAACAGGTTGTGGTACCATTCCCGCCGCTCGTCGACTCTCTACCCCCGATGTGGGTACCATTGCCGCGCTGGCGCGGTTCTTGCAGATAGAGGAACGTGCCACCGTCAAGGCCCTGGCGGGTAGGGCTGCCGATGGGCAACCCAGTGTGGTGTTTTTGCCCGGCAGTCATGAACTTGCCGTGCTAAAATTACCTGATGATTTAGCAGAATTTGAACCTCTGGATGACGAAGGTCTGGCCAGGGTTGGCCTGATCAAAGGCTTCATCGGCCCGGTGGGGTTGCCAAAGGAACTTAGAATATACGCAGATCGCTCGTTGGAAGCGCTGCCATTTTGGCTGGTTGGGGCCAATGAGCCCAACTACCATCTGGCCTATGCCACGCCGGGCCGTGACTTCACTATCGAGCGGTGGATTGATGTTGCTGCACCCCAAACCGGCGACCTCTGCCCGCTGTGTTCCCAGCCCCTTGAAGGGCAGCGGGGCATAGAGGTGGGTCAGGTGTTTCAACTGGGCACAAAATACTCCGAGTCTCTCGCGGCCACCTATATGGATGAGGATGGTAATGAACAACCCTTTATCATGGGCAGCTATGGCTGGGGTGTCAGCCGCTCACTGGCGGCAATCGTAGAGCAGCACCATGATGACGCAGGTATCATCTGGCCGTTGAGTGTGGCTCCTGCTGAGGTTGCTGTCCTGATGCTGGCCGTCCACGATGACCTGGTGCAGCCAGCGGCTGAACAGCTGGCCAAACAGTTGGCCGAGCGCGGCATCGAAGTGGTGCTGGATGATCGTGATGTGCGAGCCGGTGTCAAATTTAATGATGCTGACCTGATTGGCTGGCCTTATCAGGTGCTTGTTGGCAGGCGCGGCCTTGAAGCCGGGCAGATAGAGCTGAAGGAGCGAGCCAGTGGCATCAGGACAGCTATCGACCAAACAACCGCTGTCGATACCCTGACCAAGCGGGTCAGGGAAGAGCGCCGCCGCTACCTTCTACAACCATTGGACTAACGTATGATAAATGCTTTGGGCATCCTGTTTCTGGTCGCGTCTGGTATCCTCGGCGCGGTCATCGGCAGTTTTTTGAACGTGGTCATCTATCGCCTGCCGCGAGGTATCGGCTTTGTCAAGGGCCATTCCTTCTGCCCACACTGTGAACACCAGCTTAAGGCGCTGGATATGGTTCCAGTGTTTAGTTACCTGTTCTTGGGCCGCACATGCCGTTACTGCCACGCGCCCATATCGGCACGCTATGCCCTGGTGGAAGTGCTGGGGGCAGCCTCAGCCCTGCTGTGCTACTGCGCCCTTTTACCTCCGGTAGCCTTCATGCTGCCTGAGGGAGCGGCCTCGCTAACATCAGGCGCCACAGCCTCTGAGTTGGGCCTGCTTGCTGGTTGGTTGCCGCCTGCTGTGCCGGCGCTGATAGCCGCCAGCATCAGCGCAGCTTTGCTGTTTATCGTATTTTGCGTTTTGTTGCTTGTTAGTTTTATCGATGCCGACACCATGGAAATTCCTGATTCTTTGAGCATTTGGCTGGCAGCCCTGGGGCTTATAGGTATGGGCCTTGGTCCCTTTGCCGGCTACGACTGGCCTGCGCATGTGATAGGGGCATTCTGCGTTAGCCTACCCATGCTGCTGCTGGCCCTATTTATTCCCGGCGCTTTTGGTTTGGGGGACGTTAAGCTGATGGCGGCGGCAGGGCTTTTGTTAGGTTGGCAGCTTGTTATCGTGGCTGTGTTCATTGGCATCCTGATTGGCGGCATCTACGGAATCTTTCTGCTGGCGACCAGACGCAAGGGGCGCAAGGAGCATTTTGCCTTTGGCCCGGCCCTGTGTATGGGCATCGCCGTGAGCAGCCTGCTTGGCAATACGCTGATGAACTGGTATCTTGGGTTTTTTTAGCGCAGTGACAGGCTCAGTCCCTGTTTCCAAAACGCCCGGACAGAGTGTTTGGGCAGGAAAGGCGAAATATGAATAAGAAAGACCTACAGTTCTTGCAGGATTTGACCCAGGCGCCGTCGCCCTCAGGTTTTGAAACGCCCGCCGCCGACATCATGCGCCAGCGTCTGATGGCGAGCACCCGTGACATTCAAACTGATGTTCTGGGCAGTGTACATGCTCGTTTGCCAGGCCGCAGCCAGGGCCTCAGTGTGATGATAGCCGGCCACCTGGATGAGGTAGGCCTGATGGTCACCTATATCTCAGAAGAGGGCTTTATCAGTTTTGAGCCAATTGGAGGCGTGGATGCCGCCATCTTGCCGGGGATGCGCGTGAATGTCTACCCCACCGGGCCTGATGCCACGCCTGGCCAGTTGCTGCGTGGTGTGATGGGTCGCAAGCCGATTCACCTGATAGAGCCTGATGAGCGCAAGGCAGTAACCAAGATGGAAAGCCTGTTTATTGACGTGGGCCTGGACGGCAAGCAGCTCAAGAAGGTGGTGCGTATTGGCGATGCCATTACCTACGGTGTGGGTTTTGAGCAGTTTGGCGAAGGCTTTGCCGTCGCCCGTGCCTTTGATGATAAGATTGGTGTCTGGATCGCCGTGCGCGTTTTAGAAGAGGTCAAAAAGGCCGGTGGTGCCCTGAGCGCATTGATAGCGGCTGGCACCGTACAAGAAGAAATCGGCCTGCGCGGCGGCATCACCTCGGCCTATGGCGTTAACCCAACCATCGGTATCAGCGCCGAAGTAGGTCATGCCACCGACTATCCCGATATCAACAAGCGCAAGTATGGCGAGGCCGTCTGCGGCAAGGGCCCCCTGTTGGGCCGCGGTCCCAATATCAACCCAGTACTGTTTGAGCGCCTGGTAGCGGCGGCTGAAAAGGCGCGCGCTCCTTATCAAATTGGCCCTGAGGCCCGCGCCACCGGCACCGACGCTAACGCCATCCAACTCTCGCGTGGCGGCAAGGTCGCCGGCCTGATCTCTATCCCGTTGCGCTATATGCACACGCCCACCGAAGTTCTCAAACTGAGCGATCTGGATGCCGCCGTCAAGATCCTCACCCGCTTTGTGCTTGATCTGGATGAGAACGTGGACTTTACGCCACGGTAGATGCTTGCGCAACCACGTTTGTGTTAGAGCAGTGTTTGAGAAGAGCCTCGTATAGAGGGCTCATGAACACCTCACTGTGCGTCAGGCTGTTTGCGATTCAACCAGCACCTGAACCTCAAAGCGTGGGGGTCGTGGTACGGTCAGGCAGCATCAGCCGGGCATTTTTTAATAGCAAAAATAAGGCAACCGGTGGGGGCCACTGAAGGCTTTCTTTACTGTGGTCTGGCAGTTGCAAAAATTGCCCTTTATCAGCACCCTGGGTTTTGCCCTGGCCTGCGCAGGTGTTGTTTTTGACTTTGTGAGTGTTTTTGTCTAATATCCTTTTTTCCGCAGTTTGCGAAGCATCAATTTCACCAAAACCCCAGCTAAAAGCCTACAGATTCATGGATTTCTGGTGAGTATTTTCCCTAGCGTAATCAGCCCTTTTCAGGCTTTT